>CAJQOS010000084.1 GCA_905479975.1 uncultured Puniceicoccaceae bacterium | reverse complement strand
AGCTCGCGTTCAGATCGATACACTCCTCGAAGAGCGCGAAGCAGCTTACCGCCGTATCGCTGAACTCGAAACACAGGTCAGCGAGATCGTCGGCGAAGACGGCATCTTCCCATTCCCGGCACCGCCACTCGACGTTGCGGCTTACGTGCAAAAACCTGCACCTAAGAAAGCAGTCGCTCCAAAGCCAGCTCCAGTCGTAGTCGAAAACGAAGACGAAGCACCCGCGACCGAAGACAAGACTGCCGAGAAGGAAGAAGCTCAAGCAGAGCCCGTCAAAGAAGACACCAAGAACGAAAAGCCTAAAGTCAAAGACGACACTGCTGGCAAAGGTAAAAAGGCTTAAGGCATCCGCCTAACTCCTACTTGAGAACAAGCCGCGCCTTCGGGCGCGGCGGTCTCGAACTATATGTCTGCATCCACTGAAGAGCTCATTGCGATCAACAGCCTCCTGATAGAACGGGAAGCTGAGTTTGCGCGTGTGCACTCGATTGAAGCGCAGATATCCGAACTGCTCGGAGCGGAGTATCCATTCGATCCGCCGGAAGTGATCGTCCCTTCCACCATAAAAAAGAAGCCAACAAAGGCCAAGCGCGCCGCCAAAGTCGCGCCGCTAAAGATACGCCGCTTGGCTGAAGGCGAGGTCGCCTACCGCTTCACTTGGATAGATAAAGGGCAAACCGTGACCAACGAGCTCACCGATCTAAAAGCAGTCAATGAACTGATCCATGATGCGCTGCCAGGCATGAAGCTCCTCAAAGTCGAGACACTGGACTTTGACTCCTCGATCGTAGAAACACTCCACAAAGTCGAGTAGCACATCAACCCGCACGGCGAATTCTTAAGCCAGAGCATTGACGCAGTAGCGACGCAACATCCTACCCCTCCAAATGCGCACGGAAGAGTTTCTTCATATCTTCCAGTAGTTGATCATCCATGGTGATGTCCACCATTTGCAGCAAGCTATCTAAACCGGTCAGCGCATTCATCATCGAATCATTGACCTGCAAGGTACGTAAACGACGGCAGAAGTCCAAATTCAGCGTGTTCACATCCTGAAACATCTTGCTTAGCTCCGACAATTCCCAATCCGGCTCTAGGCCCTCTCGCAACCTAAGCAATTGAGCCATCGCATACATCGACACGATTCGATAACTCGCTTCCTCTAAATTCGGGAACGGCAAGTGATGGCGCACCATCGGCCGAAATTTAGTCGTCAAAGGACAGCCACTACCAGCAAAGCGCGCGCCAAACAACGCTGCGATTGCAGTCGGTAGGCCCACGTTTTTTTTAGTCGTCTCCCGCTCTGGACCCGTCACCAGCACTTCAACCGGCTGGATCGAAGAAATGGTATGAAAATAATCCACGACATCCAGAATACTCACTGCTGCCGGGCAGCGCTTATGCTCGGAGACATTCAACGGACAGTGCGAACACTGATTTTTACTTAGAAGCGTCCAATCCGGCAATTCCTTCGGCTCTGGCAACAATGTCGCCCCAGTCTCCGCATCCATCCGCACTTCAAACGTGACTTCCGTGCCGTCCGGAAACTTAAACTGATAGCTAAAACTAAATGGCGTTGCGCTCTGCATAGATGAATCGTGAAAGAACTACGCACATCCAACCGTAATTGTCAAAGCTACGATACTCCCCTCAAAAGACGTCCTCAAGGGTTGTCATTTCAGAAAGATCATTACAAATTCCCCACATGCCAGAAACTACAGAAACATCCGCCATCGACTTCGAGGCTGTCATTCAAAGCTGCATCGAAGCGATCTCCACATACGGACTCCAAATACTCGCCGCTCTGGCGATTTTCATCATCGGTCGCTTGGTAGCGAACCTCCTAACCAAGGCACTACGTACCACCATGGAAAAGCGCAAAGTCGAACCATCTCTGGTTGGATTTGCAGCCTCCCTCACGCATGCCGCCCTGCTGGTATTCGTGGTGCTTGCTGCCCTCGGAAAACTAGGCGTCCAGACCACCTCCTTCGTCGCCGTGATCGGTGCCGCAGGTTTGGCCATCGGCCTCGCCCTGCAAGGATCGCTCTCCAACTTCGCAGCAGGCGTGCTCATCCTAATCTTTAAACCCTACAAAGTCGGCGACTACGTAGGAGCCGGTGGCGGAGAAGGTGTCATTAAAGAAATCGGCATTTTCACCACCACATTGATCACACTCGACAACAAGACGCAGATCCTTCCCAACTCGATTGCAACTGGTGGTGTCATCGAAAACTTCTCCAAGCAAGGCACACGCCGTCTGGATCTGATTGCAGGCGTCAGCTATAGCGAAGACATCCTTCACGTAAAGAAGGTGCTGCAGGATATCTTGGTCAACGAGCCTCGCATTCTAAAAGACCCAACCCCAACCATCGGCCTGATGGAAATGGGTGACAGCTCCATCAACTTCGCCTTCCGCCCGTGGGTCAAAGTCGAAGACTACTGGGATCTCTTCTTCGAGCTACAGGAGCGCATTAAGATTCGCTTCGACGAGGAGAAGATCTCCATCCCATTCCCACAGCGCGACGTACACCTATTCAAAGCAGAATAGTCATCAGCACAGACCAACCTTTCCAAACGCGGAGCAGCAATGCTCCGCGTTTTTCATGTCCAGCAGTCCGCTTGCTTTAGCTGGCGGACAGATTGCCAACAACAACGCCCCAACATTTTTGACGCGCAATTCACCGAATGATCCGAATACTCAGCCTCACAATCCCCACATATCCGAGTCCATGCACCTAAAGCACTTTATTTCAAAAGCACTCGCTACGCTCCTCTTACTCACTGCCTCATTACAAGCTGATCAGACCCGCGTCTACTTCGGCACCAACAAAAGCGCCGGCATCTACACCGCACAACTCGACACAGCGGACGGCACACTCTCGCCCCTCACGCTCGCCGCTGCAATCAAAGCGCCCGGCTTTATAGCGCTCCACCCCAACCAACAGTTTCTCTATGCCACCATCATCGGCTTTGAAAAACCGAACACTTCAGGCGTAGCAGCCTTTCGAATCAAGGACGACGGCACACTCGACCTGATCAACACACTCCCATCTGGCGGCAATGGCGCCTGCCACGTAAGCGTCGATGCCACAGGGCAGAGCTTAGTCCTCGCGCATTACAGCAGCGGCAGTGCGGCCGCATTTAAAATCAATTCCGATGGCTCCCTAGTCGCCACCGATTCACTCCATACGCACACGGGCTCCGGAGAGCATCCGAAACGTCAAAAAGCCCCGCACCCACACTCAGCGTTCATCCACCCCAACAACCAGTTCGTGTATGTCCCTGACCTAGGAATCGACAAAGTCATGATCTATCGACTCTCCGCAGAGCAAGGCATTATCACTCCCGCAGGACACGCCGACGTGCCCGGCGGCAGCCAAGGCCCTCGCCACATGAAATTCTCTGCAGATGGCAAACAGGCCTACATATTGAACGAACTATCACCCAACGTCGCCACTTATACAGTCGATTTTGAAACAGGGCAGCTACATTACCTCGATACAGACGCAGTATTCAGCGACGGCAACACACCTGAAATGATGACTTGCGCCGAAATCCGACTACACCCAAACGGCAACTTCATCTACACCTCCACACGCGACCTAAATCAAAATGGACTCGACATGCTCAGCACCTTTAAGCGCTCAGCAGACGGCAGCCTACAACTCATATCCAACACTCCCGCCAGCGTAAGCGTTCCGCGGAATTTCAACATCGACCCCAGCGGTCAATGGTTGATCGTCGGCGGGCAAAAATCTTCAACGCTAGCGATCTTCGCAGTCGAACCCGAGAGCGGCGCACTCACACTTAAGCAAAACGACATCCCCTTCGACGGTGGAGCAATCTGCGTGGAATTTCTAAAGTAGTCGCATCAGCCAAACACGTTTCGCCGCAGTCTCTGAATCACCGACAGACCACCCCAATCACCGCCCGTCATGGCATTGACCTTTGGTGGATACTTTCGCCCGCGCTCCATAGCCCAGGCTGTGGTAAAGCCACGCACAAATTCAGCCGAACCAAGAATCGCGCCATCGGTAAAATAACGAACTCGGCATCGCAGCAGCGCAGTCTTCGGTAATTCACCATCATCTTCGTTCAAAACTTTCAACGCACGCTCACGCGTCATTTCAGGCAACCCCGACTCGGCGGCATGCTTACCAAAGATCAACATACGGTGCGCCCGTAGAGCGGAATCAATCCGCTTCGCACCATAGTCGCTCCAAACGTGAGTCAGTCCCCGCTTAGCCTCCCGCACACCAGCGACCGCTTCCGCGTAACCACAAAAGCGATAATCCTTCGGATCATTCACCAGCCCAGCACGCACCGGATTCAGATCAACATAGGCCGCCATCGTTTGCAGCGGATTCCCCGCGCCCTCGACCAATACCGACTTAAACCGATCCGCCCACAAGGTGCCATAGCGATTATTATTACGGTTATACCAGACTGAGAAACGCTGTTTCACCGTCTTCATAAACTCGGAGACATCCCCCATACGCGCCCGCAACTTACGACGTATTTCATCTGCTTCTTCACCGTCCGCTTGCAGTTGCGACTCCAACACCTTCGTCGAAGCGGATTGAAACTTAGTCGGCTTTGGATACAGCACCTTATAACGCCGCATCAGCTCTGTATCCGAAAGCAATGACTGCTCAGGAATACGCAGCAGAACATGAAAGTGATTCGACATCACACAATAGGTTAAAATCTCCGCCCCACAGAACTCAGCCACCTGCCAAAGCATTTTACGAAGCATCTCCTTCTCGCGATCATGAAAGAGCAACTCACCATTCACGGTGCGCGTCATACAATGATACACCGCTGAAGCCCCACTCACCTTTTTCCGTTTCAATCTCATGATTGAACCACCCTAAACTCCGCCATCACCACAGTCAACTCTATTTGCTATAGCCTGACACTTGTTGATAAGCTTTCGATGGCGCAGCGATCTGCGTAGAGTTTCTGAAGTCGTCAAATTGCTTTATACAGGCAACCGATCACACGATCGGCACCCATTCTTACTCGCGGGTGGGCAGCAACTCGCCTACTTTCTCGAATCTACGAGAAGTCGAACTTCACTTCACCGTTGACCACCTTGAGCTTGGCCTCGAATTCCTTACCGGCTTTCGATTTAAACCCAGTCAAGGGCTCCGTCGTGCCAGTGCTGAGCAGTTGCTGCGCGGCTTCCAGCGAAATCTCGCGCTGCGCCATGGTCTTCCAGATCACAAACTTACAGCCATTACGCCAATTCGAGCAACCGTAGGCTTTCGCGCCGACGACGATATCGCCACCGCAGGTCGGACACACACCGAGCGACTCTTGCCCAGCCTCCTTCTTTTCGACGTCGGCCTCGGCATAGCCGAGGTTGCCTTTCTTATCCAAACTCAACGTGGCAAACAGTTTCTTCCCATCGATGTCGATCGGATGTGGCGTGAGGCTGAGCTTATGGGCAAAGATTTCGCGCGCGAGTTCGGGCTGTATCGACAAGCCCCATTGCACCATCGGCAATACAAACTTACAGCCCGCCTTCCACGCCGAGCACCCGTAAGCGGTCTTTCCACGAATCACCGGCTCATTACAAATCGGACACGCCCCAAGGTTGGTCACATTCACCGTATTCGCAGAGGTGCACTTTAAAATCTCGCGTGTGTAATCGCCCACTTCCGTCATGAACTGCGTAGGATCATACTCACCGCGCTCCATTTGCTTCAGGCGAAACTCCCAATCACCCGTCAGCTCCGGTGACTTCAAACGCTCATCTTGAATTAACGATATCAGCCCACGTCCGGACTCGGTGCTGATTAGATTTTTCTTCTGACGCTCGACGTATTTGCGCTGGATCAAGATCTCGATGATCGACGCACGTGTGGCTGGCGTGCCGACCCCCTTATCCTTAAGCGCCTCCTTGAGCGCTTCATCGGTCACGATCTTGCCCGCGGTCTCCATCAGAGACAATAGCGTGGCCTCATTAAAGCGCTTCGGCGCGGACGTTTTAAACTGCGGTAACGACGGCTCATGCGAATTGCCCTCGCCCTCCTGGAAATCAGGCAGCTCCTGCACCTCCTCTTTCCCCTTAACTTTAGCGGCCTTCTTCGGCTCGTCTACCTGCTCCGGCTTATCCTTTGCATACAGCGCCTGCCAACCCGCATCGACCAGCACCTTACCGCGCGCACGAAACCGCTCCTCCGCAGCCACTGCATCCACCACCGTCACGGCTTTAATGCAGGGCGGGAAGAAGACTGCGATCAACCGAACCAATACCGCACCATACAGCTTACGCTCATCACCTGCCAAGTGATCGCCCAACACTTCAGTCGGAATGATCGCATGGTGATCGGACACCTTCTTATCATCGACGATACGTTTAGTAAACTTCAACTCGCCCAGATCCAACTGATCAATCGCGTCCGACTTAAGCCTGCGCAGCGCCTCCAGTAGCGGCGGGATCGTCGGCTGAATGTCGGTGCTGATGTAGCGGCTGTCGGTTCGCGGATACGTCAGGTGCTTCTTTTCATAAAGACTCTGCGCGAGCTTCAGCGTCTGATCCGCCGTAAACCCGTAGCGCTTATTCATATCCTGCTGCAGCGAGGTAAGATCGTAGAGCTGCGGCGGATTGGCCTTCTCATTCTTCTTCGTGACAGACTGCACCACCAGCTCCTGACCGGTGACCTTTTCAAAGATCGCCTGCGCCTCGGCCTGATCCTCGAACTTACCACCGGTATGCTTAAAGAGCGCCTCCCGACAGACCGAGTGCACCTCCCAGAAATCCTTCGGCTTGAAATACTCCACCTCCAGATCGCGATTGACGATCATTGCCAAAATCGGCGTCTGCACGCGCCCGAGGCTCAACAGCAAATTACGCTTCCCATATTCAACCGTGAAAAAGCGCGTCGCATTGAGCCCCACCACCCAGTCAGCCTCACTCCGGCATTTCGCAGCATGATACAGACCGTCATAATCCGCGCTCGGCGCAAGCTTACTGAACCCTTTCGCAATGGCAGATGTGGTCAGCGAGCTAATCCAAAGCCGTTGGCAAGGCTTGGCCTCGCACTCGGTCCACGTTAAAATATAGCGGAAGATCAGCTCCCCCTCTCGGCCGGCGTCCGTCGCGCAAATGATTTCATCGGCCTCTTCAAACAAGCCCTTGATAATCATCAACTGTTCGTGCGCCGAGCCATCCTTACGCGAACGTAGCTTAAAGCCCTCCGGAATGATCGGCAGGCTACTCAAGCGCCACGGCTTCCACTCAGGCGTATAGTCTTCGGGCTCCTGCAACTCCACCATATGGCCAAATGCCCAAGTCACCGTCCACTCGTCGTTCCTATAAAACCCCTTTCCTTGGCTGTTGGCCTTAAGGTGTTTCGCGATATCGCGTGCAACTGAGGGTTTTTCCGCTAAGACAACTTTCATAGGTAATATAGGAGAGCTACTCTTGCCGCTTGGCTAAATGGAGCCAGAAAAAAGCGAAAAAAAGATATTCACCGATCAAGTCCCATTCGCCAATTTCCACGGAAAAATCGCCAAGTGAGTCGCATCCTCGGTATTCCCGGCTACAAAGACAGTATGCATGTCGAAAAACTGAAATACACAATATGGGCAGCCGACGCCGCACGCGCAGCCACCTTCTACCAGACCTGCTTTGGCGGCACCATCGCACGGCAAACCCCGCACATTACAGAAATCGAAATCGCAGGCAGCCTCATCGCGATTCACGGTGGCGGCGAAGGTAAGCAGACTTGGACTGGCCTCACCTTCCAAGTTGCCAACGTCGTGCTCGGCGCAGCTGAGATCATCGCAGCAGGCGGCAAATGCGAACGCGAACCACACCCCGAAGACGGCGAACCGCCACATCTGGCAATGTGCGAAGACACCGACGGCAATCAGATCATGCTGAGCCGCGCGCGGAGTTGACATCGCAATTCATTAGGCAAGCATCTACCAAAACTCATCACTCTCATGCCTAAGCCATTAACAATTCTACGAAAGAAAGCAAAGCGTGGAGATCAAGGATTCCCACGTGCGACCCTCGCATATTACGGCCCTGACGACAAACAAGCGACCAAAGCCGTGCTAGGGATATTCCGAAATCAAGAAGATGAGGGAACCATACTCCGCTACCTAAGTGATGATAAAGACATTCGATTCAAAATCGAAACTCAGAAAACGATCCTCGCGCAACTACAAGAGCATGCTGTTCAATCTCTAATTATACGTGAACAAATATTCGGATGCCCACACGAAGAGGGGATCGACTACCCCTCTGGGGAAAGTTGCCCTCAATGTCCATTCTGGGAGGGCAGAGACCGGTTCGCATAACCCGCCCCTCGAAACAGTACGCTTACGACACATCAATCGCCAAGGCAGGTAGCATGCCTTCGATCGCATCAAGGCGCTTGACCACATCCGTAAATGAAAAGTCCACAAGCACTCCTTAGCGAAGTTTATACTGCTTGGCGAGTTTCGCAGCGCGACGCTTTAACGCAGCATCGGCTTTGGTTTTTTTAGAATATTTCTCCAGCGCCGTGAGCGCTGAAGTCGATGGCGGTAGGTTCAGGATGTAGCTTTCTTCGCAATAATCAGCCAACCAGCTCAACGCCTTCTTTTGGTTCTTCACGGATTTCGGACAAGAGTCGCCTGAAGTCTACTTTCTTTGCCGCATATCTGGCTGGAACTCGAGGCGTCAATGAGTCCGCTCATTGTAGTGATTTAGAGGGTTGAGAAGGTGCTGGTTGTCGTTTTGCT
>CAJQOS010000083.1 GCA_905479975.1 uncultured Puniceicoccaceae bacterium | reverse complement strand
CTACATACCGAGGATACCGTGCCAGACGCAGAAAACCCAAAGACACTCGATTTCGTCGCCAGTGAGATCTGCTTCAACAACGTCACCTTCGCCTACGAAGACCAAGTGGCACTCAACAACGTCAACGTCACAATCGTCCCGGGCTTTGCGGATAGTATTGGAGACGCCACCGAGCTTCTTGACGGGCTCGTAGCACATGTAGAGTGCGGTGAGGATGGATGCGATGACTTCGGGCTGAATATCCTTTCGCACTGCGACATAGAGCGCGAAGCAAAGTGCAAATGCGGTGACAAATTCGATGAGTGGCGAGAGTGCTTTGTCGTATTTGACCGTTTTGAGGGCGAGCTTGAAGAGCTTGCGGCAGGCTGCACCGAAGCGGTCGATTTCGCGCTCTTCTAGATTGTAGGCGCGCACCTCACGCACGGCAGAGAGGTTTTCGTTGAGCACGTTATTGAGCTCGCCCGCTTGCTTTTGCGCTTTGCGGGCCTTCTTGAGGATGCGTGTGCCAATGGCGCGAATCGGCAGCACACATGCGGGCACGGAGGCGAGTGCGATGAGCATGAACGCGCTCTCAGATTCCGTAATCGTGAGATAGATCAGGAAGCTGATCGCGCTGATGAGTGTCGCTGGCTCTTTGACCAGACTGTTGACGACTTTGACCAGAGCAGTTTGGAGCTGATTGGTATCACCGAGCACACGGCTCATTAGGTCGCCCACATTGTTTTTCTGGAAAAATGCAATTGGCAGGAATTGGATTTTCTCAAAGACCATGCAGCGCAGACGCTCTAGCACATGCATGCCGGCGTAGGCCATGAAGTAGGCATTGAGAAATCCGCCGAGTGCACGCAGTGAGAATACCAGTGGTATCGACCCTAGGATTAGAATCAGCATCAAGCC
This sequence comes from uncultured Puniceicoccaceae bacterium, assembly GCA_905479975.1. GTDB lineage: Bacteria > Verrucomicrobiota > Verrucomicrobiia > Opitutales > Coraliomargaritaceae > Lentimonas. The sequence continues at coordinate 5,579 of CAJQOS010000083.1, read as the reverse complement.
CTCTGGTTTGTCATCGCTGGTTACCAGCGGCACCAGATATTTGATGATAAACGGCAAGCCTGCTCCGGAGGCGGCTGCAGATAGCAGGCCGAATCCTAAACCAAGTGCAAATTGCTTGCGGACAGGCTTTAGGTATCTGAAGTAAGGGGCGAAGCGTTTTAGGAACATACGAGAAAGTGGGAACGTGTGAAAGTTGGAACGTCGGATCCAACTGTTACTTTGCGAAGAAGTCGGCGATGACTTCGACGACGCGGGTGATGTGCTCGCTGCTCAGGTCTGGGAAGATCGGTAGGGCGAGGCTCATACTTGCAGCGCGTTCGGCATTTGGGAAATCGCCCTTGAAGTAGCCGAGTAGGCGGAAGCACTCTTGTTCGTGCAGTGCGAGCGGGTAGTAGATCTCGCAGCCGACGTTGTTGGCTTGCAGGTGCTTGAGCAGTGCGTCGCGCTGGTCGGAGTAGATGACAAATTGATTGTAAATGTGGTAGTTGTCTTCCTTCTCGGTGGGCAAGATGACGCCGTTTTGCAGGTTGCCGGAGTCCAGTAGGTTGATGTTGCGGCTGCTGCCGGCCTCTTCGCTGAGCTTGTGGTAAAGCGCGGCATTGGCGCGGCGCTGCTCGTGCCATGAGTCGAGATGCTTGAGTTTGACGTCGAGCACTGCGGCTTGCAGCGCATCGAGGCGGAAGTTGCCGCCGACGCGTGGATGGAAATATTTCGGCTCCATACCGTGGTTGCGTAGCTGACGGATGATGCTGGCGTATTCGGCGTCGTCGGTGACGACCATGCCACCGTCGCCGAAGCCGCCGAGGTTTTTGGTCGGGAAAAAGGAGAGGCAGCCCATGTGCCCGAAAGAGCAGGCGGGGTGGCCGTTTTGCTTTGCGCCGATGGCTTGCGCGGCGTCTTCGATGACCAAGAGATCGTGGTCGCGTGCGATTCGGTTGATGGCGCGCATGTCGGCCATTTGCCCGAAGAGGTGGACTGGGATGATGGCGCGGGTCTTTTCCGTGATGACGGCTTCGACCTTGGAGACGTCGATGTTGAAGGTGTCTGGCTCAATATCGACAAACACGGGAGTCGCGCCGAGGCGGATGATCGAGCCGACGGTGCCGAAGAATGTGTAGGGGGAAGTGATGACTTCGTCGCCTTCGCCGATACCCATAGCCATGAGTGCGACGATGAGGGCGTCGGTGCCGGAGGAGACGCCGATGGCGTGCTCGGTGTTGCAGTAGGTGGCACTGGCCTTTTCGAACTTTTCGACCGTAGGGCCGAGGATGAAGTATTGGGATGCGATGACCTCGGCGACGGCTGCATCAAGCTCGGGCTTGAGAGCGAGATACTGTGGCTTAAGGTCAAGAAGTGGGACTGCGATCGGATCTGACATAAAATTTAAATGGCTAATAGCTGATAGCGAATAGGTGATGAAGAATTAAGCGTTGAGCAATTCTTCGGCTGAAATCGGCGCGGTGCCGAGGTGGCTGACGACGATGCCGGCTGCGCGGTTGGCCAGTGCGGCGGCTTCTTTGAGCGGCTCTCCAGCTGCGAGTGCGGCGGTGAGGACGGCGATCACCGTGTCGCCGGCACCGGAGACGTCGAATACTTCGCGTGCGACGGTGGCGATGCGGCCGATGATTTTGCCCTTTTCGCCAAGGAGCATGCCTTCGGCGCCGAGGGTGATAACGAGTTTCTCGGGGTTGTATTTCTTGAAAATCGCGGAGCTGACGGCTTCGTCGTCGAAGTCGGCATCGGAGCTACTGTCGAAGCCTGCCATTTGCAGGGCTTCGGCGCGGTTGGGCGTCATCAGTGTCATGCCGTGCAGGTCGAGGTGGCGTTTCGGCTTTGGATCGACAATGAGCAGCGGTTGCTCGGGCAGAGTGGCGAGGTGTGTGCGCACTGCGCTGAGCAGCGTGTCGTTGACCACGCCTTTGGCGTAGTCGGAAAAGAGGATGGCATCTGCGTTGGAGATCAAATCGAGGAATTGCGGATCTTGCAGAATGTGGTCGAGTCCGTAGGCGGCGGGCTTGGCCTCGCGGTCGATGCGGCAGAGCTGTTGGCGCTGCACGACGACGCGGGTTTTGACGATGGTGGTCGCGCCATCTTTTTGGCCGATGGGTGAGAGCTGAATGCCGCGGTGGGTGAGCACGTCGTTGAGCAGGACGCTCTCGGGATCATCGCAATACGAACCGATCAGGTCGGTCGGCACGCCGAGGCCTGCGAAGTTGTTGGCCACATTGGCTGCGCCACCAGGCACGTAAGTGTCGCGGGCGACGGAGACGACGGGGACGGGTGCTTCAGGAGAGATGCGCGTGGCGTCGCCCATGATGTAGTGGTCGAGCATGATGTCGCCGATCACAACGATACGGAGCTTCGCGAATTTGTCTAAAGTGGCTTGGATGTCCAGTGGCATGAGAGCTGAGGGGGGAGAGCTGAGGGCTGAGGGTTGAGAGCTGAGGGGGGAGGGCTGAGACTTGAGTTACTGGGAGTCTTTGTGTTTTTTCGTGTTTTGGGACATGGTTACAAAGATCCGAATGAGTTCATCGGCTTCGTCCCAAATTGGTTGAGTCCGTGTGTTCGATATTTCGCAGTCTTCATTTAAAAGTTCGAGCCAATACTGAGTTTCATCCGCTTCTTGTGCGCATAATTCAATTTTAGCGATAAATTCGGCGTCGCTGCGTGAGCGACTCGCTTCTCTGTAATTCGCGCCGACAGATGTGCCTGAACGTAACAGCTGTTTGCCTAAAATTGAGATTTCTTCGCGGCGTCTATCTAATCCCACGTAGAACCGAACGACTGCTCCAGCAAATAGTTTGGTTCGACGCCGAAGTGCCTGTGTTCTTTCTGAATTATTCATCGTTTTTTAAATGTATCCCTTTCAAGTCTCTCACCTCAGGTCTCAAGTCTCCCCCCTCAAGTCTCCCCCCTCAAGTCTCAGCTCTCCCCCTCAGGTCTCTTTACCTCCAGTCTTCGACTTCGACGAGTTCGAGCCAAGCGTGAAGTATGAAGGTGTGCAGTTCTTGAATGCGGGCGGTGTTGTCGCTCTCAACGATGATGGCGTGGTCGGCGATGGCCTTGATCTTACCGCCGTCTTTGCCTGCGAGCAGGATGGTGGTGACGCCGTTCTTCTTGGCCGCTTCGAAGGCGAGGGCGACGTTTTCGGAGTTTCCGCTGGTGGAGAAGCCGACTAAAATGTCGTCCGCTTTACCGAGCGCTTCGATTTGGCGGGAGAAGATTTCGTCGAATCCGTAGTCGTTGCCGATGCAGGTGAGCACCGAGGTGTCGGTGTTGAGCGATACGGCTGGTAGCGGGCGTCGATTCCCGCGGTAGCGACCCACGAGCTCTTCGCAGAGGTGCATGGAGTCGGTCGCGCTGCCGCCGTTGCCGCAGGCGAAGATTGTCTTACCTTGGCGCAGGCGCTCGACGATCATGTGACCGGTCGTTTCGACGGAGGCGAGTTGCGCGGCGAACTTGTCGAGGCAAGCTTTGAGAGTGTCGTAATCTTTTTGAACGAGGGACATTTTTTAAGAGACTTGAGACTTGAGACTTGAGAGCTGAGAGCTGAGAGCTGAGACTTGAGATGGGAGGTTACTTTAGATAGAACCGGCCTTGTGGATCTTTTCGATCATCTTAGTGGTGCTGAAGCCTTCAAGGAAAGGCAGGAATTGAATATCGGTGCCGACCGCTTCAAAGGCGGCTCGTTCGCCTTTGTGGATGGTATCAATCGTATAGTCGCCGGCTTTGGTGTAGACGTCTGGCTCGAGTTGATGGATCTCGTCGACGAGACGTGGGTTTTCAAACACGACGATTCGGTCGATACAGCTGAGCGCGGCGAGGCAGTAAGCGCGTTCGGCCTCGGTCTCGATCGGGCGATCCGGCCCTTTCAATGCTTTGACGCTGGCGTCGCTGTTGATCAGCACCCAGAGCTCGTCGCCGAGTTGCTTGGCCTCCTGTAGATACGAGAGATGACCGACGTGGAGCAGATCAAAACAGCCATTGGTCATGACCATTGTCTTGCCGGCTTCGCGTAGCGCCGTACGTTCGACGACTGCTTCGGTGAGTGTCAGGAGTTTTGGATTGGGTAAATGCACAGGTTTTCTTTGCTATACGATGGTGTTGACAAAGGGGTAAGTGAGTAACTTTCGATCATTTGTGATCAAAGACAAATTGTGGATTCGTGCGGTGGCTGCAATCATGCGATCGCAGGGATCTTTGTGGAATTCGCCGGGTAAGCTATAAGCTTCGACGATCATGGCGTAGCTGATTTCGACGATCTCAATGCCGTTTTGCTCGGTATGAAGGTCGAACCAGCTCTTCCAGTGAGTATCGAGTTCCAAGCGTCCACGATCCGTCAAGCAAGCCAGTTCCGCACAGGAAACGGCGGAGATATAAACATTCGTAGCTTCTTTTAGCGCTATTTTCTGCTTAACGGAGAAGCGTTTAGATTCGGAGACGAGCCATATGAGTGCGCAAGTGTCGAGCAAGAGTCCTCCGCTCATAGTATGTCCCAGTGATCTTCAGGGATGGCCGGTTCAGTCAAATCGCACAACACCTTGACTGAGCCCGGAGCAGAATCGAATCGGATCTTGTTTTTCCTTTGCTCTGCAATGCCTGTGATCTGTGCCACGGCTTTGCCGTGCTTGCGCACGATCACAGTCTCACCGGCCTGTGCCCTTGATAGGCACTTGCTGAATTGGTCTTTCGCTTCGGCGACGCTGAGTTCCATAGTTGAAATATGGCCAGAATAATGGCCTTTGTCAATCTCCCTAGAGAGCTGAGATGGGAGATTATTTTGAGTCTCTGCGTGTTTGTGTGTTTTGGGACATCGTTACGAATATCCGGATGAGTTCGTCGGCTTCATCCCAAATTGGTTGGGTTTGTGTTTCCGAGATTCCACAATCTTCATTTAAAAGTTCGAGCCAATACTGAGTTTTATCCGCTTCTTGTGCGCACAGTTCGATTTTAGCGATAAATTCGGCGTCGCTGCGCGAGCGGCTCGCTTCTCTGTAATTGGCACCAACCGATGTGCCCGACCGTAACAGTTGTTTGCCTAAGATTGAGATTTCTTCGCGGCGTCTGTCTAGCCCGACGTAAAACCGAACGACTGATCCGGCGAATTGTTTGGTTCGACGTCTTAGCGCCTGAGTTCTTTCTGAATTATCCATTTTGTTTTTTTAGTTCTCCCGCCTCAGGCTATCCTTGTCGCTTTTAATATTTCTAATCTCAGTCCTAAGTTTCTAAGTCTCAGGTCTCAGATCTCCCGCTTCCCATCTCAAGTCTCAGCCCTCAAGTCTCTTCTCCCCGAGGTGCTTGCCGGTGACTAGGTAGTTCTGCACGTAGTCTTTGACGGCGTCTTGCAGGGAGAAGCCCGCGCTGGTGTCGTAGCCAGTGGCTTTGAGCTTATCAGTGTTGGCGCAGGTGTAATACTGGTATTTACCCTTCAGTTGCTCGGGCATGTCGATGTAGTGGATGTTCGGCTCCAGATCGAGTGCGGCAAAAATCGCTTCGGCGAGCGTGTTCCAAGTGTTGGCTTCGCCTGTTCCGAGGTTGAAGAGGCCGTTGGCAGTCGGTGTGCTTGCGAGGTGGATCGT
>CAJQOS010000082.1 GCA_905479975.1 uncultured Puniceicoccaceae bacterium | reverse complement strand
CATACTCGGTCTGGTGAACTTCCCAATCCTCTCCCAAACCAAGTATCTGACCAAACAAATCTTCTGATGATACGCTCATCTCTTTGGTTCATCAGAATCATCAAGATATGCAACCATCCACTGGAAATCTCGAAGAACCTTAGATTAAATAAAGCCGAACTAGTTATCATTTTTATCGTGGCATAAAATGCCACTACCCATTACATAATAAGACATGACAGGCGACCAACTTAATACCCTACTACAAGGCGTGCATGCGCTCTTCGTCCTCAATCCCTTCAGCGACGCACGAGCCAATAAAGAAGCCGAGATCCTAGCCGAACTAGGCCCACCACCAAGCGAACCAAGCAAAGAGCCCACCTTCTCCCCACAACTGCATACACTGATCCGGTGGCTTGAAACCGCCGAACCCGAGCTACTCAAACTAGGCAGCGCTGGTAAACTCCCCAAGAAGTGGAACGACGCACTGCCTTCCTTTGCCTTCTTCAGCCTCTACCACCAAGTCGCCGCGGACCTCGATCGACTCATTCAGCGCAATCAAGAAGATCTACCCAAGAACCGCGCACTCTTCCGCAAAGTTCAAGACGGCATCGCCGAGCGACACACATTGATCGCGCACGCACCCGACCGCATATGGAATCGCCCGGAGCACCTGCTCGCCTGCTTCTACCAAGTCCGGCGCGCTTACTACTTTATCCACCACGAAATCGCAGGACAAAGTCAGCCAATCAAAACACTGCGCATACAGATCTGGGAGAGTGTCTTTACCAAAGACATGATGAGCTACCAGCAATGGATGTATGACGCAGTCGGCCGCTTCCCCACACTCGTCCTAGGCCCATCTGGCTCAGGCAAAGAAGTCGTCGCCCGCGCCATCGGACTCTCCCGCTTTATACCCTACGACATCAAAGCAGGTCACTTCATAACCTCCGCCCAAGCCAGCTTTCACCCCGTCAACCTCGCCGCCTTATCCGAAACACTGATCGAGTCCGAACTCTTCGGCCACCGCAAAGGCTCCTTCACTGGTGCGATGGCCGACCGCGCCGGACTATTCGCCACAGCAGGCAGTTACGGAACCGTATTTCTCGACGAGATCGGCGAAGTCAGCCAAGCCACTCAAGTGCGGCTACTGCGACTGTTACAGTCAGGCGAATTCCAAGCCATCGGCGACAATCACCCCGCCTATTTCACCGGTAAAGTGATCGCCGCCACGCACCGCGACCTCAATGCCGAGATGCGCGCCGGACGCTTTCGCGAAGACTTCTACTACCGCCTCTGCGGTGATCAAGTCAGCACCGTCGCATTACACGACATCCTGCGTGATCGCCCCGAGGATTTAACGACATCCGTCAATTACATCTGCACAAAGCTCTTCGGAACCGAAGGCGCACAGCACCTTTGTAGTCGAATATTGAATACACTCCAACGCGACGTGCCAGCCGACTACACATGGCCCGGAAACTTCCGCGAACTAGAGCAAGCAGTGCGTAACATCGTCGTGCGCGATGAATACACGCCCATGCCTAGCCACGCAGATAAATCCATCGATGGCATTCTAAAAGGCAGCCACACCACACTCGCCGAATGGAATCGCATCTACGTACAACAAGCCTTCAAAAATGCAGGTAGCTACCGCGAGGCCGCTCGTCGGCTAGGCGTCGATCAACGCACGATCAAAAAATGGGTGAGTGAAAACGGGAACTAAAACAGCCGATCCCAGCGAACACCAAGGATCGGCTGCTTTAGCTGCCGCCGAACATTCACAAGCTAAGCCATCGGCCCATCACAACAACCATCAAACTGACCATCTTCGGCATCGATCGCGCCCACCATACGATTGAGTTCATCGTGACTCATCACGCCTTTTGCAGTCAGCACACGAATCATAGAGGCCAGTCCCCTTCCACATTCAAATACCTCTCAACTGTCTTGATCGCAGCGTCTGGCCTCAGCCTCTTAGACGCTGCCGACGGCGTCCCCCGCGCGGACAGCCATTTACCGAACGAGCAATCCCTCTACCTGCGGCAGCATGCGAAAACCTCGTCGATTTGGCGCAACTTTCCATCATGTGGTTTAGTATTGCATATCAAAATGACACCATTCAGCATCATACCGTTTAGCATCATACCATTCAGAGTCATTCACAGAAGCTGCCATGCAAAAAAAACACACCAACCCATTTCGATTCAATCAAGTTGTCGAAAAAGAGTATTTCTGCCGACGCCAAGAAAGCACTCTGGTCAGCGACCTAATTGAATCAGGACAAAATGTAGCGCTCATTGGACCAAGGCGCACAGGTAAGACCTCCCTCGCCCTAGAAGTCTGCCGAAAGGCAAAACGCAAGGTCGTGCACAGCGACATGATGCGGGTTGATTCTTATGCGGAAGTCATCAAGCGCTTAATCGAATCAACAATGCGAGACAGCAAAGAGCCACGCATTGAAAGCTTGATTCAGGCACTCGCCCACCTTCGCCCCACATGGGCAATCGATCCGATCAGCGGCGGCACACAATTGACAGTCACGCCCTCCCCTCAAAGCACTCCGCAAAATGTAGTGGATACGCTCCGCCTCATCGAGAAACGCTGCAAATCCTCTGGCAGCATCCTCTTCATTGACGAATTTCAAGACCTGACCGCCCTGCCAAAGCATGAAAGCTTCATTGCACAAATACGTTCGGAAATTCAGCACTGGAAGGATACGGCTATTATTTTTGCAGGCAGCGACCGCGATAAAATGAAAGCCCTGTTTACCGATCCAGACAACCCCTGCTACCAATCCGCCACGATTCTGATGATCGAGCGTCTGGAAGAACAAACATTCAAACGCTACATCCATCGACGTTTCGAGCAAACTGGCAAAACCATTCAACCGGAGTGCATCGAACAGGTTCTGGATCTGACCAACCAACATCCAAATTCAGCACAGAAGCTCCTGCATTTCCTCTGGTCTAAAACCCCTGAAAAAGGTCTAGCCGAGACCAAGACACTTCAGTCCGCACTCAACCTGACGATTCGAGCGGAGCAGGATGAATTCGAACGCGCCCTCGGCAACCTTACACTCCTACAGGGGCGCGCCCTAAAAACCGCAGCCAAACTCGGAGGCGAAAGCACTAACAGCATCGACTTCCTTGAGGCCGCACGCATCCGCAATCACGCTTCCGCAACGAAAGCGCTCCTACGCTGCGTGCAGCTCAAAATCCTCCAAAAAGAAGGCGCACGTTACGAATTCACGAACCCCTTCTTCAGAGCCTGGCTCAAGCAACTACCGTAAAAACCAAACTTCCCACTTCCCACTTTCAGTTTCCCCGTCTAAAAACCTGCAAATGGACAGCTCCCTATTTGATTACCACCTACCGATGGAACGCATCGCACAAGAGCCCGCAGCTCAGCGCGATGCCTCACGCTTGATGGTCGTCGACCGCAAGACACGACAGGTCACACACACCACCTTCGCCCAAATCGGCGAGCACCTCCCCGCCAACGCACGCTTCTTTCGCAACAACGCGGCCGTGCTCAAAGCGCGCCTCTTCGGCAAGCGCCCCACTGGCGGCAAGGTAGAATGCCTACTGCTCCAGCCCGCAGAGGACGCCGTCACTTGGTGGTGCCTACTACGCCCAGGCAAAAAGACCCTGCAAGGCGGCACCTTCGGCATTGAAGGCGAATATACCGCCGAAGTGCTCAACGCTGGCGAGAATGGCAACTACCGCGTGCGCTTCCACCCCGTCCGCGACGAATCCGTGACTGACCTCTCCGAGCGACTCGGCATCATGCCACTGCCGCCTTATATCGAGCGCACGATCGACGACCCCCGCCGCGCGAACGACAACGAGCGCTATCAGACCGTGTATGCCGATTACGACAAACGCGTCGCCGTTGCTGCGCCGACCGCCGGCCTCCACTTTACGCCCGACCTAATTGCCCAATTTGAAGCCCGTGGCGCGCAATTCCACGACCTCACCCTGCAAGTCGGCATCGGCACCTTCCACCCCATTCAGGTGGACAACATTCTGGATCACAACATCCACCACGAGTGGTATGAGATCCCCGCCAGCGCCTACGAATCGCTCCAACAAACCGAGCCCGGCCCCCGCGTCGCCGTCGGCACCACCTCGGTGCGCTCGATCGAAGACGCCATGAGCCGCACAAAAACCGCACCCGACACCTGCCTCACGCCCTCTGGATCGGTGCAGGCCGAGGCTGACATCTTCATCTACCCACCCGCCCGACTACAGGCCGTCGACGCGCTGATCACCAATTTCCACCTGCCGAAATCGACCCTGCTGTGCCTCGTTTCTGCATTTCTAAGCCCTGGCGACGATCAGGGCATCGAATGGCTATTGGAACTTTACGCTGAAGCAATTGAACGTAACTATAACTTTTATAGCTATGGAGATGCCATGCTCATTGTATAACCCCTCAATGCCTCTATTTCAGTCGCTTCATATTTTTTAGGAATAAGCCTCAATAGATGCCACTCACATGACAACAGAACCCAATTTGAATTTCGAAGAGATAGTGAGTGCCTACTACCAACCGCTCTATCGTTTCGGCTATAGTCTAGCCAAAAACGAGCATGAGGCCGGCGATTTAGCCCAACAGGCCTTTTTCATATACGCTGAAAAAGGTAGTTCGTTGCGCGATAAATCCAAGGTCAAGTCCTGGCTCTTCACCACACTTTACCGCGAATTCCTGCGCCGCCGCCGTAAAGACTCCCGAATGGACAATTACGAGCCCGAGATGCTCGAAAATGTGGGAGGGGCCGTGGAACCTCAAGTGCGCCGCACAATGGATGGCCATCTCGCGGTCGAAGCCCTCGAAGAAGTCGATGCCGTTTACCGCGAGCCCGTCTCACTCTTCTACCTCAAAGACCTTTCATACAAAGAAATAGCCGAGATCCTCGATGTGCCCATTGGCACCATCATGTCACGTCTCTCTCGCGGCAAAGCCCAGCTCCGCGAGATTTTCAAACGCAAAGAGACTGAAACGTCCAGCAGCACACTTTAAGTCATGGATCGCGAAGAAGCACAAAACATTCTCCAGCTCTGCCGCCCCGATAATATCGAGGATCGCAACGACCCGCTCATCGCGGAAGCACTCGAGCGACTCACTCAAGATGCCGAGCTCAATGCCTGGTTTGAAGAGCAACAAGCCCTCGACGCCAAAATCAGTGGCGAGTTCGACCGTATCGAACCACCTGCCGACCTCAAAGCATCCATCCTTGCCGGCATGCGTGCCCATGCCGCTCAAGCCGAGCTACTAGTAGGCGACGCCGTCGAAGATGAAGAGGCACACGAGCACGTCCTCCCGTTTCCGCGCCCGGCAAATAGCGCCGACCATCGCTCCGCATTCCGCCCATGGATGGGGATCGCCGCAGCTCTTGCAGTTGCTGGAGTCGTTCTATTGCTGCCCGTTCGGGAAGCACCGACTCAACTTGCCAACGGCGATGCCTCCATGACTGACGCAGTCGTCGCCACCGCCGGCGTGCCAAGCCTTGTCAACTTTTTGGCAAACGAAATCAAGGAGTTCAAAAAGACAGCGCCCTTCGAAAAGAAAGGCCAGCAACACCAAGAGCTACAGCAATATCTAAGTGAATCTGGCATGCCAGCCCCCGGCGAACTCCCAGATTCACTGGAAGGCATACCGTCCCTCGGCTGTGTCACCTTCCGCTACAATGACTGTGCGGTCAGCATGATCTGCTTCAAGAAAGATGGCGCCATCTACCACCTATTGACCACTGACAAGAGCACCTGCGCCAAAACCTACGCCCAACAACCGGCCATCTATGAGCACAACGAACAAAGTTTCCAAACATGGGCTGCCGATGATAAAATCTACATCCTGAGCGTCGCTGGATCACGACAAAATCTACCCCTCGCAGCTAAATAAAAGAACCCCACCGACATGAAAAAAGCACTCCTCACTGCTCTCGCCTGCTCCATCGCACTTCTCTCTACCAAAGCTGAAGTCGAAACCTACAAAATCGATCCGGTGCACTCATCGGTAAATTTTGAGATCCGTCACTTCGTCTCAAAGACAAAAGGTTCCTTCAATCAATTCGAAGGCACCATTTTATTTGACGCGAAAGACCCGAGCAAGAGCAGCGTCGAAGCCACCATCCAAGTGCCATCCGTTAACACCGCGAATGAGAAGCGTGACGCACACCTGCAAGAAGACGACTTCTTCAACGCCGCCAAATTCCCTGTCATCACCTTCAAGTCCACAAAATGGGTAGCGGGCGATGACGACAACGAATTCGAAGTCACTGGCCTACTCACGATGCTCGACGTGTCCCAAAAAGTGACGCTCGACGTCGAGCTACTCGGAATTGGCCCAGGCATGAAAGGCGCACAGCTCTCTGGCTGGGAGATTGAGACCGAACTCGACCGCACCGAATGGGGCATCAACGGCGGCAAGCCTGCAGTTGGCACAGACGTCGACATCACGATCAACATCGAAGCGATCAAGCAGTAGCCCGATCACAGAACCATATCCTTCTACATAAGTCGGAGGGGCGTGAAGTTCGCACGAATCAGCTCCTTCCCTTACTAAGGGAAGGTGGATCGCGGAGCGAGACGGAAGGGTTCTCCGCAGAGCCTGAGCGATATTTAGCAGCTTGGCACAAATAACTGTGAAACCCCCTCCGTCTCGGCAGACCGAGCCACCTCCCCTTGGCAGCATATCCTTCTACATAAGTCTTGGGCAAATTAAGGACACGTTGATTTAACCGCCCGCTGCGCTAGTGTGAAGCACGCTAAGTCCGTGCGATTATAAACAGAGCAGGAATGAAAGGCCTCGGGCTACGTGCTCGGGCTCTGTTTTTTTTTAACCACCCGTTTGCTACGCGGCACTAGAGGGCACAGAGAGCACAGAGCGACTCCGGCGCGTTCAGAGTTCACGGTTCGTGTTGCAGTGTTATAAGCGCTGTGCTCTCAGTGTCCTCTAACGACCAAAGGGAGTGGGTGGTTTAAATCTGCGCATGTTGAGAGATTCAATTCAGGACTAGCCTCCATTCCGATTTCGTTCGCCACTTTTCAACTTTGACAGACTCAAAGTGAACTTCCGCAGTTCACTCTTCAATCGCATCTTTTAAGTTACCGAATTTAGCGTGCTTCACACTAGAGATCGCTAAGAACGCAGAGATGATTAGGGTTAAAGGGCTGAGTCGGCCAATCATGAGCGCTTCCCACGTTAAATAGTGCAAAAAAATCAATTCACCTCCTTTGCGTTCTCTAGTGACCGAAGGAAACGAGCGGTTAATTCAGCATCTGTTTGGTCAGAGCGCACAGAAACCGACATCTTGAATCAACAAAGCCAACGTAAATTCGAAGGTTCAAAGATATGTAGAAGGATATGCTCAGAACAGGTTCAAATTTCAAAAAAAGCCACGGCAGTTACGCCGTGGCTTTTTTTTCAAATTGATCGCCCCTACCCCTTAATCCCCAGCTTTTCGAGGATGCGGTCTAGATCTTCGTTGCCAAAATATTCGATCATCAGTTTCCCCTTCTTCGCGCCGTGCTTGAGCATGCAACGTGTATTAAAGTGCTCGCCGATACGTTTCTCAAGGTCACGAATCACCGTCGCTTGAGCTTCGGCCGACCTGGCTTTGGCTTGCTTCGTGGTGCCAGTGCTCTCCTTCAAGTTGCGCACTTGCTTCTCAGCCTCACGCACACTCATGCCCGTTTCAATAATGCGGCGCGCCAAAAGCTGGCGATGTTCCTCACTTTCCAAGCCGAGCAGCACCTTCGCGTGCCCAGTCGAAATCAAACGACGACTGAGAAATCCTTGAATCTCGTTGCCGAGCGAAAGTAAACGTAATGTATTGGCAATCGACGCACGCCCCTTACCGACACGCTCAGCCACAGCCTCTTGGGTCAAATCGAAGTCACGCACTAGGCTCGCATAGCCCAAGGCTTCATCAATCGGGTTGAGATTCTCGCGCTGTAAATTCTCAATCAATGCCAAGGTCGCCGAGGAGGCATCACTGGCCTCGATAATACGTGCTGGCACATTCGTTTCCTTGAGAGACTCAAACGCACGTAGACGGCGCTCACCAGCAATCAGCTCAAACTGCTTTCCCTTCGCACGCACCACAATCGGTTGCAGCAAACCTTCGGATTGAATGCTCTTCGCGAGCTCTTCGACATGCTTCGGATCTATCTCGCGGCGTGGCTGATACGGGTTCGCAACGATATCCTTAATCGCGATGTCGCGATACCCGAGGGCGGACACCGCTGCCGTCGCCGCGACTGATACCGAACGCTCAGCTTTCGGCTTCGCTGCGGCTTTCTTTGCGGGCGTTGCGGTCTTTTTCGGAGCCGCCTTCTTTGCGGTTGCTCCGGTCGTGCCGGAAATGAGGCCACCGAGGCCACGGCCGAGTCTGCTTTTAGAACTTGCCATAATTATTGAGAGATCGGAATGAAAATGGTTTCGCCAACACGAAGATCCTTTGCCGGATTCGTGATTTTATTGGCATTTTGAATATGCTTCACGGTCGAGCCATGCTTACGGGCGATGCCGCTCAGCGTATCGCCACTGCGCACGACATACGGCTTACCGGTCTGCGGGTAGTCTTCTGAGAAATGAACCTGAGGAGCCACATTCGGAGTGCTGCCGACCACCTCGGCCATGTTCTTAAAGTTCGAATCCACCTCTTTGCCCAGCGCGTTGATTTGGCGCGTCACCTCAGAGATGATCTGCTTTTTCTGCGTCTCATCAGCTTGGCGATACTCGCGACGCAGCGAGTCAATCGCAGACGACATGCTTGAGATCTGCGCCTGCGTATCGCGATTCGACGAAGCGGCAGCGACTTGAGCGCGCAACTTGGCGTTCTCGCGGCGCATGTCCTCCATTTCGAGGCGAATGGTTTTGAGTTGCTGAGCGAGCAGATTGACATCTTGGCTCAAGTTGGCAACGGAGACGCGCAAGTTATCAGACTGCGCGGAAAAAGTAGTATTAACTAAGAGGGCTCCTATGAGGATCGCGAGAGCCACGCGAAATTGCTTCATCATATGTCAGTTGAAGATTGAAGCGCACAGGGAAAAGTCAAAGCCAGAAAAGAATGTGGCCGAGAAAGTCGTGATGCTTGCCCTCAGCGGCGCGGCCCCTATACCAATTCAACCATGGCCACGACTAGCAGCTACTGGGTGCACGACCTCAGCCCCTTTCTCATACGCTTCCCCGAGAATTCGATCGGACTGGATGGCATCCGCTATTACGGACTCTCCTACCTCTTCGGGTTTCTCGCCGCATGGGGGCTGCTGCGCGTGTATAACGCCAAGGGCAAGTTCGCCATCGACGCAGATGCACGCGCGACGCTCATGACCGCCGTCATACTCGGCGTGATCGCCGGCGGACGCTTGGGCTACATGCTGCTCTACGACTTGGAGGCGTTTCTACAAAACCCGCTCCTTGTCCTGAAAGTCAATCAAGGGGGCATGGCCAGCCATGGCGGTTTCCTTGGAGTGCTACTCGCAGTGGTGTGGTTTGCACGGAAATATAAGTATCACTTTTTAAAACTCGGCGATGTCATCGTCACCCTCGCACCGCTCGGTCTCTGCTTCGGTCGTATCGCGAACTTCATCAACGGTGAACTCTGGGGGCGCGTCACCGACGTCAAGTGGGCAGTGATCTTCCCCGACAGCCCGACAGTATATAATGCGACGCTCCACATGTTCGCAGCCGAACCGCGCCATCCGTCGCAACTCTACGCGGCAGTGCTCGAAGGAGCCCTACTCTTCGCCTACGCCCAATGGCGCTTCTGGCGCACGAGCCCACCTGCGGGGCAACTCGGCGGCGAGTTTCTGATCGGCTACGGCATCGTCCGCATCTTCGGAGAACTGTTTCGCGAGCCAGACGCCGCACTCATCCTAGGGCTCAGTCGCGGGCAGTTCTACTCGATCTTCATGATCATCGCTGGCGCAGCGATCATCCGCAGCGCACGTCGCAAGCAGATCTCGACTGACGCTTAACGGAAGCAAAGCACCGGCACATAGCAACGACGCAGCAATGTCGTTGTGGTGCTGCCGATCAAGAGATCACGAATACGGCTGTGCCCATAGGCACCGGCCACCAACAGGTCGATTTTCGCATTCTTCACATAGTCTGCAATCGCCGTCTCGGGCTCGCCACTCAGCACTTGGCAGGCAGGATACAGTCCAGACGCATTCATGGTGCGCTCTGCCTCGGCCAACTGCGCTGCTGCGTCGTCCTCTTTATGCCCTTCCACAGCAGTCACCACATGTAAATTAAATGCTCTGAACAATTCAGACTGTGCCATAAATTCAAGCGCCTTCCGGCAGCTGTCGCCACCATCATACGCAATCGCAACATTATCAATTGGGCGAAAGTCCCGCGAAGTCACTAAGCACGGCTTGCTCGCAGCACGCACCACACGCTCTAACATCGAGCCCAAATGCTCGGTCGCAAAATTCGCATTCTCACCACGTTTACCAATTAAGATCAAATCAGCCCGCTCGGCATAGCCCTCGATGGCATCGGTCAACATGCCCGTTTCATGATAGAAGGTGACGCGCTCCGTAAGCCCCGCGGCCTCAAACACAGCCATCGCCGACTCTTCGACAAACTTCGACTTCTGCTCCTCGACTTCTTGGAGTTGCGAGATCATCCCCTCGTATGGCTGAATCCCCAAACTGCCGCTCAAGTCGGCCACGACCGGAATCTCAAACTGCCGAAGGTCCGTCACATACAGCACTTCGACACTGGCTCCTGTTTGCTTGGCAAGCCATGCCCCATAACGGCAACACTCTTGAGAATAATTGGAGCCATCGGTGCAAATAAGTAGATTCTTCATCGTCTATATGGGGTGGGGGTGAAAACAAGAATTGTTCGTTTTTTTGTAATTAGAATGATGCAAACGAACCTCAAAAATAGCAACGAAAAAGCCGCGATTCTTACGAATCGCGGCTTAGTAAAAGAAACCGAAATGCGCTCAGCAATTACTGAGCTTTCAGCACGAATCCATCTGGCACCACAACGTTCTTACAAACCACGAGCACGCCATCGCGAATCGCGACATCAACGCCATCACCAAAATGGTCAGGCAGCCCAGTGGGATCGAGCACCACGTTTTTACCAATGCGAACATTCTTATCGAGAATCGCATGCCTGACGACACTACCTGCACCGACACCAACTGCGGGACGTCCCTGCTCGATATTTTCCTTCAAATCTTCGGTGGTCTCATATGAATCCGCCCCCATCATCACGACATTCTTCATATCGGCGCCACTGTGCACCACCGAACGCACGCCGAGTGAGCAACGGCTTAAGGTGCCATTCGTCACGATGCAACCGTCGGCAATGACAGCACGATCGACTCGGCAAGAATTCAGCTTAGACGCAGGCAGGAGACGTGCACGCGTATAGATCTTTGCATGTTCATCGAAAAAGTTAAACGGAGGAATCTCATCGGTGAGGCTGAGGTTCGTATCGAAAAACGCCTTAACGGTTCCGATGTCTTCCCAGTATTCATCAAAGACGTAGCTGCACATTTTCTCTTTACCGAGCAGGCCAGGGATAATTTCCTTACCAAAGTCAGTGGTATCAGTGGCCAATGCATCGATTAGAACCTTCGCCTTGAACACATAAATGCCCATCGAAGCCAAGCAATAGTCCTTGTCGCCGGGGTGATGCATCTTCTGGCGCACACTATCTCCAACTGACAGTCCCTTGATCACTTCAGGGTCGGTCGGTTTTTCAACAAACTCAGTGACTTCAAGGTTATCATTAATACGCATCAAGCCGAGGCCTTCAGCCTCGTCCAAGCCAAGTGGCTTCGCGGTAATCGTAACCGAAGCGCCGGACGCATCATGCTCGCGCACGACATCTGCCAAATCCATACGGAAAAGCTGATCGCCAGAAAGAATCACATACAAATCATCTTCGCTCGTTCCGCCGAAGTGATTCATGTTCTGGCGAACTGCATCAGCAGTGCCTTGATACCAACCATCACTCGAATCCGTTTGCTCGGCAGACAAAATATCCACACAACCACCACCGAATGAATCGAACTTGTAAGACTCTTGAATGTGTCGGTGTAGCGAAGCGGTATTAAACTGCGTCAAAACGAAAATCTGATTCATCCCTGCATTCAAGCAGTTACTAATCGGAATATCGACGAGTCGATATTTACCAGCGAGAGGCACTGCCGGCTTGCAACGCTCTCTGGTTAAAGGACTTAAACGGGAGCCGCGACCGCCTCCCATGATGATGCAGATAATCTTACGCTTCTTCATATTTTATTTCTGGGGTTAATGGAGTTTCCAATTATCTTGATTAGTAGCGTATCTAGCGCTGAATTGAAGCTTTATGTGTGGAATAGTTGGATATATCGGCCGCGATCGAGCGGGAAGTGTAATGCTAGACGGACTCAAACGTCTGGAATACCGTGGTTACGATTCCTCTGGCGTTGCAGTCTGGACGGATGACGGCATCAAGCAAACGAAGCGCACAGGACGCGTCATCGAGCTGGAAACCGCACTGGGAGACGATCTAGGCGGCACGATGGGCATCAGCCACACACGTTGGGCGACGCACGGTGATGTGACCGAAGCCAACGCGCACCCCCATACTAGTAGCGACAATAAAATCGCACTGGTTCATAATGGCGTGATTGAAAATTACGCTGGCATGAAAAAATTTCTGACCGATCAGGGCTACAGCTTTCAATCTCAGACAGATACCGAGGCACTTTGTAACCTGATCGCCTATCACTATGCAAAAGAGCCCGAAACTGCGGGCAAAAGCCGCTTCCTCGAATCGGTGCGCAAGAGCCTGCGCCACGTCGAAGGCACCTACGGCATCGCGGTGATCTGCACGGACTTCCCAGGCGAACTCATTGGCGCTCGCAAAGGCTCCCCACTGATCCTCGGACTCGGCGAGGGCGAAAACATTCTCGCCAGTGATGCCAATGCACTCACTCACTGCACGCGAAATGTGGTCTACCTTGACGACAATGAAGTCGTGCATCTGACCGACAATGACTTTTCCATCACCACTGTCAGCAGCAAGTCTGTCGAGGCGGTGGTCCATCAAGTCGACTGGGACACCTCCGAAGCCGAGCTCGGCGACTACGATCACTTCATGCAGAAGGAGATCTTCGAGCAGCCCAACTCACTCAACAACGGTATGCGCGGACGCTTCTCGGACGACGGTAGCACCGCAGTCTTTGGCGGATTGAACCTCAACTCGCAAGAACTGCGCCAAGTCGACCGCATTCTCTTTCTGGCCTGTGGCACCGCATGGCACTCCTGCCTGGTTGCAGAATATCTCATCGAGCGCTTCGCCCGCATCCCAGTCGAAGTCGAATACGCATCCGAGTTCCGCTACCGAAATGCTCCCCTTGATAAAAACACGCTGGTCATCGCGATCAGCCAGTCTGGCGAAACCATCGATACGCTCGGCGCCCTCCGCGAAGCGAAACGCAAAGGCTACCGCACGCTTGCGATCAATAACAGTGTCGGCTCAACCATCGCCCGCGAGAGTGATGGCGGCATCTACCAGCACGCCGGGCCGGAAATCGGCGTCGCCTCGACCAAGGCCTTTACCTCGCAAATCATGATTTGCGCGATGCTCGCACTCTACCTTGGCCGCCTGCGCGACCTCAGCTATGGTGACGGCGTGGAGATCGTCAAAGCACTCAAAGCAATGCCGGAGCAAGTCGAAGAAATTCTCAAGCAGAACGATAAAATCGCAGGCATCGCGAAGAAATACGCGAGCTACGAGGACTGCCTCTTCCTTGGACGTCAGCTGATGTTCCCGATCGCTCTGGAAGGGGCGCTCAAGCTCAAAGAGATCTCCTACATTCACGCCGAAGGCTATCCAGCAGCGGAAATGAAGCACGGCCCGATCGCGCTGATTTGTGAAGAATGCCCCAGCGTGTTCCTCGCCACCAGCGGTGAAATCTTCCACAAGAGCCTCGCCAATCTACAAGAGGTCAAAGCCCGCAAGGGCAAGGTCATCTGCATCGCCACCGAAGACTGCGACATGCCGGAAGACTTGGCCGACGATACGATCATCGTCCCGGAATGCCACGAAATCGTCACACCGATCCTGATGAGCATTCCAGTGCAGCTCTTCAGCTACCACGTCGCACTGGAGCGTGGTTGCGATGTGGACAAGCCGCGTAACTTGGCAAAGTCAGTGACTGTGGAGTAAGGTCTGGCCGTAGGCGGGTTCCTTTAGGTGCCCGCTCGTAATGCAATCCGAATGACCCACTCCATCCGGGTGGCCACCTACTTTTAAAAACAATTCGCGTTGTCCGCGCACTCGAATTGTGGGAGCGCATAAAACGGCAACAGAGCGCCGAGGCTACACAAACGGATGCAGCCTTAAATTCTTACCGTGGATCCGTGCTGGATGTCATTATTTCTGCGGGGTATGGCGGCACACTGGCTTCCAGACGAAGCGCCAAGGCATCGCGGCCCATTCCGCACCCGCATAATCGACTCCCACACGGGGCCTCGCAATCATCTTCCCCGAATCCAAGCGCCGACAGAGCTGCTTACCCAGCAATTCACGGGCAACGTCCAGCGTTGGCCGATCAAAAAACGCCTTACCAATCACGCGCGCCATTAGAAATCACGCTCCTTCGTATCGACCACCAGTGTCACGGGCCCGTCATTGTGCGCTTCGATATCCATGTGCTCGCCAAAGCAACCAGTCGGCACTGGCTTGCCCAACGCAGCAGACAACTCCTGCACAAATTGCCCATAGAGTGGCACCGCCTGCTCGGGCAAAGCCGCGCGATTAAAAGACGGCCGGTTTCCTTTTTTCAAACTACCAAACAGTGTGAACTGGCTAATCACCATCGCTTCGCCCTCGATATCGAGCAGCGAATGATTCATCCGCCCAGGCTCATCCTCAAAAATGCGTAATTTCACAATGCGCCGGACCAGCCACGTGACATCCTCCGCGCTGTCTTCCTTCCCCACTCCGAGAAACACTAAGACGCCCGCATTGATTTGCCCAACCGTAGTGCCTTCGACCGTAACAGAAGCTTGAGAGACGCGTTGAATGACTGCTCGCATAAGATGGAACAAATGGACTCAAATAACAGTGATTGGCCAGTAGAATTTCAAATGAAATAATGTAACCGAAGCGACAGGAAAAATTGCCAAAGACATGATCAAGCGTAAGGTTAGCTCCCTAGAAATGAAGAAGCCGGAAAACACAAAACTAGACGAGAATAGTATGCTCCTCAAAGCGTCCCCAAAACGCCTCTTTGAAAGTTTAATGGAGCAAACGGCTGATCGCATCTACATTAAGGACAAGCAAAGCCGGTTCGTCGCCGTCAGTCAGGCGCTCGCTAGCATGCATGGCTACAGCGATCGCCATGACCTCGAAGGCATGACCGACTTCGACTTGTTCTCGATCGAGCACGCGCAACAAGCATTCGACGACGAACAAAAGATCATCGAGACCGACAAACCGATGATTAACATCGTCGAAAAAGAGACCTGGCCCGATGGCAGCACCACTTGGGTCACCTCAAGTAAAGCACCTTTACACCTGAACTCAGGCAAACTGGCAGGCATTCTCGGCATCTCGCGTGACATTACCGACCAAAAGATCGCACAAGAGAAACTTGCAGAGAGTGAGCAGCGCCTACGTGAGCAAAACAAGATAATGAGCTCCGACTACGAGAGCGCTCATAAAGTGCAAAGCGTGATGATCCCCGGCCGCGTGCCCGATATAAAACACATCAACATCGCCTACCTCTGGAAGCCGATGACCTCCGTCGGAGGCGACATTATAAGTTTTCCCAGAACCCCCAATAACTGCCTGCTCTTCTACTTAGGCGATGTATGCGGACATGGCGCGACCGCCGCATTCTACACAGTGCTCCTCAAATATCTCACCGCGCACCAAGGTGAAGTGTATCAGGACGATCCCACAAACTTCCTTGATGCTGTCAACAAAGAGATCACGGGACGTCTCAATTCTGGATTCGTCACTGGCATGGCAGGCCACTTTAGCCGTAGAGAAAATGATGGCAGTCGCATCCTACATCTATCAAACTGCGGGCACCCGCTCAACCTCTTTTACCGCGCTGCCACGCACACCATTGAGTCCGTCGTCCTACCAACTGGCATGGTCATGGGGCTCCCCGGAGGCACTGCGTCCGACACCTTCGACCTAAAACTCGAAAAAGGTGACCGCTTCTACACGTATACCGACGGTATTTTCGAAGCCAGCAATCCAGAAGGCGAAGAATTCTCACGACAAGGCCTAGAAAACTGCCTATTAGAGCATGCCGACAAGCCACTCCAAGAGACGCTCGATCAACTCTACAAAACCGTCGCCGAATTTACAGGGACGCCCGATCAGCAGGACGACATCACCCTACTCGCATTCGAACTCACCTAGCGTGCACTACGCACGAGTCGCCTGATCCACCACACTCAGGAGATAAGCCGACGCCGTCTCGGTGCGCAGCACATTGGCTCCCAAACGAACAGCTTTAAACCCCGACTCGCGCAGGAGCTCATATTCCGCCACGGAGAAATCCCCCGCGGGCCCCACGGCCACAACGACCTCGTCCAATGAGCCCGCAGCCTGCAATGTTTCCAGCAAAGGCCGACTGCCCTCCTCCAAACTAGCTACCACGCGCAACTCACCGTCCTTGATTGGAGTCGCCTCCAGCCAATCCTTCAAGCGGCACGGCTCTGGCAACTCAGGCACATAACTCAGCCCACATTGTTTGCAGGCCTCAATCAGCGTCACCTGCCACTTCTCCACCTTCGGCGCGCCGTGTTCCCCTTGATCAGTAAACACTGGCTGAATCACCGAAGCGCCGATCTCCGTCGCCATCCGTAAAATGAGATCCATCGCCTTCCCCTTCGGCACAGATTGGAGCAAAGTCACACGCGGGCTAGGCACCGGCACGGACTCGACCGACTCCACCGCCACACGCACCGCCTTACCATTTGCGACCTCGATCGTGCCGAGGTAGCGTGTGCCTTTACCATCGAGCACCTCGATCGTCGCCCCGACCTTCGCACGGAAAACTCGCGCCAAGTGATGACTTTCCCGCGCATCCAGAATAAGGAACCCCTCCCCCACTGTCGCGTCTGCAAACAAAAATGATCGATAACGTGCCATGCCCATAACGTGGCGAATTCCTACAAACCAGACAAGCCCGCACTCTGACAAAACTTGAGCTAAAGGAGCGTGGGCGACTCCCACGTTAACCATGTCAAGCACGACATCGACTCAAGAGCTGGATCAGAGGAATTCCCCTCAAATGGCTTAAGCCTCTAACAGCACCAAAAAATCCCGG
>CAJQOS010000081.1 GCA_905479975.1 uncultured Puniceicoccaceae bacterium | reverse complement strand
TGAGAAGTCTGCTGATTGGTTGGTCACTCCATTGATGGAAGATTCGCCTGCACTGCCATTGAGCGAAATGCAGAAGAATCTCAATGAAGTCGCGATGTTGTATCGTGCGGATGGCACAGGCTTTCTTCTTGGTCCGGTCGGTCCGGCCGAGGCGCATATCAGTGTCGAGGTGCGCAACGAAGTGGTGAAGGGCGTGGTGCAAATGGACAGCGTGCTTGTGCGTGCCGGTGAAAGCCGCCGCAGTGAAGAAATGATTCTCTCTTTTGAGTCCGCCAAGACATCGACGGATGTGTGGACGCGTTGGGTCGCGGAGACGCATGGTGTGCGTCGCAACAAGGGCGCTATCTATGGCTGGTGCAGCTGGTATGACCGCACCACTAAGATTGACGCCGCGCACGTGTTGGATGTCACACAAACAATCAAAGAGAATCCGAATACTTTTGGTAAGGGCATCATTCAAATCGATGACGGTTACCAAAAAATGGATGGCGATTGGACTGCCAACGAAAAATTCCCAGACGGCATGGCGAGTGTGGCGGCAGCGGTGCGCGAGGCCGGTTGCATCCCGGGTGTCTGGTTTGCGCCGTTGATGATCAATCCCGAGCATCCATGGGCCAAAGCGAATCCCGAGGCGATTCAGAAAGCTGCCGGTGGTCTGGAGCGCTTTATGAATCCCAATTCGTTTCACCCTGCTGGCGCGCACTGGATTAGCTCGGATCACCCGGAGTCGAAAAAATTCCTGTTTAACATTATTAACGATGCGCGTGAGCGCGGCTACGGCTATATCAAGATCGATTTCAATGGGATCGGAAATACATTTGAAGATCCGACCAAGACACGTCTGCAAATTTTCCGTGAGCTCTACACACTCTACCGTGAAGCTGCCGGCGAAGAAATGTATATGCTGTCCTGCCTCGGCCGTCCGACGCGTGGCGTGATTGGATTTATCGACGCTGCTCGCGTTGGGCCGGACTCGCATCCGGCAGCGTTTGATCACTGCCTCGATTCCGTCTTGCGCTTTCAGATCTACGACAACGTGTGGTGGCAGAACGATCCCGATGTGTCCTATCTCGCACCGAAGCTGGAAAGCCGTCGTGTTGGCTACACACCGCAAGGTGAGGGCATGTGGCGCACCTGGCATGCGATCAATACATTGGTCGGCGGCACCGCGATGATCAGTGAACCGATCAATAAGGACGATGTGAAAGCCGTCTGGCGCAACTACGAGATCATGCGCCCCGGCAGTCGTGAACCGGCACAACTCCTGACTCTTGGCAACTCGCCGCATAACACCACGCTGGGCTTTGCGGCAAAGCGTCCGTTTGGCGACTTCGCGGTCTACAATTTATATAATGTGACCGAAGGCACCCAATCGCTGTCGCTCGACTTCAAAGCGGCAGGTCTGCCGCAGGGTGTGAAGTGTGCGGTCTTTGATTTCTGGGAAAACAAGGTGATCGATTACGCGACGGATGCATATACGACGGCCGAGTTGGAGCACTACTCATCAGCGCTGTTGCGTTTTACGCCGATCATTTCGGACCGTCCAACTTTAGTCGGTTCGGATTTGCACCTTTCCATCGGTGCAACGGAAGTTAACAATATCCGAGTCTCGAAGTCTTCGGTCGTGATCGAGTTGAGTGATGCCGGTGCGCAAGAAGGTTCGTTGACGTTCTACAGCAAACAAGCCCTTGCCACGGATACGTCGGAAAACTGTAAAGTCACCTCAGTTGAAAATCTCGGGGATAATCTATGGAAGGTGAACATTGCCGAGCGTAAGTGGGGCACGTCTCAAGCGATTCGCTTGAAGGTGAACTGATGCACTGATCGAAATCGGTTCCCGCTTTCGCTACATTTTACTGAAACAATTCACCTGTGTAGCGAATCGGGGAACCCGTTTCGACCGCCGCTAATGACTTGTATCTCTTTAAATTTCGTGGCGTGCAGTAT
Source organism: uncultured Puniceicoccaceae bacterium (assembly GCA_905479975.1). Taxonomy (GTDB): domain Bacteria; phylum Verrucomicrobiota; class Verrucomicrobiia; order Opitutales; family Coraliomargaritaceae; genus Lentimonas. The sequence continues at coordinate 6,788 of CAJQOS010000081.1, read as the reverse complement.
CATGCCCTTTGGGTGCTTCAGCAAACGTTCCGTCGTATTGGATCAGAATCAGTGAAGAAAACCTAAAAGGAAAAGCGGGATCTTATGTGGAGCGATGGTGTCCCCGTCGGCTACGATGAGTTTGCGCTCCACCTTGACGCCTTTGAATTGTTCACGGCCTTTTCCTTTGCCGCCGACTTCCAGGACGAGTGGATACTCCGGACCATCAATCCAGAAGTCGGGGGTCTTTTGACCTCGGGTTGATTTGAGGTAGTGAACCCGTTTCCCTGCGATGGCCAGGCAGTCCATCGCAAAATCCTCGCGCGTTCCTCCGATGCACTCTTGAAAGTCACGATAGAGCTGCCGATAGGGCAGGCTCATCAGGATTTTCGGTTCTTTGAGCACGTTGGTTCCCTTGGGGAGAAGGCGATGAAGGACAAAGGCTTTTTCAAGTAGATCCACGTAAATTTCGGCCTTGTATTTGGTGATCCCTAGGTTTTTGGAAAGACTCGAATAGGAAATGCCATCCACGCCCGACTTTCCGATAAATTCCACCATTTTCCTGCAGATCACGATTTCTTCTGTTGTCATACTGTGAATGGAAGGCAGGTCTTTCTCTACCGTTTTTTGAAGTATATTTTTCTGCAGGGTTGTGATGTCCTCTTCCTGTAGAGCATAGGGCATGATCCCTCCTTGAAGATAGTCGTAGAATTTACCGCCGGCTTTAAGGTGCGAAGCCTGCCATTGCTGCTCGTAAAGCTCTTCCAATGTCAGATTGGGCAGGGGGGCGCTGTCCTCTGAAAACTCCAGGTATTCGCCATAGGAAAAGGGGCGCAGTTGCACGAGTTCAAACCGACGGGAAAGGTCACTGGAAGATTGGTGCATGGCGACAGCCACCGAACTGGTAAAGGTCACTTGAAGATCGAGGAAGTCATAGATCTTTTTCAAGTGCTGATCGATGGTTTTGACGAAATGAACCTCATCCAAAAAGAGATGGGTAATCTTGTAATTTTCAGCGGCCTTCTTTGCGACCTCAAACAAGTTGATTTCGTTGAATGCATCCAGAGAAAGATATAGACCTTCATCGCCACACGCTTGACAGAGTTGACGCAAAATTACCGATTTCCCCACCCCACGAGGGCCCACGATCCCGATGAAGTGGCGTGAGCGTTTGCGACGTTGTAGCATCTCAAAAAGACGCCGTTTTTTAGGAAACGCACTGACCTGATGGATTGCCAGATTGTGTAGATCAATGATCTGTGTGAAAGGGCTGTCCATCGCTTTAATTTGTCTTTATCTATACATTTTGTCAAATGATTTGCCATAATGACTATCATTTTGTCAAATTTTTAGCCAAAATGTCCTTTTCTCATCTGCGGTCGTTAATGACTTGTCTCTCATTAAAAAAACGCTTCCCACTTTCGCACCTTCCAACTCTTCCCACTTTAACACTCCAACGCTGGTTCCCCTCTAAATGGAGGGTAGTAAAGTGGAGGGGATGGTGTAGACTGTTACGTCTGGGACTGGGTGTCCGTTTGTTGAACTCAGTCTGTGGACATTAAAAAACGAAATACCACGATGAAACGATTGTTACCTTTTGCCCTCATTCTTCTGGCTGCCGGTTGCGCGAATGCTGCTCCGTCCTCTGTGACGAGAGCTGACTTCCTTGCGAATAAGAAAACCAATATCGAAGGCCGTGGAAAGGTGTATGACCCGCAACAGTGGAGTGACCATTTTGATCGGATGGATGCCAACCACGATGGTATCCTGACTGCGCAAGAGCAAGCGGACTATGATGCGTCTAAAAAGACCACGGCTGTGGTGAAGGCTCCAGCGTCCAAAGCGCCTGCACCTGCCAAGAAGTCGGCTCCCAAGCCTGCATCAAAGGCGGCCGCTTCCGTCTCCGGTTCGATGGCGCCGTTCGAGGGGAACCCTGCTACCACCGTATGGTTCAATCAACCCGGCAAGGGCTTTGATCAGTCGCTGGTGATCGGCAACGGCCGTGTCGGAGCGATGGTCTTTGGCGGTGTGAATGAAGAGCGCATTGTGTTGAATGAAGAGTCTGTCTGGTCCGGTTCACGTGGTGAGAACAATGTGCCCGGTGGCTACCAATACCTGCCAGAAATGCGTCGTCTGCTCGCAGAGGAGAAGTTTACCGAAGCCAATGCGCTGAAGCGCAAAGCCTTTCCGACCAAGGGCGCACCCAAATATTCAAATAAGATTTCTCCGTTCGGGCGTTTTCAAACACTCGGCAACCTACGCCTGAAGTTCTCTGGCAACAGCGAGGCAGTTACTGATTACCGGCGAGAACTCGATCTGAGCACGGGGATGGCGAGTGTGCGCTATCAGCAGGGCGAGACAGTCTTCACTCGTGAGCATTTCGTGTCGGCACCCGACGAAGTCTTTGTGTCTAGCCTGAGCGGCCCACTCGAATTCACCATTTCGATGGATCGCGCAGAACGCTTTGCAACCACTGCAGTCAGCGATCGTGAACTGCTCATGACTGGGCACTTGAACGATGGTTATGATCAGGACGGGTTGCAGTATGTTGGCCGCTTACGCGTCATTGGTGGTTCGGTGAAGGCGGTCGGTCATACGCTGGAGGTAAAATCTGACGGTGAGGTCTTGCTACTCTTCGCTGCGGCGACGGATTACCGAGGCATTGCTGGACGCCAGCTATCGGATCCACTGGCTGCAACGAGCAGCGATCTCGACAAGGCCGGGGCAAAGTCCTATGCCCAATTGCGTGCGGCGCAAAAGGCGGATCATGAGAATTTGTTTAACCGTGTGACACTGACCTTGCCGGAAACGAAGAATAGTCGGTTGGCCACCGATCAACGCTTGGCGGCGTATCGAGAGGGTGCTGCGGATCCTGCTCTGTCTGCCTTGTTTGCGAACATGGGACGTTACTTGTTGATCGGCTCATCGCGTCCCGGTGGCTTGCCTGCGAATTTACAGGGCATCTGGGCGGAGGAAGTGCATACCATGTGGAATGGTGACTATCACTTTAATATCAATACTCAGATGAATTACTGGCCTGCGTTGACCTGTAATCTGGTGGAAACACAGGAGCCGATGAATACCTTTATCGCCTCGTTGGTCGAGCCCGGCTCCAAGACCGCGAAGGCTTACTACAATTCACCCGGCTGGATTGCGCATCGATTGACAAACATCTGGGGCTACACTGCACCGGCTGGTATGGATATCGGTGGGCCGGCATGGCTCTGCGAGCACCTATGGGAGCAGTATGCCTTCACCTTGGATAAGGACTATTTGGCGAAGGTTTACCCGATCATGCGCAGCAGTGTGGAGTTCTACTTGTTCAACCTCTATGAAGAGCCGGAAAACAAGTGGCTCGTGACCGGCCCGTCCGCTTCGCCGGAGAATGGTTTTAACCTGCCCGATGGCGGGAAAGGCTCGGGTATCTGTCTTGGGCCGACAATCGACATGCAGCAGTTGCGTGAGCTCTTTGGTAATACCATTCGTGCGGCTCGAATCCTTGGGGTCGACAAAGACCTGCAAGCAGAGCTGGCAGCCAAGCGTCCACGCTTGGCACCGAATCAAATCGCGCCCGACGGCGTGTTGCAGGAATGGCTGAAGCCCTACGAAGAACGGGAACCGACGCACCGTCACTGCTCGCCGCTGTATGGGCTTTATCCGTATTATGAAATTACAGCCGACGGCACACCTGAAATGGCAGAGGCCGCGCGCAAGTTGCTCGAGCGCCGTGGTGTCGGGCAAAGCACCGGTTGGTCCAATGCATGGCGCGTGAATCTCTGGGCGCGTTTGGGAGATGCCGAGAAATCTATGGAGTTTGCACATCGTATGCTCACGGATAACTGCTTCGACAATATGCTCAGCCAATTTCGTCCGGGCTCACGTAAGCTGTTTCAAATCGAAGCGAATTTCGGACTCACTTCCGGTATCGTTGAAATGCTGATGCAAAGTCAGCCTGATAGCGGTGAGATCGACGCACAGCCAATTATTCGCTTGCTGCCCGCGCTGCCCGAAGAATGGCCCGCAGGTAAAGTCACCGGACTCTTGGCGCGCGGCGCTTTCGAGATCGATATCGAGTGGAAAGATGGCAAGCTGATCGAGTGCACCATTCGTTCGCTCAACGGCACCCCGTGCACGGTTCGCTACGGCTCCGAGACAAAGGAGCTGAAGCTGAAAAAGGGCGAGAGCCGTCATCTGGTCGTCTCTGACTTTTAATGTCGAATCATTTGGAGGGTTGCGCTCCGTCGCAACCGCCGTTGGTTCGATACAGCTATTGCCAGTGTGGATGCTGTTGCCAGTCAGGAGTGAATCCCATGCGTCGCAACGCGTCGGGGCACTTGGGGGCGTTGGCGTCAATATGAGCTGCGAGCCGTGCGCGCCAATCGGCGACAAATCCCTGTTCAGCGTGGCAGGCGCGCATGATGACGTTTTGCAGCAGGAGGCAGGCAAAGAGCCGGTCATTGCCCGGCAAGAGCGGTGGTCTCCATACTTTACCTAGAGGCAGGGTCGGCTTGATGGCCCATTCTCGATCCCAGAGGCGTGCGTGATGGGCGCAGATATTGCGAACATACACCAAGTGGTGGAGGCAGGAGATGAAGTTGAGCGGCTGGAATTTGTAGCGTGAAGCCACTCCCTTGACGTCGGCTTTGTCCATACCCTCTATCATACGGGATAGGGTGCCAAAGGACATAATCTCGGTGACGACCCAGATCGGAAGGTCAGGATACTCGGAGTAAGTGCTCTCGAAGTGCCCGATGAAGCGTTCGCTGGATCGCTTGGTTTCGCTTTTCAGGCTGTTATACCACTGTTTATGGTCGAATCCTTTATAGAAGTGAGCCTTGTCGGTATGTCCAAAGGCTCCGTATTTTTGACCGAAAGTGTAGGCGACACTTGTGCGAATATCCAGTTCGACGACTTCCATCGATTCGTAGGTAAGATCGCGCAGTGTCCGGTCGAACTCATAGGCCGCTCGAATTTGCTCAAAGGTTGTGCCTCGTTGGAACTGGTGGCGTGTCGCCTCAAAGGCTAAACCGTAACCACTGAAGCGATAATAGTTCAGGTGGCGTAGGAAGTTGGCTGCTTTGGTTTCGTCAGAAATGATGAGACCAGCCGCCTTGAGGCGTTGCAACTGATCGGTCAAAGAAAGCCAAGGCTTTGTGTAGGGGGCGGTCATTTAGTGATCCCGTTCGTCCAATTTGAGCAAAAAAAAGACGCGCCCTTAATGTGCATTCTTCTCATCACGAGAACAAGCGGCACGGCGCGTGTGTTACCCTTAAATCTGTGTAGGTTTTGTGAAAGATCAAGACATTTCCATTCTTCGATTTCGGGGGTGAAATCCTTGGGGACTGACGGCATGTGTAGCATTCCGTTAGAAGACGAGCGGGTGGGCAAGGCTGAAATGGCTCGGCTATACCGAGAGTGGGGAGTGATCGGTCATTCTTGCAGGGGCGGAGCCGCTGGTTCCGGGCGCAACGGAATATATAAACCACGGGAAGTTCACTGGGAAGTTTTAGGGACAGGCTGTTTTGAATGCCCCTGTAACTGATTTTGTGAAGCCAGATGAAAAATAGATAGAAAATTAGGGGCAGAAAAATGGAAAACAGTGAGCGCTAGGATGAGTCAGTCATGAGATTCCTGTATCAGAAGTTGTAGTGCATACGTTTTATCATGGAGTGAGGGCGACCCGCCCTCGTGCTTGGTTGATGTGGGCGAGTCGCCCACACTCCTTTAATTGTTCCGCGTTTTTTTAGATTATCTGCCTCGTGCCCTCTAAACTGAGGGTAGGCAGGAGGGGCAGGGAGGGGGTAAACTCTGTGGTATGAGACTGTGCTTCCTCTGTGGTATCCAGTCTGTGAACAGTTAAAACCAAAAACACGATGAAACGATTATTATCCTTTGCCCTGATACTCTTGGCCGCCGGCAGTGCCGGCGCCGCACCGTCCTCCGTGACGAAAGCCGATTACCTTGCGAATAAGAAGACGAACATTGAGGCCCGAGGGAGCAAATATGATTCAAAACAGTGGAGTGATCATTTTGACCTGATGGATGTCAATCGCGATGGCATTTTGACCGCGCAAGAGAAGGCAGACTTTGACAGGGCTAGAAAGACCACGGCTGTGGCGAAGACTCCAGCGCCCAAAAAAGCGCCGGCACCTGCCAAGAAATCGGCTCCCAAGCCTGAGCCAAAGCCCATCGCTGTTGTTGAGGGATCAAAGGCTCCATTTACAGGCAATCCCGCAACAACGGTTTGGTATCATCAGCCGGCGAACGGTTTTGATCAGGCACTGGTGCTCGGCAACGGCCGGATCGGTGCGATGGTCTATGGCGATACGAACGAGGAAACGATTGTTCTGAACGAAAGCTCGGTCTGGTCCGGATCGCGTGTCGATAACGACATTCCCGGCGGCTACGAGCATCTCCCCGAAATTCGGAAGCGGCTGCTCGAGGAGCGCTATCGCGAGGCGGGGCAGCTCACGAAGAAGCATTTTTCTTCACGCGAAAAACCGGTGATGGGGAAAGGTGTGGGCACCTTCGGGCGTTATCAGACCCTCGGTAAGCTGCATCTGAAATTTGACGACACCGCAGGTGCTGTGACGGACTACCGGCGCGTGCTGGATCTTGAGTCCGGACTGGGGCGGGTTAGTTACCAGCGCGGCAAGTCCTCGTATACCCGCGAACATTTTGTATCAAAAACAGATGAGGTCTTTGTCTCCCGTCTGACCGGTCCTGTCTCGTTCACTGTGGTCCTGGATCGCGCGGAACGGTTTGTGACCACGGCGGTGGGCGACCGTGAGTTGCTGATGACCGGCACG
>CAJQOS010000080.1 GCA_905479975.1 uncultured Puniceicoccaceae bacterium | reverse complement strand
TCGGAGGGCATCTGGGGCGTAAGCACGATGGCTTCCCGGGAGCACTCACCATTGGCAGAGGATTGAGTAAACTTTACCAGTTTATCGAGAACTCCGAACTCATACACTCTCTCAAGTAATACTTATGTATAAGGATATGCTGCGAAGGGGAGGTGGCTCGGTCTGCCGAGACGGAGGGGTTTTCACAGTTATTTAAGCCAAGGCGGTAAAAAACGCTTAGGTTCGGCGGAGAACCCTTCCGTCTCGCTTCGCGATCCACCTTCCCTTAGTAAGGGAAGGAGCTGATTCGTGCGAACTTCACGCCCCTCCGACTTATGTAGAAGGATATGCTGCGAAGGGGAGGTGGCCCCGTCTGCGGGGTCGGAGGGGTTTTTACAGTTATTTGAGCCAGACGGAGCAAACACCTCCCTAGGCTCGGCCCGAAACCCTTCCGTCTCGGCGGACCCAGACACCTGCCCTTCGCAGGGAAGGAGCGATTGAGTGCCAACTTCACGCACACCAAACTTGTGTAGAAGGATATGCCGTCAGACGAGGGGGGGGCGTTCGCTCAGCCAGCCGCGCCATCGGGCGTCGGTGCTGGCGGTGTATTTGAACGATTCTTGAAGAAGCGGAAGATCGTGCGGATCACGAAATACATGAGGATCAACACCAAGAGGCCGGCAAGAATTGGCACTAGGAGCGCCAGACCTGCCGTGAGAATCGAGCCACCGAGTTCTGCCGTCGACACCACTGGATTACCAATGCCGCCGGTCGTTGCCGTCGAAGTGCCACGCGTAATCACCGAAGCGCCCTGAACCAAGCCAGCCGTACCGCCGCCAGCGATGGTTGCAGCGATCCATTTGAAGGAGCCGTCGCCCATCATTTCAGGCATCATTGCACCAGTGATAAAGGTGCCGGCGATCACCGCGGCAGGCGTCGCCACCGTATCGAGCGCATTGTCCAGCCACGGGATATAGTAACTGCCGATCTCTAGCGCGGTAGCAATACCGAGTGCGAGTGTGATCCCAGGATTGGCAAGCCACTCTTGCCCCCCGAGCATCGCCTCCACATCCATCTCGCCAAACATATCGACGTGCCCGCCCGCAGCGAGACTGGTAATAAACAGAGGAACGAATACGCGAAAGCCACAGGCCGCAGCCAGGCCGACGCCCGCAAAAAGTGCCATTACTTCATTCATAATACCGAGAAATATAGCGATTTGAGAGCGGAGGGGAAAGCTTTGATTTTCGTCTAAAACTACAACTCTGCGACGACCTTCGCGTAGATTTCTGGAATGGTCAGCTTTGCGAGCTCCTTGGTCGAAACACGCGCGGGATTGATTGCCGGCAAGGTGTCGAGCGACTCGGAGAGGCAAACATCACGGTTGGCCTCGACCTCTTCGACGCGATCAATCGGCGTGAAGTGCGGTGCGGAGTTGAGCACATCCGGGTGCTCGCGTGCGAGTTTGATGATCGCCCGCACCGCTTCGGCGAAGCGATCGAGTTCGGCTTTGGTGAAGCTTTCGGTCGGCTCAACCATCAAGCCCAGAGCCTCGGGCCATGCCACCGTCGGCGCGTGAAACCCGAAATCGAGGAACAGCTTACCAATACGTGGCGCGGCATCGGTCTTACGCAGACCCACCGAATCGAGCAGCCCAAAGTCTGCGTCCTTCAAGGTCAGGATAAACTCGTGCATGCGCGGCTCACTGTCGGCACCGTTCGGCAGCAATGCGTAGTCCGCAGTGAGCTGCGATTGCAAATAACGCGCACTCAAGACAGCCATCGCTGACATGCGGCGCACACCTTCGCGGCCGAGGCGCAGCAAATAAGTGTAGCAACGAATCTTGTGAGCAAAGTTACCCCAGTGACGGTGGAACGAGCCGATCGACTTCGGCGCACGCACCGGTTGATACAGTTCACCGTCGAACTCGATTTGATAACCGGGCAAATAAGGCGTGAGACGATCACTGACGGCAACAATCGCATCGCCGGGGCCACCGCCGCCATGTGGGATGGTCCACGTCTTGTGCAGATTGTTATGCACCGCATCGACCCCCAGCGCACCGAGGTCGATCCAACCAGCGATCGCATTCATATTGGCACCGTCCATATAAACGAGGCCGCCAATCGCATGAATCTTCTCAGCGATTTGCTTAAAGGATGTCTCAAAAATACCGCTGGTATTCGGATTGGTAATCATCACACCCGCGATGCGATGACCATATTCTTCGATGCAACGATCCAGGTGATCGTTGAGCACGCGGCCTTCGGTATCGGCGTCGAGATAGACGATCTTGCCCTTCTTACCGGCAAAGCCCGCCATCGTCGCAGTCGCGAAATTCGTGCCGTGCGCCGAGCGTGGGATCAAAATCACATCGCGCACTTCGTCGCGGTCGCGGTGATAGGCCTGGAACAGCTTCAGGCCGACCAACTCGCCCTGCGCACCTGCAAGTGGTTGCGTCGTAACAGCAGCCAGGCCGGTGATGTTCTTAAACCACTGCTGAATCTCATGCAGCACATACAGGCACCCCTGCGCATCTTCGACGGGCGCTTGTGGGTGGACATCGGTGAAGCCCTGTAAACTCGCCGCCCAGTCGTTGACCTTCGGGTTGTATTTCATGGTGCAAGAGCCGAGTGGATAGCAACCATCGTCTGGGCTGACATTGAGATCGCCCAAGCGCTTATAGTACGCAATGACCTCGTCGGCCGTATAAGTGGGCAAGCCAGGAGTGACTTGACGCGCATCACTATCACCGACTGGAGACAAAACTGCAGGCGCAGCGTCGGCCACCGATCCGAAGAGCGCTTCAAATACGGCGACCAGCTCTGCAATGTCTTGCTCACGATTCGAGAACGACAGCTTCAGCAATTGACGGCCACCCGCCACGCGCTCCGAAACATCTGCCCCGGCGAGGATGCCGCTTTCGCGCGCCGTTGCCAACACATCAGCAACCGGAGCCGACAGCTCAAATGTCACCTCATGGAAATATACAGACTCAGGAAACGCCAGCGACACGCCATCAAACACCGTCAAGCACTCAACCGCCTCAGCCAGACGCGCACGCAGGCCAGCTAAAATCGCCTCTAGCCCGGAATCGCCACGCTCCAGCAGCGAAGCGCCGACCAATGTCGCGACGAAGGCTTGGTTGGAGCAAATGTTGGACGTGGCCTTGTCCTTACGGATGTGTTGCTCGCGAGTGGAAAGCACGCCGACGCGGCAGTCGCGTCCGGAACAGTCCTTCGCCTTACCGATAAAACGACCGGGTGCCGCACGCACGCCACCACGCTCTTTCGCAGAGAAACGCACGCCAAACAAACCGAGGCCCGGCCCACCGAAATTCGGAGCCAGCGCCAGATGATGCGCTTCGCCGACGATGATATCAGCACCCTTGGCACCAAACTCAGACGGAGCCTTGAGGCCACCTGGGCCGAGCAACATCGGATCAATCACCGCGACACTCTTCACCTTGAGCTCAGCAGCCAAGTCAGTGAGCGTATCAACCGACTCAACGAGGCCAAAAGTATTGACATGTGGAAACACAATCGCCGCGAGACGAGTGCCCGCCGCTTCAGTTGCCGCCTTGAGCGCAGCCTGGTCGATCAGACCAGTAGCCGCATCGGCCGGCACGCGGATCAGTTCGACTTCAGTGTCCTCCGCCAAGGTCTCCAGCACTTCGAGATCTCCAGGATACAAAGTATCAGGAATGATCGCAACTGACTTGCCACGGCCCATACGAATCGCCGCGCAAATGCCCTCAAAAATCGATGTGGACCGGTCATAGAGCGATGCATTGACCGCTTCAAATCCAGTCAAACGCGCCATCGAGCACTGATAGATCCAGTGCGCGAGCAGCGTGCCTTGGCTCAGCTCCGGCTGATACGGCGTGTAAGCCGTGGTCAGGTTACGAATATTACAAACAGGCCCGACCACAGGGGACGGCACAAAGTCCGGCACGCCATCACCGAGGAAACTCGTGCCAGTGCGGTTCATCTTCGAAATCTCTTCGAGACGTGTATAAAGATCGGCGTAGGCCAGCTCCTCAGGCAACACACCATTGCCTTGAAATTTCACGTCCGCTGGAATGTGGTCAAACAGCTCACTGAGAGAGGCTTTACCGACAGTTTTCAGCATCGCATCGATATCGGCATCGCTCGCTGGAATGTAATGACGCGCATGTTCGCGCAGATCGACAGAAGTATTTTGCATTTTCGAGAAAGTAAGGCTTAAAGGTGGGCTCACAAACTTGTTGGCCCGATTAAATTATCTGATGGTCACACAAAAGCAGTCTTATTGCTTCGCAAGTATCTTTGCACGATTTCCACACTTTTTCATGAGCGACATTCTACAAATCCCACTTCACCACTTTCATGCCGAGCAAGGTGCCCGCTTCGTCAATTTCGGCGGCTGGAACATGCCTGTGCAATACACCAGCATCCTCGAAGAACATAAGGCCGTGCGCACCGCAGCCGGCCTGTTCGACGTCAGCCACATGGGCGAGTTTCTCGTCACAGGCGCAGATGCAGCACTATTTCTCGATAAACTCGTAGTGAATCGGATCTGCAATGCCGCCATTGGCAAAGCCGTTTACTCGCCCATGTGCGCCAGCGATGGCGGCGTCGTCGATGATCTGATCGTCTATCGCACCGGCGACGAGACCTTCCTCGTTTGCGTGAATGCGGGCAACATCGAGAAAGACTTTGGCTGGTTCCTGAAACAAGCAGCGCGCTGGGGGCTCGACGTGCAGATCGAAGACCGATCCGAGGAGTATGCACTGCTCGCTCTTCAAGGCCCAAAGGCCGTCGCCATTTTCGAAGCCATCGGCTTTGATTCGGTCAACGAGATCAAGAAATTCTGCCACGCACAGCTGCCCTTCGCCGGCGAGAAAGTCCGTGTCTGCCGCACTGGCTACACCGGCGAAGATGGGTTCGAAGTTTACGCATCCCCGAAAGCGGCCGAGACACTCGCCCGCGAAATCATGAGCAAAGGCGAGCCGTTCGGCGTGCAGCTCTGCGGCTTAGGTTGCCGCGACAGCCTCCGCCTCGAAGCGGGCTATCCGCTCTACGGGCACGAGTTGACCGATAGTATCACACCACTGGAAGCCAGCCTCGACTGGACGGTAAAACTGAAGAAAGACGACTTTATCGGCAAAAACGCACTGACTGAGCAAAAGGAAACCGGCATCCCACGCCGCGTGATCCACTTCAAACTTGAAGGCCGCCGCATCGCCCGCGAAGGCACCTCCGTCGTCAACGCCGCCGGCGAAGTCGTCGGCCAAGTGCTCTCCGGCACGCTCTCGCCGATGCTCGGCTGCCCCATCGGCAGCGCGATCGTTGCGACCGAAGCCAAAGAGGGTCCGCTCTCCGTCGATTTGCGTGGCAATCATATCGCGCTTGAAGTTGCTAAGCCGCCACTGCATATCGTGTAGGTCTTCACATCACCGTTCTTGGACTCTCCAAACAAATGAAACACCTCCTGCAATACTTCGCCATGGCCCTCGGCCTAACTTTCGCTGCCACGCTCATCTCTGGCTGCGCATCCTCCGTTGGCATCAACGACGACAAACCAAATGGTTTCGCCTACATTGAGATCGAAGGCAGCGACCCTGCACTCATCAAAGCTGCCGCGATCGAAGTCTTCTCCAAACAAGAGGGCTTTAAAGTCGTCAGCGATACTGGCAACCAAGTGCGCTTCACCAAGCGTGGCACGAAGGCGACGACCATTCTTTACGGCACCTCCTTTAATACGGATAGCACGGCCATTGAGCCGGAACTCAGCATCGTCGCACTCGACCACGGCAACCATAGACTACACTGCGAAGTCTATGTCATGGAGCATATGAACGATGGCGAAGTGAAACCCGGCTGGCGCATCGTAAAGAACGGTCGCCGAGGCTACATGAAACTGCTGAAGAAGGTCCAAGACCTGTCGGAAGCGAAATAAGCACCCCTCTCAACGATTGAGCCTAGAGTCGTAGGTGACTTCCTTTAGGTCAGCAGATTCTGAGCTTGTTTTCAGTCGAAGTGTCGAAGGGTGGCCACCCGCTTGGAGGAAATGCGGTCGATGGCCATGTCGGTCGAGCACCTAAAGGAACTCGACTACACTTTTCACAAATCATGGCGCATGCCCTCGACAACGCAAAGCAGGTCCTCTTCCTCCTACGCCAAGGCTTCGGAGGACAGGTCGAGAAGCCCGTTCCACAATGTAATAGGGCTTCGTTTCATCTCAGATGATTGACTGCCCAAGCGGCCACTTCCCTGCAAATGACGATGAACCTTTTTTCGCTCATCTGATTTGCATTTATTCCAGTTCTACTCATAAATTCCCTAACCATTCTGGTTACCCCAAACAACAAACAATCATTCTACTATAACTATGAAGAAGCTATCGGTCTTGCTGTTATGTATTCTGGCGAACCTAACATTCGCCGCTGACCCCGAAATCGAACAGCTCAAGAATGAGCTCGAAGCGCTCAAAGAGCTCTACGTCTCAAAAATTGGCGAAGTCGAAACGCGCCTTGCGGCCATTGAGCAACGCGAGCAATCCATGCAACAGAAGGTAACCGAAGTGCATCAGACGGTCGCCACCGTGCAGCAGGATGTTGAGGCAGTTCGAAGCCTCCCCGATGGTGCATTCGTCTCAGGGTTCAACCCCGACCAATTTAGCTTTTACGGCTACATGCGTTCAGGCTATGGCGTCGGCGACGACGGCACCTCACAAGAACGCTTCCAGCTCCCTGGCTCTGGCGCAGCCTATCGTCTCGGTAACGAAAAAGATACTTACTTAGAGACGGGCTTTTCCTACTTCCATCTTGATGAAGATCGCGACAGTGACGCACCCGTCTTCGGCAGCCACATCATGCTAGCTTACTCCACGCAAGAGAAAGGAGCTGAAACCGACAGTAACACCGCACTGCGCCAAGTGTATGTGACCGCCAAAAACGTCGTGCCTGGTCAACCAGACGCTACAGTCTGGGGAGGTCAACGCTACTACCGCCGCCATGATGTGCACATGAACGACTTCTACTGGCTCGATATGAGTGGCTACGGCGGCGGCATCGAAGACTACGACCTCGGCTTTGCTAAAGGCTCGCTCGCATGGATCGGCGGCACCAATGACGACTATACAGGCACAGACACACTCATCCCCGAGGATCTCGAAAACACCGATAAAAACAACTTTGACCTGCGCCTCAACGACATCGACCTTGGTATCGGGTTAGGTAACTTCTGGCTGAATTACGCACACTACAAATTTGACGACGGCGGCGACATCAGCGGCAGCGAAGATGGCTACGCAGTCGGCTTCTGGCTCGAGAACGAACTCGGCGAGAATGGCACGAACAACGCAATCATTCAGTATGGCACGGGCGTTGCCGCAAATTTCAACAGCTTTAGCCCATTCACACGTGGCCTAAGTGACATATCCACAACGGGCAACCCTTCAACGATCCTACCAGGTTACGATGCAGGTGATCAGTCGCGCCTGCGCATCATGGATGTGATCGATTATACATTCAGTGACAAGCTGAGCATGCAGGCAGTCGCGATCTACCAAGAAGATGATCTCGGTTTAGATAATGACTCCGACATCACTTGGTATTCGGTCGGCATTCGCCCAGTTTACGACTTCACCGAGCTCTACGGCATCGCATTTGAAGCGGGCTACGATTACTCCGAGCTTCAAGATGGCACCGACGGCAGCCTCATGAAGTTCACCATCGCTCCCCAAATCACACCGGACATCGGCTTCTTCTCACGCCCCGCGATCCGCCTGTTCTTAACCTATGCCACATGGTCCGACGAATATGAAGGCGACATTGGCGGCACCACCTACGACACAGACACCTCCGGCATCAGCTACGGCGTGCAGGTCGAGTCTTGGTGGTAGGAATTACTTCGTTTGCATGCGGTAGGCTCCGTCCCAATCTGCGGGGCCGCCATTCTCCACGAACTCCCGGCAACGCTGCGCTAACACCGCAGAGGGGGTCGTCGGTGCAAATGTCTTTGATGGCTCATGAGCCTCCGCGGCACTGAACTGCTCCAACGCGGCCGCCCACTGCCCTTTGAAATACAATTGCAAGCCCGCGTCATACAGGTCGCGACAGCGCACTGCCGCCTCGCGATCGACGGTTCGATCCCACAGTTCAAAAATTTCAACCGGCTCGGTTCGCCCTTTCACCACGATACGATCCAGCTTGCGGAAAAATAGGTCCGGCATCTGTTCCAGTGCTGCTCGTAGCGTTGCTCCCGTCACCATCGTATAGACACCATAGCTCTTCGCGCCGCTTTCACAGCGCGCGGCCAGATTGACCGAATCCCCCATCATGGTGTAATTGAAGCGCACGCGACTGCCCATATTACCGATCACCGCGACCCCGGTATTAATACCGATACGGGTGCGCATCTGCTCCACCACTTCGGGCCATTGCCCTGACCGCGCCCACTCATGGCGCAGCTTAGCATGCTGCTCCTGCATCCGTAGCGCCGCCGCACAGGCACGAGCGGCATGGTCTTTGATCGGCAGCGGCATGCCGAACATCATCACAATGGCATCGCCGATATACTTATCCAGCGTGCCGCCTTCCGCCTGAAGCGCATCGGTCATCGCACTGAGATATTCGTTCATCAGCGGAACGAGTTCGTTGGGCGGCAACTGCTCCGAAAACGCCGAGAACCCTTCCACATCCGAGAACAGAGCCGACACCTCCGCCTCCGTGCCACCTAGCTCGGGATCGCGCCCCGACTCCACCATTTCATCGACCAACTCTGGCGAGACATACGCGCCGAAGAGCGCCTTCATCCGGCGGCGTTGCCACTCCTCCGAGCCGAGCTTCAGCAAGACTACCCAAAGCGCCGCGCTCAAAGCCGCACCGACGGGTGCTACCAGCGGGATCACATAATTACCATTCGAGAAGAAGTAGAACACCGCCCCGACATAGAGTAACACGACGACCATCGAGCCAATCCGTGTAACGACACGCCCCGCGCCACTCCAAAGCGCAAGTGCAGTGACCACCAAAGTCAGTAGCACCATCGTAGCCATATCCCCCACATCACTCAGCCTAACAATGTAAGCCTCATCTTGAATGGTGCGGTAGAGATTGGCATGTAGCCCGACCTTCGGCACGGGAGACCGATCAAATGGTGTCGGTGCAATATCTTTCAGCTGCGGATCGACTGGTCCGACGAAAATAACCTTATCTTCAAAGCCATCAAACCATTGTTCCAGCTCACGAACTAAAGTCACATCATTCTGCTCCCTCGCGTGGGCTAGAGCCTTCGCCTGACCAAGCACTTCCTTCATACTATAGTGGTCGGTCAAAGAACTCTTGTGCCATCCTTCAAACCAGTTCACCTCGACCGACTGGGAAAGAGTCAGTGGGATCCTTCGCAGCTCCTGCCCGCCATTTTGAACCAAAAGACAGTGCTCCTCTCGAGTAACAGCATCAGCCCCGAGTCCATGTCCCGCCAAGAAAACCTCCAAGCCGAAAGTTAAAATTCGCTGCTTGGAGTATTTCGGCAATCGATAGGTCTCCCAACCATCCTTATCGACTAATTTAAACTGATCTCCCTCAGCCACAACCCGAGGGTCATTCATAAAATCGAGCGATTGCATTCGCGCTCCATCCATTAAATGCAGACTAAAGCGCGCCCCCTCGGTTTCGACAAAAGCAGGCACCCAATAAGGCACAGCACCACCGCTCAGCGCTTCATCTACATTCGCCAAGCCAAGCCGACCATAGTTCTCTTTGATAATTGGAAAGGTTGGTGCCTCAGGAAAGGGGATCACCGTTGGATCATTAAATCCGTCACGAATAAACATGAGCTCAGAAATCTCATCGGCAGATGCCGAGTAAGTCCGATTATAAGCGGCAGCGAGCACCACGCGATCTCCGAAGTGCTCTAGCACTTCCCCCAAAAAGAGATCTCCCTTACGCGCACGCTCAACATCCAAAAGTGACCCCTTGCCGAATTTTGAAAAAATAAAATCCAAGCCTACAGTCTTCGCTTTCCCCGGCCCTAACAGAGAATTGAGTAGCAGGGCAAAATTCATTCGATCCCATGGCCGGTCTCCGATCGATGAAACCGTATCCGCATCCAAATCCACATACACGATCGGTGCAGTCGACTGCTGCTCGCCACGAACCAAGTAGCGCCAACGCATCGCCTCCTGCTCAAAACCATCCAGCACTCCCTCAGACCAAAGGAACATCCACAAGCCAATCGATACAACGATCAGCCCGAAATAAAAAATGAGTTGCTTCAGTCGATTCACAAGAAACACAAAGCTGCATCAGTTAACGGCAAATGCCAAGCCTCAGAACAAGTCCGCCTGATAGCTCGATGGCGGACGAACCTCGGCGCGGAACGGAGTCACCGGCGCAGACTGCGGCGCATACTCAATCACCAGCGGCCGTTTCGATCCGCGCGCCTCGGAAACTTCAGCGGGTGCATTCACTTGGCTGATAGTATGCTGCATCGACTTCATCTTAGCGCGAAACACTTCTACCGACAGATCCAACTCAGCCACGGTGACTTCCATTGCAGCGAAGTCCTCAAATAACTCGCTCGCTTTTTCTGAAATTTCCGCCACTTCGATTGAGGGACGCGAGGAAGCACCAGCGCCCCTCAGGCGCTGACCATTACGCAAGGTATACGTATCACCCGTCAGATCATTAAACCGTAGCACGCCATCCGCACACTCAATCGAAAAATCATAAATACGACTGCGCTCATCATAGGCTATATCCATCAACCACCAGCCATTCTTCACCGACATACGCCCAAGCGGGGTCTCTACAATCATCTGTGAGTTCTCGCTCAGCGCACGGTTATCCACCACCAGTAAGCCTTGCCTAAAATTAAAGATCATCCGGCTTTTGCCCGCATCCATAGAGTCGGCCACTTCTTGCTCAAAGCGCTCGATCGCAAAGTAGCCCGCCCCTTCATTATAAATAGATATCTGATTCGATGTTTTAAGAAAGGCCGAATCACCCACCTCAGTGCGCACCTTCAATAAGCCAAGCACATGGCGAGGCAGAGGAGATTCTGAAGACAGCTGTAGCGTCTCCCCGCCAACCTCTTCCAGTCGCGGCTCCCCCTGCACCGCGGCCACTGCCACCGCGCCGCGCATCCATTGCTCCGCTTGGCCGGTCGCACACGACACGCATAGGCACGTTAAAATGATGAAAAAAACTTTGCGAAGAGTGACACTCATAAAATGAGGAGTTTTTGCTGTAAGCGTCGAGCCGCAGCGTGATTTGGATTGATTTCGAGCGCACGCTGCACCGATGCAATCGCCTCATCGCGCCGCTCCTTAAAATGACTCACATAGGCAGCCCAATAGTAATGCGCATTGCTGTTATTCGGAGCCAACTCCAAGGCACGAGCCAGCGCCACTTCCGCGTCGGCATCCATCCCGCTCAAGCCTTGAGCAATGCCCAACTGCGCCCAGCCCATCCAATACGTCTCGCTTAAATCAATCGCCCGCTGCGCAGAATCCGAAGCCAACTTTCCGATATACTCATAACTGGCAGGGTTGCGGAAGAAGAGCTGGCAATGCGCCGCACTGAGGCCGATCCACGCATCCGCATTGTCTGGGTCTAGTAAAATCGCCGCCTCATACAGTTCGATCACCTCATCCAACAGAGCTGAATTCCCAGAAACATGCACACGCTGCTCAACAATCTGATCCAGACGTTGCCGCGCTTGCAGCTCAAGCGCTTGCGCCTCGACACGAGACGCACTGATAGAATAAAAGCCATACGCCACGACGATGCTCAAACAGAAATACCCCAAGCGCATCCACCCTCCAGAAGGGAGACGTAAACGTCGCGCCAAGCCGGATTTAACCAGTATCGCGAAAAACAGCACGCCATACAACGTCAGCGCAGGCGTATAAAATACAAAGGAGCAAAACAAGCAGAGCGCAAACAATAGGACTCCGGCGAGACCAATCGACAAGAAGAACTTCGTCGGCGGCATGATCGTGCCCTTCACATCCTTTAATTTCACACGCGCAGGCTCTGCCCTCCATTGCCGAAGCGCCCACCACACGACACACACACTCGGCAATAGGAACAACAGCCCTCCAACCAGCCCATACTCCGATAGAATTAACAGATAATCATTATGCGGCGTCATCGGCAGCTTCTGCAGCGAAACCACATCACTTTGCTCAAACTCTGCCGAGAAACTGCCGGCTCCCGCCCCAAACAGAGGCTGATCCAACCCAATATCCAGCGCCTCCTGCCATAATACTAAACGAACTGCCTCCCCTTCCTCAGACATCGCAAGCGAAGCACGCTCTTGAAACTTCGGAGACAATGCAATCTGCGGCAGTACCGCGAGCACGACCAAGCAAACACCCAGCAAACTGCCCCACACCCGGCGCGACGTTTTCACAAAACACACCCACGGCAACACCACCAAAACGATCAACAGCAACGCCAACGGCCACAGCAACTGCGTAAGAAAAATCCCCACAACAAACATCACCGCGATATACAGGCACAATATACGCAAGATCGTCGGCAAGCGAGGCACCAGCCCCGCAATCAACATCGACGGCAACAGGATCAACAGAAATGCCGCAAAACTATTCGGGTCCGCAAACGAACCAGTCGCCTGCCCGAGAAACTCGGGGCTCAACCGCAAGCCATACTCCGTCAATGCGGTGGCAATCTTCGACGGATTTTGAAAAAACTGATAGAACCCAATAAAAATGGCATAGGCCGCTGGCGACAGCGCAATAGTAATCAATGCCCACAAATGCGCACGCGTGCGGACATTACTCACCAACACCCACAGGATAATCAGAGCCTCCAGCACATAGATCAGCTCATACCACCCGCGCCACGCGGTCGGACTCACCGATAACACACTCAGCGCAACCCATGCCAGAAACGGGAGAAAGAACACTGGAACATGACTCAAGCGCTTCGGTTGCTCCTGATCCACCGCCAGCCAAAGCCCGTGCAATACAATCAGGCAAACGAACAGCGGCAGCAGCAGCAGATGCGTGTCGGGACGCACCCCTCCGAGCAGCATAGTGGAAAGCGCAATTATCCCTCCTAGGCAAAAAGTAACCAGCCAATCGACAAAATTCCCCCATGAGAGGCGGCCAAAATAGGCAATATTACCGGACTTATCGATCAGTGAAGGCATAGAATTGTAGAAATAACTAGGGGATGCGTGATTAAGAAGTAGGGATTACACAGTCCCTGCGACTCTATAAACAATAAAATTGCGATGTCCGCCCGACATCAAACGGAACCCAGAGAGCAATCTGTTTTCTTGAGTCTATAGCAGAAGCCGTTTCTATGACGCCATTCTCAAGCCTCCACATGAAAAAAATCATTCTCACACTCGGCATCGCCATCCTCCTCTCCGCCCTCGGGCTACGGGCCTACTTCGCCTTTGTTCCGCCACCAGAGCCGACCTTGCACGAAGCACTTTCCGACATCGTCCCCAGTGAACTCTCCGGCTGGAAGATCAAAGACATGGACATGGCCGAATCCCCCGAGTCCAGCGCCCGAATCACCGACTTCCTCAACTTCGACGACGCGATCTTCCGCGTGTTTGAAAAAGGCGACACCTTCGTCGGCCTCTACATCGCTTATTGGACTCCCGGCAAAGCCTCCTACCGCTGGGCAGGTGCCCACACGCCCGACACTTGCTGGGTGCAAAACGGATGGACCTGCACCGATCGAGAATACAGCATCCCCTTCCAACACGGCGAAGCACAATTTCAACCCGCTGAATATGGCGTCTATGAGAAAAGCGGCAGCGCTCAAAACGTATATTTCTGGCACCTGGTAGGAGGAACCGCGTTCGGCTACAAGCAACAAGACGGCCACAATATCTTCGCTGCACTCATCGACATCAAGCACCACGGATTGGACCTGCGGCAGGAGCAATTTTTCGTCCGGCTCTCCAGCAACAAAAGCCTAGAACAGCTCAAGAAAACGCCCGGGTTCGACCAAATCCTCGATAGCTTATCGGCCATCGGTCTGGCAGGCGTCACGGCAACCGGCGCGCTCTAAGCAAGCACTCGCGCAGGGTTACCGAACACTTTCAGGCCGTCCTTTACGGATCGAATCACTACTGAGCCGGCACCCACATAAGCGAAATCACCAACGGACTTCCCAGGCACAATACGCACACCCGTCGCCAAGAACGCGCCAACACCGTAGCGGGTGTTGCCAGTCAGATCACAATGCCCACTGATCGTGGCCCAATCGCCGATCACCACATCGTGCCCCGCACTACTGTGGCAATTGATCGCGGCAAAGGCGCCGACCGTAATATCGGCCGTTAAAGTCACTCGCGGACACAAAACCACTCCATCTCCCAGTTGGATATTCTCGCCGAGGATTACAGATGGATGCACCAGCGAGATAAAAGTCGCTGAACGTGCTAATAATCCCTGACAGACCTTTTTCTTAATCATTGGTGCTCCGATCGCACAGACGAAGACCTCGTCCTCGGCTGGCTGATGCTCCTCTACCGAGCCCATCACACCCACAGGGTAATCATAGCCATCCAACACATGAGGGTCATCATCTAAGAAGCCAGTAATCTCCCAAGCGTGCCCAGAGTCCGGGTGATCTTTAGCCCACGCATAGACTTCACGCCCAAAACCACCTGCGCCTACGATTATCAGTTTTTTCATAGTCAATGAAATCTAGTGAATGGAAAAACCCCCATCGACAGGCAAAGTCACTCCCGTCACCCAACGGGACTCCTCCGAAAGTAAAAAAGAAGCCGCAGCTGCGACATCTGCTGGCTGCCCAGCCCCAAGCGGGTAAGCTTTTAGGTGCGCCGCGAATGCCTCGCCTGAGATCCGTTCCGCAGCAGCGGCTGCCATCTCCGTCTCAATCATACCCGGCGCAATGCAGTTCACCCGCATCGCCTTGGGTGCCAACTCCAGCGCGAGGCAACGTGCCGCCGCCTCCAGGGCTGCCTTACTGCTCGCATATGCGGCATACCCGCCCGCCCCGCGGCTCGACGCCACTGAGGAAAGCCACACGATCGAGGCACCGGAGTTCAGCTTTTTCTTCTTCAACAAGTCGCGAATCAACAGCAACGGAGCCGTCGTATTCACATTCAAACAAGCCTCCAAATCCGCATCCTTTAGGTAACGCACGGGAGCCACCGGAGCCACGCCAGCGGCATAAACCACTCCATCACAGACACCGACAGCTTCGGCCAACTCAATGCGCCCCTCAGATGTGCTCACATCTGCCGAAAGCACATGCGCTCCCAACCCTTGAGCCAGCGCCTTCAATTTATCCTCATTACGTCCGGACAGCGTCAATTCAGCGCCTTCACGCTTCAAATGACGCGCGATTTCTCCTCCCAACCCGCCGGTTGCACCGACAATTAGGATTTGTTGGTTCTCAAATTTAGCAGAACCACTCATGCTTCCGACCGTGAATTGACCTCGGCAAATAATGCTTCAAGCGTCTCACAACTTTTCAATGCATCCGCCTTTAGCCGCACATCATACTCCGCATCGACCATCGCAATCACCGTCAACACTGCCAGCGAGTCCCACGCCTCCAGTTCACGATATTTCGTCGCTGCTGTTAATGAACCGGGCTCGATATCTTCGACCGCTTCTTCGAACTCTTCTATAAATTTTTCTAAACTCATGGGGTGTATTTAAAAGAGGAATACTGACTCTAGTGCCATCGAACAAGTTTCTATTCGCTTGGCGCACTTTCAATAATTTCACAAACAGGCAGCTCGGCAACATCAAGGATCACGCTCGCCCACGATAGCCCGACTCCGAAGCCGGAGAGCAACAAACGTTGCGGCTTGGATCCGCGCAGCACATCTCCCAGCTCCCCGCACAGTGCGGACGGAATCGATGCCGAGCTCTGATTGCCGTAACGCTCGACCGTCTGCATCGGCACTTTAGCCAGGTCAATTTTCAGGCGCTTCGCAATATTACTAAGAATATAACGATTGGCCTGATGGAAGACGAAATAATCGACCGCATCGAAATCCAGGCCTGCATATTCGACGACCTCCCGAACCGCTTTGGGCTCTTCCACGATGGAAAAGTTAAAAATCTCCGCGCCGTCCATAAACAAATTCTCCGACGAACGCACATTGCCACCTTCGTCCGTCACCTCAGAGCGTGTCTCTGCCGAGCTCGGCGTGCGCTGACCGCCCGCTGGCACAATCAATTTATCAAAGCCCTTGCCATCGGTTTCGAGGCTGAACCACGCGTTCGTCTCCACCTCGCTGCGCCGAATCAATGTCGCACTGCCCCCATCACCAAACAACGGCGCGACCGCGCGGTCTTTCGGATTCACGATTCGGCTGATCGTATCGCCGGCAAGTAACAGCACACGCTCACAGCCACCCGCACCGACCATCATGTGCGCCAACCAAAGCCCATACACATAGCCCGAGCAGCCCAAATTCACATCGAGCGCCGCACAGCTCTTCGGCAAATCCAAGCGCCCATGCAGCACTGCCGCATTGCAAGGCTGCGAATAGTCGGGCGTCTGTGTCACAAAAATCATCGCATCAATCGACTCAGCCTCAAGCCCCGCACCCTCAAACAGTCGCACTGCTGCCGCCTCACAAAGATCTGCCGCAGTCGTGCCGGACTCGACCACTCGACGTCGATCCAGGCCGATGGTCTTCTTCAGGCGCGCGATTTGCTTCTCATTGCCACCAAACAAATCGATCTCATCATCGATACATTTCTCAAGCGGCGGCACACAGGTAACGACCCCGCCGATTTGAACCTGATTGAAACTGCATTTTGCCATAGGACTGACCATGCGTAGGATCGCACCAAAGTGAAAGCCCATTTTATGGAGAATCCACGACTATCCACGCTTCAAGCGATCCGTGATCGATAGCTCATCACGCAGCTCAATAGACACTGGAATCTTCCAATCCGCCAATCGCCCACGGCAGTGACTGCGAATCAGGCGCTTCCATGAACGTAGGTCTCGATCCGATGAAGTCACAATCACACACGCGACCATACTTCCCGTCACCGCAGCAGGCTTACTAAACACGGAGCACGCATCCACGCCCTCGATCTCAGCAAGCACCCGTTCCACCTCAGCTGGGTGCACCTTCTGCCCGCCAACATTGATCCAGGCACTCTGCCTGCCGATGATACGCAGGTAGCCATCGTCCGTCTCTTCAACCAAATCGCCGGTGCGATACCACCCGTCAGCCTCCAGTGACGATTCATCCGCGTTCAAATACCCCAAAATCCGCGAGCTCGTCTTGAGCCACAGCTCATCATCCTGCACGCGCCACTCGACATCTGAATCTTTGATTCGAAAATATAAGCTATCGGAGCGCTGACTCTTAATACGAACCGCGCCCGTCTCGCTCGTGCCAAACTTCTGCTGAAAAATCGCTTGCGGAAACGATTTCACCAACCGAGCCAGCAACCCCGCAGGCATCGGCTCTGCCCCATACGCAATGACCTCTAAACTTGAGCAATTAAATTTCTCAGGCACGTGCGCCAACAACATGAGGTTTAAAAATGTCGGCGACGCCGGCAATATATTCACCTGATGCCGCTCCACCGCTTCACCCACCGCAACTGCAGTGCGCGTCTCAGGCACCACCAAAGTCGAACCTGCAAAGAAAGTGCGAAACGCGGAATCCAACCCACCAATATGATCTGCCAACAACAACTGCACCGTGACATCCGCCCGCGGCCGAACCGTCTGATACCGATCCAAGAGCGCATCCAGATCATGCAGCATCCCCTTCGGCTCGCCGCTCGTGCCGCTACTAAACAGGATCAACCCCGCATGGCCGCGCTCCGCGAGCTGGTCAATCAGCCCCGAAGCATCCCTCACACTTGGCTCTGCCAGTAGGCCTTCCTCACTTAAAACATAGGCCGCGCCAGCGATACGCTGCGCTTCAACTTGCTCCGCCTCTGGCATTTCCAGAGAAAGCGGCAATGCGACTTGCTTCAACCGCCTAATCGCAAAAATCGCAGCCAGCGCCTCCATCGTGCCAGCCATCCGGATCGCAATCACCACTGGCTCGGAGCCAACCGTAGGACACAGCAACGCCTCGAACCGATCCACCTCACTGGCTAAATCATCATACGTCCACGTGCGCCCGCGCTCATAACAAGCAACCTTCGCCCCGAACTCAGCAAACTGGCGGTCGATCCAGCTCACCATCTAAGTCACCCCACCCAAATAGAGCACTTGCCCGGTGATAAAATCACTCTCGTCGCGCAAAAAGAAATCAACCGCATTGATCACATCCTCCGCCTTGCCATAGCGCGGAATCGCCTGCCTCGCGATCAACGCATCCATCTTGTCCGACGACACGCCCTTGATCAAATCCGTCAACACAGGCGTCGGCCCCACCGCATTCACGGTGATACGCAACTCGGCCAACTCGCGCGCCATAATGCGCGTCAGGCTCTCAACCGCCGCCTTACTGGCCGCATAGATAGCCTCACCCTCCAAATTCAGCGGATGCGCCACCGTTGTGAAATTGACGATGCGCGGCTGATCACTCTTCCGCATCAGCTTCGCAAATTCACGACAAAACAAAAACGTGCCGACCACATTGGTCTGTAGAATACGATTCACCGTCGATCCCGGCGTTAATAAGCAATGGTTCATCGAAGCGATACCCGCATTATTCAGCAACGCATCGACACCGCCGACTTGCCGCTTCACATCACGCGCCATCGCAATCACCGCCGACTCATCGCTCACATCCACCGAATAGTGCTTATACTGCGCATGCTCGATCGAAGCCTCACCGCGGCTACAACCGACGACGCCCCAGCCTTGTGCCAGATAATACTCGGCCATTGACCGACCAATTCCCTTACGTGTGCCCGTAATTACAATCTGCTTCATGCTTCGATTCTCTCTAGCACCGCCTGAGCGAGTGTCTTAACAGTTAAAAACGGGGAATTCCGCGCGCTCATCGCCTTTTCGTCCGCGAGCGCAATCGCCACACCAAACTTCTCGGAGACGGCATCTTCCACATCTGCGATCAAATTCACCAGCGCCATACTATCCAAGACCCCCTGGTTGCCATACAAAGCAGACTCAGCGCGAGGCTGCTGTAATGCGGTCAAATCAAAATCTTCGGCTAACAGTTGCACCGATTCAATTACTAGAGCTTCAACTTCTTCAGAGGTAGGCATAATGGGGGCTGGTTAATCTTCGGAAGGCTGAAATAACAGAAATAACATTCGTCCACCTACCGATAGGTCGTATGACGAATTGAGCAACGCATATTCAAATCGAGCAAGAAAGAAAAAATCCGAGAATCCGGCTCCTCATACACCATCAAATACGTAACAAAGTCATTGCACCCAAGCGAAAGCTGCACTTACATACTCGACAATTCGGGCTTATGCACTCTCTAGGGTGCTTACGTTCGATTCAAACTCTCTAACTAAACTAAAGCCCTCAGAAAGGAATCACCTTGGACTTAAAAGCTATCAAACAGGTCGTTGAAATGATGAAACGTTCGGAAATTTCCGAATTCGAAATCGAGGAAAAGGACTTCAAACTACGCCTCAGCCGCAAGAATGGCGAGACTCAGATCATTCAAGCCGCCGCACCACTCGTAGCCGCGCCGGCTCCAGTCGCAGTCGCCGCTCCAGCAGGGGCTCCCGCCGCAGCAGCAGCTCCGGTCGAAGAAAAAGGCATCTCCATCGTCAAATCTCCGATGGTCGGCACGTTCTACACCGCAGCCTCTCCAGAGAGCCCGGTATTCGCCAAGGTCGGCACAAAGGTTGGAGCAGACTCCACCGTCTGCATCATCGAAGCCATGAAGGTGATGAACGAGATCCAAGCCGAAATCAGCGGCACCATCACCGAAGTGCTCATCGAAAACGGCGAAGCCGTCGAATACGGTCAACCGCTCTTCAAAGTTAAAACGGCTTAATCCGAATGCTTAAAAAGGTCCTCATCGCAAATCGAGGCGAAATCGCACTTCGCATCGTCCGCGCTTGTAACGAACTCGGGATTAAGACGCTGGCCGTCTATTCCGAGGCCGACGAGCAATCACTTCACGTGCAACTTGCTGACGAAGCGATCTGCATCGGGCCCGCTGCGGGCAATCTCAGCTACCTAAAAGCGGATCGCATCATTGCAGCCGCCGAGATCGCAAACGTCGATGGCATCCATCCTGGCTACGGGTTCCTCGCGGAAAATGCTGATTTCGCTGAGCAATGCGCCAAGTGTAACATCAAGTTTATCGGGCCAGGATCGGAAGCGATCATCAACTTCGGCGACAAAGCGAAAGCGCGCGACATGGCCATTAGCGCCAAGGTGCCCGTCATTCCCGGCAGTGATGGCACGGTCGACAATGAAAAAGACGCCCTCGCAACTGCCAAGAAAATCGGTTTCCCGGTGATCATTAAAGCCGTCGCCGGTGGCGGTGGTAAAGGCATGCGCACTGCGAACAATGCAGTCACATTTTCCAAAGAATATAACAACGCCCGCAACGAAGCTGAAAAAGCATTCGGTAACGGCGCGGTGTATCTTGAACGTTTCTTGGATGCTCCACGTCACATCGAGATTCAGCTTTTGGGCGACCAACAAGGCAATGTCATCCACCTGGGTGAACGCGATTGCTCGATTCAACGTCGCCACCAAAAGGTGATCGAAGAAGCGCCCTCCCCATTCATTACGGATAAAGTCCGCAAGCAAATGGGTCGCGATGCCGTTAAGCTCGCAAAGTCAGTCAACTACGAAGGCGCCGGCACAGTCGAGTTCCTCGTGGATGGCAATGGCGACTATTTCTTTATCGAAATGAACACCCGCATCCAAGTGGAGCACGGTGTGACCGAAGAAGTCACTGGTGTCGATTTGGTTAAAGAGCAGCTTCTCATCGCTGGTGGATTACCACTTAGCTACAAGCAGGAGGACATCAAAATCCAACGCCACTGCATCGAGTGCCGCGTCTGCGCCGAAGATCCGAGCCGCAACTTTGCACCCTGCCCGGGAGAAATCGGTCTCTACTATGCTCCAGGTGGGCATGGCGTGCGTATCGACTCACACTGCTACAGCGGCTACACAATCCCACCGTATTACGATAGCATGATCGCCAAGGTCATGACCTTCGGCAAAACACGTGAACTCGCGCTCGACCGCATGGATCGGGCACTCGGCGAATACTTGATCCGCGGCATCAAGACGAACATCCCGTTCTCTCGCGCAATCATCCGCGACCCGATCTTCCGCGAAGGCAAGGCGACCACGAAATATATCGAGGAATTCATCGAGCGCGTCCCCAAGGATCTTTACACCTAGTTAATAACAACAGTATATTGCACCAATCATGAGCAACGAATCTGAAAACAACAAAGAGTCCACCATCCCAACAGTGTCCGAAGGCTCGAACACTCTCGGCGATATCCGCATCAACCACAGCGTGGTCGCGAGCATCGTTCGCCTAGCAGCCCTTGAAGTCGTAGGCGTCGCCGCAGTTGGCGGTGGTTTCGTCGATGGCATCGCAGAAATCTTCTCCAAAAAAGGTGATGAGCGCGGCGTCCGCGTTGATGAAGACGAGGTAGGCGACTACCAAATCGAAATTCGCGTGATCCTACGCTTCGGCGTCGAACTGGCGACTGTTGGCACTGAAATCCAGCAACGCATCGCCGAGCAGGTCGAAAAAATGACCAGCAAGAGCGTCGCACGGGTCAATGTCGTGATCGATGGCGTCCGCACCACCGAAGAAGAGAAAGAAGCAAAAGACGAGTGGGACGGCCAAGCACACGTTGACTAGACTTTAATCAAGAAGGGGCGCAGATGCGCCCCTTCTTTTTCTCCACAAGCGAAGGCAACAGCCCTTCATCCCCCGATCACACTATGAATTGGACTGAAATCATCGAAGCGCTGAGCCACTTCTCTGAGCCAACGTATCTGTATGCAGCCGGAGCCTTTATCTCGCTCTCACTCGCGCTGATACTTCTCGTTCGGCGTCAGCCCAGAAACATCGTCGCGTATCGCACAGAGAATGGCCGCGTCATGGTCAGCCGCTCCGCGATCATCGAGCTCATTCGCACCTCCTGCGAACAGATTAACGACGTCGCCAAGCCAAGCGTCAAAATCAAGGTAAAGGGCAAAACCACTCACTTCGACGTCCGCATACAGCTCATGAGCGGCGGCCGCCTCAGAGAGATCGAGCAAACCCTGCAAGAACACCTTCGCCAAAATCTCACCGAAAACCTCGGCATTGAGAATCTAGGCAAGATCAACATCGTCGCCACAGGCTTCAAGAGCGGGCGCATCCAAGTCTCCAGCCCGATCACAGCCAAAGACAAGCCTGCAGAGCTAGACGTCATGGAAGCAATTGAGCCAGAACCGGTCGACGCCCTCCAAGAAGAGCTCGAACAAAAGCCACTCTAGCACTCTAAGCGTTGAATTGTCACATTCAGCGATGAACCCGACACCAAATTTGCTGTCTAATACGTTCATCCGATGAAATCACAGAATTCGACCATGACCCAAACACTCGCCGCCGCCGCTTGCTTCGGCGTGTTGGCATTGTTGGCCGCATGCAGCCCGACGTCCGAACTCGAAGCGGGGCTTGAGGAGCTGTCCGCGCGCTTCAAGGCAGCCAACCAAGCCGACACGATCGAGCCCATGCTCGAGCTCTACTGCCTAAAGGGCTGCGACAAGGTCATCACCTCTCGCCTCAAAGGCGCACTCAACTTTGAGCTCGGCGTCCCGATTGAGCAGATCGAGTTTGAGCCACTCTCCGGTGCCTCCGAAGAAACAATCGATTTCACCCACGACGGCACGACCTACGGCCCCAGCCTCACGCCACGCTACCGCATGAAAGTGCTTTATGCCGTCGAAGACCACTTCACCAGTCTCTTTACCGTCGGCCAAACTCCCACCGGTGACTGGCAAATTATCTGCGCAAAGCCTAAGCCGCCGCTACGATATTAGACATGTGCGATACGAATCAAAGATTCGATAACGAACTCGGTCATTCGTAGTCGAGTTCCTTTAGGTGCTCGACCGACAAGGCCATTGATACCATTTCACCCAAGCGGATGGCGACCTAAAGGAAACCACCAACTTCAGCAAGAACCAACAAGCAGCCCAAAGTCCCGAATAAAGCCCCAACAAGCTCAAACACCACTATCGAAGCCGCTTCGAGACACAATCTGCCATGCACACGAAACGCCCCGCAATGCCATCCTCGGAGTTGACAAGCGGAATAATTAGCAACACTTAGGGGGCTATGAAGATTATCGCATACTTAAAACCGACCTGTGGCTGGAGCATGGGCGTCCGCGCGATCATGAAGAAATACGATCTCGAATACGAAGACCGTGATATCATCAACAACGCGGACCAATACGCTGAAATGGTCGAGAAATCTGGCCAACCACTCTCTCCATGTGTCGAAATCGACGGTCACATGCTGGCAGACGTCAGCGGCGAAGAAGTCGAAGCCTACATGCTGGAGCAAAAATTGGTCACAGCCAACAGCGTCACACCTGAGGCACCGACCAACGCATCCTGCACCGACGAAGAGCACGAAGCAATGCGCTCGAAGACGATTCGCTTCTTCTAGGTTCCCCAGAAAGCGGCCTCCTCAGGGACCGCTCTTGTCAAATCCAAGGATTTGGCATGTTTTTCGCTCCTATTTAGCGGTGAATTGATCGAACTTGACGGCGTTCAGCCGTCGGGAATGTCATTTTCTCTAGACAGACCCCCGTCAATTACTACTTTCTTCGTTCCTTTTGGCTCTGCCAAAAAAGCGAAATTGTCGCTCAGGACGCTCGCAACCGCATTATTACTACACTTTTAGACACAATTATTTAATTACAGATATGGAAAATACACACATCCAGCCCAAGGCTCAGGGTCTTTACGATCCGCAAAACGAACACGAAAACTGCGGAATCGGCCTAATCGTCGACATGAAAGGCCGCAAATCCCACGATATTGTTAAGGGCGCGCTGGAAATTTGTGTCAACCTCGATCACCGCGGTGGTTGTGGCTGTGACCCGATCACTGGTGACGGCGCTGGTATCTTCATTCAGCTCCCACACAATTTCTTCAAGACTGTGTGCCAAGCCGAGTGCGGTTTCGACGTTCCTACTGAAGGCGACTACGGCGTCGGTTTCGTATTCCTTTCCCAAGACGACGAAGAGCGTCAGAGCGAAGAGCAAATCATCGAAGACATCGTCGCTGAAGAAGGCCTGAGCATGATCGGCTGGCGCGACGTGCCCGTCCGCAGCGAGATTCTCGGCAAAGCATCCAAGGCCTGTGAGCCTGTCATGCGTCAATTTTTCGTCAACAAGGGCGAAGTCGAAGCGGGCCTCGAACTGGAGCGCAAACTCTACATCGTCCGTCGCCTCGCGACACACCGCATCCGCTACAGCGGTAATGATGAAGATGCACTGTTCTACATCAGCTCCCTGTCTAGCCGCACCATGACATACAAGGGCATGCTCACCACCGAGCAGCTCGAACAATATTTCCCTGACCTCTCGAATGAGGCAATGGACTCGGCACTCGCGCTCACTCACTCGCGTTTCTCGACCAATACCTTCCCAAGCTGGCCGCGCGCTCAGCCATTCCGCTACCTTTGCCACAATGGTGAGATCAATACCGTCCGCGGTAATGAAAACTGGCTGCACGCTCGTCAAATGCAACTCGCCAGCGAAGTGTTCGGCAAAGATCTGAAGAAGCTCCTGCCAATCATCCGTGAAGACGGCTCTGACTCGCAGAAGTTCGACAACTGCCTCGAATTCCTCGTTCTCTCTGGCCGCACGCTTGCGCACGCCATGATGATGATGATCCCAGAGCCTTGGGAGCGTCATAAGAACATGCCTGACTATAAGAAGGAGTTCTACGAGTTCCACGCTTGCATGATGGAGCCTTGGGATGGTCCTGCATCCATGGCATTCTCCGACGGTGTGCAAGTCGGCGCGACACTCGACCGTAATGGTCTCCGCCCGTCTCGTTACTACGTCACATCCGACGACAAAGTCATCCTCGCGTCCGAAGTCGGCGTCCTCGCAGGCGTTGAGCCAAAGAACGTCGTCAAGAAAGGCCGCCTGGAGCCAGGCCGCATGTTCCTCATCGATATGGAAGCCGGCTGCATCATCGAAGACGGCAAGGTGAAGGAAGAAGTTTCCAAAACCGCACCGTATGGTGAGTGGTTGAAGGACAACCTCGTTAAGTCCGAAGATCTCCCGGAGCCCGAAGCGCTCAAGGCAGACAACTACGAGACAATCGAGACACGCCAAAAGGCTTTCGGTTACACATTTGAAGACGCACGTTTCATCCTCGGCCCAAGTGCTGAGGCAGGTAAGCAGCCGCTCGGCTCCATGGGTAACGACGCGCCACTGGCCGTCCTTTCCGATCAGTCGCAGACGATGTATAACTACTTCAAGCAGCTCTTCGCACAGGTCACCAATCCTCCGATTGACCCGATCCGCGAAGAACTCGTCACTGCCAGCGTGTCGTTCATCGGCTCCGAAGGTGATCTCACTCGCCCCGGTCCAGACAGCTGCCGCATGATCAAGTTCGAGTCCCCGCTTATCAGCGACAAGGAACTCGCACAGCTCAAGGGCATCAAACTCTCCGGCTTCAAGGCAGCTAAGCTTCCGATCACATTCGAAGCAGAAGTGGGCGGCCTCGCTGAAGGTCACAACAGCATCTCCGAGCCATCCATCTCTGGTAAAGGCCTCGAAGCTGCGCTCGAAAAACTCTTCGAAAACGCGGA
This sequence comes from uncultured Puniceicoccaceae bacterium, assembly GCA_905479975.1. GTDB lineage: Bacteria > Verrucomicrobiota > Verrucomicrobiia > Opitutales > Coraliomargaritaceae > Lentimonas. Next base: position 4,224 of record CAJQOS010000080.1, on the reverse strand, counting down.
CACCGCGATTAATGACGGCGTCAACATCCTCGTGCTTTCCGACCGCAAGATCGGGCCGAAAAAGGCTCCGATCCCAGCACTGCTGGCGGTTGCAGGCCTCCACCACCACTTGATCCGCCAAGGTACACGCACACGCGTCTCCATCGTGCTTGAGTCCGGTGAGCCCCGTGAAGTGCATCACTTCGCATTGCTACTCGGCTACGGTGCCGACGTCATCAATCCATATCTCGCCCTCGAATCGGTTCGTTACATGATCGACCGCGGCGACTTGGATCTGACTCCAGAGAAGGCGACTTACAATTTCCTCAAGGCAAACCTCAACGGCGTGATCAAGACCATGTCGAAGATGGGCATCTCCACAGTCGCTTCCTACCGCGGTGCACAGATCTTTGAAGCGATCGGCCTCAACCGTAACATCATCGACAAGTATTTCACTAAGACTGCATCACGCGTCGAAGGCATCGGGCTCAACACCATCGCGAAGGAAGCTGGCATGCGCCACTCCAATGCATTCGGCCTACGTGGCGACGAAAAGGACGCAGCCCTCGACCCCGGCGGCATCTATCAATGGCGTTCCGGTGGCGAGCGTCACCTCTTCAGCCCGATGACGATCCACAAGCTGCAGCTCGCAACGAGCCAAGGCGACCGTGCGGTATTCGGCGAATATTCCAGCATCGTCAACAATCAGTCCAAAGAGATGTTCACGCTACGTGGCCTCATGGACTTCAAGCTCGACGGATCCAAGTCCATCCCACTCGAAGAAGTTGAGTCTGCACGTTCCATCGTCAAGCGCTTCAAGACGGGCGCGATGTCCTACGGCTCCATTTCTAAGGAAGCACACGAAGCCCTCGCCATTGCGATGAACCGTCTCGGCGGCAAGTCCAACACTGGAGAAGGTGGCGAAGATCCAGACCGCTTCACACCTGATGAAAACGGCGACAGCCGCCGCTCTTCCATCAAGCAGGTGGCGTCCGGTCGTTTCGGTGTCACCAGTAACTACTTGGTCAACTCCGACGAGATTCAGATTAAGATCGTTCAAGGCGCAAAGCCGGGTGAAGGTGGCGAGCTACCTGGGCACAAGGTATTGCCACAGATCGCTAAGACACGCGGCACCACTCCCGGTGTTGGCTTGATCTCTCCTCCGCCTCACCACGATATTTACTCGATTGAGGATTTGGCGGAGCTGATCCATGACCTTAAGAACTCCAACGTCCACGCTCGCGTGAATGTGAAGTTGGTATCCGAAGTCGGCGTCGGCACAATTGCTGCCGGTGTGGCCAAGGCCAAGGCAGACGTGATCCTCGTTTCCGGTTACGACGGTGGCACAGGCGCATCGCCTCGTTCTTCCATCCAGCACGCAGGTGCTCCTTGGGAACTCGGCCTCGCGGAAACCAATCAAACACTCCTGCTCAATGACCTGCGCTCTCGCGTCGTGGTTGAAACCGACGGCCAACTCAAGACAGGTCGCGACGTCGCGATCGCTTGCTTGCTCGGCGCGGAAGAGTTCGGCTTCGCAACGGCACCACTGGTCACCCTTGGTTGCTTGATGATGCGTGTTTGCCACAAGAACACGTGCCCTGTCGGTATCGCCACGCAAAACCTTGAGCTACGCAAGAAGTTCAAAGGCGGCGCAGATGCAGTCGTCAATTTCATGACTTACATCGCCGAAGAACTGCGCGAACTGATGGCAGAACTTGGCTTCCGCACTATTCCAGAGATGGTTGGCCGCGTCGACAAACTCGAAATGCGCAGCGCGATCGATCACTGGAAGGCAAAGGGCCTCGACTATAGCAAGATTCTTTACCGTCCTGATGTGGGGCCTGAAGTCGGGACTTGCTGCACTCAGGACCAAGATCACCTGCTCGACCGCTCGCTCGACGTCACAGAGATCCTCGAAAAAGCACAGCCTGCGATTCACCACGGCACGCCAGTCGAAATCGACCTACCGATCATCAACACCAACCGTGTGGTTGGCACCATTACTGGCGCTGAGATCTCCCGCAAGCACGGCGCAGTTGGCCTACCTGAAGACACCTTGAAGATCAACATCAAGGGCTCTGCCGGGCAAAGCCTCGGTGCGTTTTGCCCTCTAGGCATGACCTTCACCGTGACCGGCGATACCAATGACTATTTGGGCAAGGGTCTGTGTGGCGCGAAAATCGTCGTTCGCCCCGATCCAGAATCCCCATTCGTAGCGCATGAAAACATCATCACTGGTAACGTCTGCTTCTACGGCGCAACTAAGGGTCAAGCTTACATCGCAGGCATGGCCGGCGAACGCTTCTGCGTTCGTAACTCTGGCGTCGAAGCGGTGGTCGAAGGTCTCGGTGACCATGCCCTGGAATACATGACTGGTGGAATGGTCGTCAATCTCGGCGTCACCGGCCGTAACCTTGGAGCGGGAATGTCCGGCGGCGTGGCTTACATCTACGACGAGGCGGGCGACTTCGTGAAGAATAGCCTCAACCCTGGCATGGTCAACGTCTACCAACTTATTGAGTGTGAAGATGACGAAATTGCACTGGTCAAGGGCAAGATCGAGACACACGTCTCACTCACGGGTTCCGTCCGTGGCCAATCAATCCTCGATGGCTGGCCGGATACTGCTGGTAAGATCCTCAAGATCATGCCACAGGATTACGAACGCGTGCTGCACGCCATCAAACGCGCAGAAGCCTCCGGCCTGACTGGCGACGACGCCATCCAAGCCGCATTCGAAGAAAACGTCAAAGCAGGACACTAAAAAAGAGTTAGAAGTTAGATGGAAACTGAGGCCTCAACTGCTGGATTCGAAAGCCTTCTTGTCTAGCAAAAATCACATCAATCCGTTTTAGATATTTATCAAATGACACAACACTTCCCAGAATGCGAAAAATTCGGCCTGATATCTCAGTTTCGTCGTGCCGCAGTCTCCATCCCCGCGAATATCGCCGAGGGATATGGCAAGCGTTCGTCGGCCGATAAAGCCCGCTTCTTTAACATAGCGCAGGGCTCATTAAATAAATGCCGCTATTATCTCCGACTCGCAGCCGACCTCGGCTACGCGGAAACAGAACAATACTTCAAACAAATCGACGAAATTGGACGTATGTTACACAGCGACACGAAGAAGGTTCTTTCTTCCGCTAAATAACTTCTAACTACTGCCTCCTAACTTCTAACTACTTTTAAATTATGGGTAAAGCAACTGGATTTATGGAATTTGAGCGTAAGACGATCGCAAATCGCGATCCGCTCGAACGCGTTAAGGACTGGAACGAAATCCACGAAGATTTCGATGCTGAGAAGGTGCAGACACAAGGCTCACGCTGCATGGATTGCGGCACGCCTTACTGCCACACGGGCATGAGCCTTGCCAACATGGCGAGCGGTTGCCCAGTTAACAATCTCATCCCAGAATTCAACGACCTCGTCTACCGAGGCAAGTGGCACGATGCTTACCTGCGCCTCGCCAAGACCAACAACTTCCCAGAATTCACTGGCCGCGTCTGCCCAGCTCCGTGCGAAGGCTCTTGCGTCCTCGGCCTCATCGAGCCAGCCGTCACGATTAAGGATATTGAGTGTTCCATCATCGACAAGGCCTGGAACGAAGGTTGGGTCAAGCCCCAGCCTCCAGAAGAGCGCACCGGCAAGAAAGTCGCCGTCGTCGGTTCTGGCCCTGCCGGCCTCGCCGCGGCGGATCAGCTCAACAAAGCGGGGCACCTCGTCACGCTCTTCGAGCGCGCAGATCGCCCAGGCGGTCTCCTGATGTATGGTATCCCCAACATGAAGCTTGAGAAGCAAGTCGTCACGCGCCGCGTACAACTGATGCAAGCCGAAGGCATCATCCTCGAATGTGGCATCGAGATCGGGGTCGATATTTCCTCCAAACAATTGATGGAAGACTTTGACTCGGTCGTGCTGTGCTGCGGTGCCACCAAGCCGCGCGATCTGCCGATCGAAGGCCGCGAGCTCAACAACATCCGTTACGCCATGGAGTTCCTCGGGCCCAACACCAAGGAGCTTTGGGACATCAAGGACGGCAAGTCCGAGCAATTCAGCGAACTCGCCAAGGGCAAGAACGTCGTCATCATCGGCGGCGGCGACACTGGCACCGACTGTGTCGGCACCTCCCTACGCCACGGCTGCAAAAGCGTGGTGCAGCTCGAGATCATGCCTAAGCCTCCAATTGAGCGCGCAGCGAATAATCCATGGCCTGAATGGCCGAAGACTTACAAGATGGAC
>CAJQOS010000079.1 GCA_905479975.1 uncultured Puniceicoccaceae bacterium | reverse complement strand
AAGGCTTCAAGGCCTCACCAATAGACTGCGTATGGAAGCGGGATTCCGTTGTTCAACATTGATCAATAACCAATAAACAAAAGTTACCAAAAATGAATTTTTGATCTTTACTTAAATAACCTTCTCATGGAAGCGGGTGGTGAAAAACTCTGGGTTCCTTTTCTCTGTAACGTAGAGGGGATGAATGCCCTCACCATAGGCAATTAATACCGTATCCCGTTGATCAATCGCGTGGTTTGAGGCTTATGTATAATTCCAGACCGCGTGAGGCGTAGCCTTTTACGCGAGTGTTTGTCGCAGAATTACCAGCCATCCCCTGCGGCATAGTTTTGCGACGCATTTGCTCGAGGATGGCGTGGATATCCGTACGGTGCAGGATCTGTTGGGGCATGCTTCAGTCGAGACGACGCAGATCTACACGCATGTGATGCAGATGCCAGGGGAGGGTGTGCGTAGCCCGTTGGATTCGCTGTGACTCGGCTACACCGAGAGTGCGCGCCTTCGGCGAGTGGTAGTGAGAGAGTGAAAGTGGTAGTGAAACGTTCGATGAATCGTCACGCTACGTGCTCGTTTAGTGCTCCAAAATTTCGACCTCGTAGCCGTCCGGATCGGTGATGAAGGCCATCTTTTTGCCGTCGGCGAATTTTTCGCGCCAGTTGCCGGGCCAGAGGTCGATTTCGAGGTCGAGGCCTTCGAGCATTTCACAGTAGGCGGCGATGTCGTCCACGCGGATGCAGGTGTGGACAAGGTCTTCGGGGACGTTGACCACATAATCGGGGGAGTGTGTGAGCTCTAGATTATGCGCGCTGCCTGGGATTTGTAAATGTGCAAGCTGGTTGCCGGAGGGGGATTTATCGGTGCGGCGCAGCACGGAGAAGCCGCTGGTTTGGCAATACCAGTCGATGGACTTTTCAAGGTTAGAGACGCGGATACGAGTATGGTCGAATGTGATAGGCATGGGTGGAAATAAGCGGGAACTTTGGGGCGGCGTCAAGTGACTGTTGACAGTGCCTGTTCGGCACCATTCTACGTGTGCGAATGTTGGATCACGATTTGACCGGAAGCTGTAGTGGAGTATCGAACTCTACAGCCGATTGATTCGGTTGGCAGCAAATCCGGCACCAAATCCATTATCGATATTGACGACCGTTACGCCGCTGGCGCATGTGTTGAGCATGCCCAGTAAGGCGGAGAGTCCGCCGAAATTGGCTCCGTAGCCGACGCTTGTAGGCACTGCGATGACGGGGGCTTTGACTAGGCCGCCGACGACGCTGGGGAGTGCGCCTTCCATGCCCGCGACGACGACCACGACTCGGCAAGTGTTGATCGTATCGAGACTGGCGATCAGGCGATGTAGGCCTGCAACACCTGCGTCGTAAACGCGCTCGACCGTATTGCCGTAAAACTCGGCAGTGAGGGCCGCTTCTTCGGCGACGGGAATATCGGAGGTGCCCGCGCACACGACGGCGATTTTAGATTCCGTTTTTTGGGCGGGAACGGATTGCAGTGAAAGGATGCGCGCCAATTCGGTGTAGTTCGATTCAGGGAAGCGTTGCTGCACGGTCGCGGCCGCTTCGGGGGTGATGCGGGTGACCAGAATGTTTTGCTGTTGAGCCGAGAGGCACTGCATGACATCGATGATTTGGCCGGCAGTTTTGCCTTGGCCGAAAATGACTTCGGCAGCTCCATTGCGCGCTTCACGATTGAGATCGACCCGACTATGTCCGAGATCTTCGAAGCCTTGCAATTGGGAGAGTGCCGCTTCGAGGTCGATGTGTCCGTTCTGTAGGTCTTCTAGGAGTTGTCGCGTGTTCATTTTGTTCGTTGCAGGAGTTTTGTTAATTCGGCTTCGACCCATTCGAGTGATTGATTTTCTGCTCTGGCAATGCGGCGGCAATCTTCGTATTCGAATTTGTAGCGAGTCAGTGTGTTGGGATCACCCGCTTTTTTGACGTGGACGGGACCCCATGGTGTTTCGAGCGTGAGTAGTTCACGGCTCAGTTTGGAGCGTTTCCAGTCCTGGCGACGCACGCCCAACGTGCGACTGTGTTTGAAAAAAGTGGCTTCTACCTGGCTGACCGAATCGGAAGGTGCGAGCGTGTGCACGACGCAACCGAGGCGGCCTTTTTTGAACGTCGCGGGTATTTGCCAGACATCGACGGCGCCGGCAGCAAGCAGTTGCTCGCAGAGGTAGCTGATCGCTTCGGCCGACATGTCGTCAATATTCGTTGCGAGCTCTACGACCTCATCTTGTTCGTAGTGATTGCCTGGCTTCGATTCGTCGATCAAGCTGACATAGACGGCATTTGCGATGTTGGGGTCCTCGCGTTGGCCGATTCCGATGCCGGTTTGGATTTGCGCTCCGCTGGTTTTGCCTCCGAATTCGGCGTGTTTGCCGATGAGGAGTGCGGCACCGGTGGGGGTCGTGGTTTCTTTATCGGTCGCTCCGGCGGTGAAAGGCGTCCCTTTGAGTAATCGAGCCGTCGCAGGAGCGGGCACCGGCATGATGCCGTGGGCGCATTTGACCGTGCCTCCGCCGACTTCTAGGGTGGAGCAGACGATGCGATCGACCCCCAGTAGGTCCCAGCAAATCGCGGCACCGACCATGTCGATGATCGAATCGATCGCTCCGACTTCGTGGAAGTGCACCTCGGCGGGCGCGATGCCGTGCACGGCACCTTCGGCTTCGGCCAATACGCGGAAGCATGCGACGGCGTCGGCTTTGACTCGGGCGGAGAGTTCGCTGCTTTCGATGGCTTTGCGGATTTCGCTAAAACCGCGATGTTCATGGTGTGCGTGACTGTGGCCATGTGCATGCACGTCCACCATGAGATTGGAATGCGCTTGCGTGGAGTTTTGCCGTAGAATGACATCGCAGCGAGTGCCCGTGATGCCTTGGCGTATATCGGTCTCGAAGTGCAGCGACCAACCCGAGTAGGGCAGTTTGCGCAGTTCGGCTTCGATCGCTTCCGGCTTGAGGCCGAGGGCGATCATCGCGCCGAGGTTCATATCGCCGGAAATACCGGCAGGGCATTGGTAGAGGAGTGTTGACATGACCGTTCCTTAGATAGCTGATCATTTTGCTTTGTGCAAGTTGACAGAAGTATATTCGGGCGCAACATGCGCTCTGATGGATTTGCTGCAAAAGCTTGAAGATTGGTTTCGGGATTGCCCCGGGGCATTGGTGGCATTTTCGGGCGGCGTGGATAGTTCACTGGTCGCGTTTCTGGCGCAACATTTTCTCGGTCGCGATGCCGCACTTGCAGTGATTTCCGCGTCACCGAGCCTGAAACTTTCGGATTTGGAAGAAGCCAAGCAATTTGCGCTGAATAACAATTTGCCGCTACGGGTCATCACGACTCCGGAGATCGATAACCCGGACTATTTTAACAACCCGTCCAATCGGTGCTATTTTTGCAAACACACGCTCTACGATGAATTGGCGGGGTTGCGGTCCGAGTTTCCGGATCGGTGGGTCTTGAATGGCACGAATGTCGATGACTATGGTGACTATCGCCCTGGTTTAACGGCTGCGGATGAATTTGAAGTGCGCTCACCTCTGGCCGACTGTGGGATTTCAAAGGATATGGTGCGCCAACTGGCGGAACACTTCTCGTTGGATTGTTGGGATAAACCGGCCAGCCCCTGTTTGTCTTCACGTGTGCCTTATGGAGAGCGTATTACGGTCGCAAAATTGAGGCAGATCGAAGATGCCGAAGCAGCAGTGCAGGCCGCAGGTTTTCCGATCAACCGTGTTCGCCACTTTGGAGATCGAGCTAGGGTCGAGGTGCCCTCGGAAGACGTCGTTGAGCTGCACTCAAAGCGAGAGATTCTCGAACCGGCACTCATCGCCATTGGATTTCAAACAGTCGAATTTGACGAAGAAGGCTTCGTCTCGGGGAAACTTAATCGAGCGATTGGCGTTGAGGTGAAGTAGTTACCTGTTTTGTCATCATTTCAGCGACTAAACATGGGGTGCTGCTGTTTTTTCGGGGGATCTATCATTTGATGCACATGCGGTGCTAAAATGGAACTTTTATGTATCGTTAAGGGACTGTTGACAGAGCTTGATTGCGTCTAACTATGTGCGGTTTGCATTTCGACATATATACTTTTCCACTGTTATACATTCATTATGAGTCAGAAGTTTGAATCCTGCAGCGCGACGCTGCAAACCGTGCGTGAGCGCGTCGGCCAAGTGGTGGTCGGTCAGGAGAATTTGGTGGAGCGCCTGTTGCTGGCGTTACTGTGCAATGGCCATGTGCTGTTGGAAGGCGTTCCGGGCGTAGCAAAGACCTTGACTGTCAATAGCTTGGCGCAAGCGATTCATGCGCAGTTCAGTCGTATTCAGTTTACACCGGACCTCCTGCCTGGCGATTTGACCGGCACCTTGGTCTATGACCCACGCGCACATACCTTTACTGCGGAGAAGGGGCCGATTTTTACAAATCTGCTGCTGGCTGATGAAATTAACCGTGCGCCGGCGAAGGTGCAGAGTGCCTTACTCGAGGCGATGCAGGAGAAGCAGGTGACGCTGGGCAAGGAGACCTATGATTTGCCGAAACCGTTTTTGGTGCTGGCGACTCAGAATCCGATTGAGCAAGAGGGCACGTATTCATTGCCTGAGGCGCAGGTGGACCGCTTTATGTTTAAACTTAAGGTCGGTTATCCTTCGATGGATGAGGAGTTGCTCGTGATGCAGCGGATGGCGAAGACGGCGCCTCAGTTGGATATCGAGCCAGTCTTGACGATTGAGGAATTGATGGCGATGCGGGAAACGATGGAGACGATCTTCATCGATGAAAAGGTGGAGCGCTACATTTTGCGCCTGGTGGATGCGACGCGTCACCCAGAGACTTATGATTTGGACCTCGGGCGCTACTTGCGCTTTGGCGCTTCGCCGCGTGCTTCGATTTATTTGTCGTTGGCAGCGCGTGGGCATGCGCTGATGCAGCAACGTGACTATGTGATCCCGCAGGATGTGAAGGATGTTGCGCATGATTTGCTGCGCCACCGCATGGCGATCTCGTATCGCGCTGAGGCGGAGTCGATTACTTCGGATGATTTGCTCGACCAGATCCTCGCGAAGGTGCCTGTTTCTGCTTAGAATCCAATCGTGCTTAGTGAACTAGAGAGTCAGCTGAATTTGCTGGAGTTGAAGTGCCGCCGTCCAGTGGAGCACTTGCTGGCCGGTGAGTATCGCTCTGTCTTTAAGGGGCGAGGTGTGGAGTTTGAGGATGTGCGGCCGTATCAACCGGGCGACGATGTGCGCACGATGGATTGGAAGGTCACCGCACGCACGGGAGAGCCGCATATTAAACGCTATATCGAGGAGCGTGAGCAGTTTATTTACCTGTTGGTCGATGTGTCGGCTTCGATGCTGCACGATGCGGATGGGCGAAAGCGTAAGACAATGGCTGAGGTCTGCGCGTTGTTGACTATGGCTGCAGTGAAAAACCACGACCGGATCGGGTTGATTTTGTTTTCAGATCGCATTGAGCAAATCGTGCCGCCGAGCAAGGGGCGGAGTCATGCGATGCGGATCATGGATGAGTTGATGCACTTCAAGCCGCAGGGGCGTGGCACGGACTTTACTGAAATGCTGGGACGCTTTGGCCATATGGCGCGTAAGCATTCGATCGCGTTTGTTGTCTCCGACTTCATGACCGAGGACTATGTCCAAGAGTTGCAGGCTTTGGCGTTTCGCCACGACATCAATGCAATTAATTTAAGTGAGCCCCATTTGCTGGATCCAAAGGTGTCTGGTTTGGTGCGTATGCAGGATTCCGAGACGGATGAGCAACGGATTGTCGATCTGGGACGTGGCGGAGCGGATAATTCGGCGCACAGTGCGCGGCTGAAACAGTCGATGCTGGAGTCGGGTGTGAATTTATTGGATCTGGCAGTGGGCGGCGATTGTGTCCAAGCACTGGCTGGATTTTTTCATGAGCGGCAAAGTCGCCAAGCGAATGAAACCGGTGGTTAAACTGTGAGACCTCTATTGATAGTTCTATGCGGCTGGCTCTTGCCGCTGTTGGCTTTTGCAGATGCGGCATCAGGTGTGACGTTGCAACTGGTCGAAGGCACGTATCGCCCCGGCGATGTGGTCGAGCTGCAAGCCGAAATGCGCCGTGCGGAGTATGCCGAGTTTGAATTACATGTGCCTGCGCATGCGCAGCTGCACTTTGTGGCACATACCCGTGAACCCGTGCGCTATGTCGAGGGTGTGTATGTGCAGAGTGTGTTGCTTCTGCTGCAACCGATGAATGCGGGTGAGTTTGAGTTAAATAGGATCACTGCGATCTTGGAGCAAGGGGGCGTCTCGACCGAAGTGGCATTGCCGTCCGTGCAGTTTACGGTCACTTCGTATGCGGCGGAGGATACTTCGAAGACTCCTGCGGTGTTGACTGGCGATTCTTTCATTACGCCGAAGAGAACAGTGTTTGTTCTGGTCGTTATTGTGGCTTTAGTCGTGCTGAGTTTAGTCGTTTGGATTTTGTTGAGGAAACAAAAGCCAGCTTTTGTGGAGTTGGCTGAGACGTTGAGTTTGAGTGATTTGGTTGACGCGTTGGAAGCTGGTGAACCCGCTGAGGATTTGATCGAGCGCTCACTTGGAGATGCGGCACTTTCGATGTCGCCGAGTTTGCGAGAAGCATTGGAAACGGCGGCGTATGCGAACCGTATCGATGTGGCAGGCTTATTACGTGCACTCAAAGAGGAGGTAGAGCGATGAATTTTGTCTATCTTTGGGTGCTGCTGTTGATTCCTGTGGTATTGTTTTTACTGCGTGGTCGTTTGCGTCGCACGTCGTTACAGGTGTCTTCAGTCGGGCTATGGTCAGATGCCGATGCGGGTCGTGCGCGCTATTTATGGATCCCCGTGAGTTTACGTCGTTTGGCGTTGGTCTTGTTGCTCGTGGCGCTGGCGCGTCCGCAAGCAGGCTCGACCTATGATATGGATGTCTCCGAAGGCATCGCGATTCAACTCTTGGTGGATGTCTCCAGTAGTATGGATATGAACGTGCGCGACCTGGAGGGGCAGAACCGCAGCCGCATGGAAGTGGCGAAGGAGATGGTCGAGAAGTTCATCGCAGGGGATGGTGATACGTTGGCGGGGCGTGAGGAGGATCTACTTGGCCTGATTACGTTTGCGCGCTATGCAGATACGCGCAGTCCGTTGACGTTTGGGCATGATGCGCTGCTACAGATTGTGGGCAGTCTGGAGGTGCAGGAGCGACCGAATGAGGATGGCACCGCGTATGGCGATGCCTTGGCATTGGCGGCAGCGCGCTTGCAAAACATTGAAGAGTTACAGTTCGGGCAGGGCTCGGTGCAGGTGGACTCGATCGAGAGTCGTGTGATTATTTTACTGACGGATGGCGAAAATAATTCGGGCGCACACTTGCCGCTGGAGGCGGCTGGTTTGGCGAAAGAGTGGGGCTGTCGGATTTATTGTATCAGTTTAGGGGATACGCAGGATTCGGCGTCCGGTGAAGTGCAGGTTGAGCAATTGACTGCCAGCGAGCGCACTTTACAGCATATCAGTGATGAGACCGGCGGTATTTTCAGGCAGGCGAGTGATTATGAATCCTTGCTCTCGGTGTATGAAGAGATCGACCGTCTGGAACGTTCGGAGATTTCGACACGCAGCTACGATCGTGTCGCGGAGTGGTTCTGGTTGCCCTTGAGTGTGGCGCTGCTGAGCTTACTGATTGCATTAATATTGGAGGCGTCTGTGTTGCGCGTGGTGCCATGAGTGGATTTGTTTTTCAATGGACGTGGGTCTTGTCACTCTTGCTGCTGGCCCTGCCGCTGTGGTGGTTGCTCGCGTATGCGCGTGGCAAACGCGCAGAGCTCATCCAGGCGATGGGCGGGGGCATGAGCACGCATCGACAATTGCGTGATACTTTGCGCATCGCGGCCTTTGTGCTGTTGGTGCTGGCGTTGGCGCGGCCGGGCTATGATCCGGAGAAGCTGTCGATCTCCCGCAGCGGCCGCGACGTCGTCTTTGCGCTGGATGTGTCACAAAGTATGCTGGCCGAAGATGTGGCGCCCTCGCGCTTGGAAGTGGCCAAGCAAGCGGTGCGTGATGCATTGGTTACATTCAGCAATGAGCGCGTGAGCTTGGTGGTGTATGCGGGCAGTGCGACGATCATGTGTCCCTTGACCTATGACTATGATTTTGTGCGTTACATGCTGGAGCAAACGCATACACGCAGTGCGGATTTTGGTGGCACGACCTTGCAGTCGGCAGTCGAGAAAGTGGTGGATCAAGTCTTCATGGCGGATCGTGCAGGCGTGCAGGATCTGGTGGTGATTACGGATGGCGGTGACCATGGCTCGCAGATGCCGAAGGTCACGGAGCTCCTAGAAGAGCATGGTGTGGATTTATTGCTGCTCGGTGTGGGCAATCCTAAAGAAGGCTCGCCGATTCCGGTATTGGATGAGGAAGGCGTGCGGACACTGTTGCGCTCGGAGGAGGCGATTGTTTACACCAAGCTGGATGATGCGACGCTGCGTGCACTGGCGTCGCAAAGTGCGAACGCTGAATATATTGCGGTGGGCGATCAGATCTTTGATCTCGGCCAGATCTATGTGGATTATGTGGCGGGGCGTGCGGTCTCAGCTTCGGTCGGGGGCGATGGGATCGTGGTCTATCAGGAAGCAGCGCTGTTTTTTGTGATTCCCGCACTGTTGCTGTTGTTGCTCTCGGAATGCTGGGGCGCGAATGGTCTGCAGCTCGGGCAGGCCGCGCTGGTGCTGACATTGCTAGTAGGGACGCCGCAGGGCGAGGCCGCGACGCCGCAGTTGCAGGCGCAGTTCGCAGAAGCTTCGAAATTGTATGCTGATGGTGCGTATGCGGATGCGGTTGCCTTGTTTTCTGACGTCGCCGCATCCGGTGACTCGGCTTCGATGACGCCCGGAGATTTGGCCGCTGTGCAATTGAACCGCGGCCTGTGTTTGATGGAGTTGTCACGGAGCGAGAGTGAGGCATCGGCCGAGCTGGGTCTGAGCTATGCGCAGCAGGCGCAGTTGGCATTTCTCGCTGCGAAACGTTATACGCCGCAGATGGAGCGCTCGGGCATTCGTCTGGAATCGACTTCGGTGTGGGTGGCCGAGTTGCAAGTTCGCATCGCCGAAGAGGCGGAGGAGCAGGATGAGATGCAAGCGCAGATGGAGCAGTTGGTGGAGGTATTGCAGGCATTGCTCGAAGCGCAAAAAGAATTACGCCAGGAAGTCACCGATAGCGATGTGAACCGTCGCCACCCGAAACGCGCAAAAAATGCGCCACCACCGCCGCCGATTGTGGCACCTGACGATGCGGCGGCGAATGCACCGGTTTTTGTGAAATCGCAAGGTGAGCTAAAGGTTGAAGCCGAGGGGATTTATGTCAGTATGCAGAAACTGGATACAGAGATGACGCCGCCGGCACCGGAGGGCATGCCACCGATGGAAGGTATCTTGGCCGAACCACTAAAGCTGATGGCGAAGGTGCCGGAAGCGATGGAGCGGGGCGGTGGCTTACTGGGAGCTTGGGCGACATGGCCGGCGGCACGTGCCGAGCAGCAGGCAGCCGAGCAATTGATCGAAGAGATCCTGAGCCTACTCAGTAATAATTCATCCGACGAATCGGAGGGCGATGAGTGGGATGAAATGGAAGACTACGAAGACTATGAGTATTCGGACGAGATGGATGAGAGCATGATGAGCTCGATGCCGATGGAGGGAGACCTTGCCGCAGGCGGTGAAATGCAGGCGCTTCCTGTGCCGAATTATTCCGCAGAAGATATTTTAATGGAAGAGCAGGGCAGCCTGCAGTTCCGCCAACAACAACGTGCCAAGGCGAATGCCGGTAAAGTGGAGAAGGATTACTAATGCGTGCGTTTTTGTGGATAGTGCCTTTGTTGCTGACTGCGCTTTTGGAAGCTCAGAAGATCGAGTCGGTGGTGCCTGTGGTTGAGGCAAAGCCTGTGGCCGCCGAGGCTATCGACGCGGAGGAGGCCCCAGAGCTGGAGGTCGTTTCTGTGCCGGTCGAGATGGTCAACCAGAGCTGGTTTACCGATCGCGCCGGCACGGCCGTGATTTATTTTGATGAAGTCGTGGCGACGCCGGAAGCATTGCCGTTTGGAGTGCCGGGGCTCAGCTTTATTGATGTGCAGGTGCGTGAGACGCCGGACTCGATCGCGGGCAAGGCCGCTGCGATTGTGCGTTTCATGATGCGTGAGACCGGGGTGGTGACGTTTCCATCGCTGGAGTTTTTCGGTGAGACGAAGCATTATCGAACCATTCCACAACAAGTCGCGGTGGGAGCGCCGGTTCGGTCTGAGGCGATGACGCTGACACTCAGTCCGGCGAAGCGTCAGGTCTATGTCGGCGAGCCGCTGCGTGTGGATTTAACATGGCACTGTGATTTAGAGGCGAGCCGGCTGCAGTCACTCAATTACTATCCCGCGTTTTTTAATGACCCTGCCGTTGAGATCGTCATTCCCCGCTCGACCGAAGCGGAAAAGCATCAGGTCGGCTTGCCGATCGGTGGACGGCGAGTGATCGGTAAGCGGACATTGAACGAAGGAAAAGCCAAGGCGCTAGGATCGGTTGAATTACCATTGTATTTGCGACTCTCTGAACCGGGTATCTATACATTGCCCGCTACGCGTTTGGAGTGTGCTTATTTGAAGCAAGGTAGCCGCAACTTTGGTCAATATGCGGCACATTTTAATAACAGTTTGTTTGCACCCGAGGAGGCCGATGTGCGCTATGAACGTTTCTATGTGGAGACTGCGCCGATCGAGATTACAGTGTTGCCCTTGCCCGCGGCAGGACGTCAGTCGAGCTTTAGTGGTTTGTTTGCTCCTGTCAGTGTCGAGGTCACCGTGACGCCGGATGCGATGAAAGTGGGGGAGCTGATGCAAGCGGAGTTGCAGGTGTTTGCCGATGCGCCGCATGGTATGATTGATCTGCCGCGCTTGAGCCAGCAGCGTGGTTTGCGCGGCCGCTTTTTGGTTGATGATGATTTGGGGCGCACTTGGCGAGCGGACGGCACGACGTTTCGCTGTCGCTTGCGCGCATTGACGACCGGCGTCGAAGCCTTTCCGGCATTGCAGATACAAGCTTTCGATCCGGAGACCGGCGCGTATGTGATGGTTGCGACTGAGCCGGTTGCTCTGAGTGTGGCACCGAATGAAGGCCAGGAATTTATCGACCTGAGATCGTATAAAGGTGCAGGGGTGACTTTAAGTAAACAGTCAGAAGGGATCTGGCATAATCGGGAAGCAAATGGAATGAATGATCTAATCAACAATATCGTCGTGTGTCTGGCATCATGGTTCTGGCTGTGGCTGCTACTCACACTCGTGGGCTTTTGCTTCCTGTTGCCGGTGATGCGCGAGCGCCGCCGCCGATCGCTCGATGCGAAGTATCGTGCACGCGCGCAGGCGTATGCGGCGTTCCGGAAACTACCGGAAAATGCTGCCGAGAAATGGCCGGCGTTTTTACAGTTTCTCGCAGTGAGTTTTGGTGCTGAGGGCCAGGCGTGGACGGTGCGTGATTCCGAAAATGCGTTACGGGAGATTGGCGTGGCGGCTGAGGATATCGAAACAGTGGTGGCGCTACATCATTCGACTGATGCGCAGGACTATAGTGCGGCACAACCGGCAGCGCAGTTGAACGCGCTCAACGCCGTGGGGAAGCGCATTCTCGGATTGCTTGGTAAGTCGGCGCTGTTGTTGCTGCTGGGCATGTCTATTCTACCGCAAGAGGCGCAGGCGTCCGATTGGTCGGAGGCGGAGCAGTTATTTGAGCAAGCGTTGAGCGCGCAAGCCGGTAGCGATGCAGCTGCGGCTTTGTATGCCGAAGCGGCCTTGAAATTTCAAGCGGTGGCCGAGTCCGGAGAACGCCCGGGCGTGGCATGGTATAACGCGGGCAATGCATGGTTCCAAACCGGCGCATTGGGACGCTCCATCGCGGCCTATCGTCAGGCACGTATCTATCGTCCGTTCGATTCGATGCTCACTGAGAATTTAGGCGCGGCACGTGGCTTGGCACTGACGGATGTGCCAGATGAATCGGAGTGGTGGCTGCAATGGCCAACGGTTTGGTTGAAGGCGGCATTACTCGTTTTGATCGTATTGCTCGGCGCGTGCGTGCTGTCGACGGTTCGCTACCGAAGGCGTGCTGGGGGCATCGCCTGTTTGGTGGTGCTGTTACTCTGTAGCCTGACTTCTGGCCTCTGGTTTATGTCGGCTCAGTTGTCCGGTCAGCATGGCGTGGTCATTACCGAGTCAGTGCTCGCACGCAAAGGGCCTGACTATGCGTATGCTGCAGCCTTTCACGAGCCGCTGCATGACGGTGTTGAATTTACCCTCGAAGAGACGCGTGAAGGATGGGGCCGTGTGGCTCTCACGGATGGCCGGATTTGCTGGCTACCGCTCAGTCAGACGCAGTTGATTCGTTGATTGCTCAGGAGCGATCTCGCTCCCAAGGTCTTACGACCTCGGCAACAGTTCATACGAGCCGTGTCGACGCTATTGGCATCGCGTCGCTACAAAACTTGTAGCGATGTCGTGCTAGCGACGTCTTTGAAATCGGCTACCTCCAAGGTCTTACGACCTCGGCTACACTTCGAACGAACTGTGTCGATGCACTTGGTATCGAATCGCTACACACTCTCCCAGATTTCGTGCCAATTTAGAAAGTCGCACGGGCGCAAGCGGTAGCGGGCAATGTTGCCCTCATGCAGACCGCAGAGCTCCAGTTCCACCACCTCGATGAATCTGATGCGGTCATTGGGCTGTATTTCTTTCTGTGCCAGTTCGCTGATCCATTTGGATGCCGAGCGCTTACTCATCCGTTGATTGACCACCCACTGGACGTGTTGCTTGATTAGTTCCCGGTATTGCAAGCGGAACGGGTCGGGCTCGCCAATGACCTGACGGATAGACGCATGTCGGGCACAAGAGCGGCGGTAGGCCCATGAGAATACATCTCTTAAATAGTCCACGCGGTTGAGTTCATAGACGCCGAGTGTGGCACGGATATAGTCATTTTGATCCACGTCAGTAAATGAAAGCGGGCACAGGTTGTGGCGCGTCAAAGAAATGTTGGCGGCCAGGCGTGAGGTGCGCTTGTTGACATCCTCGAAGGGCTGGAGATAGGGCAACTGCACCATGATGAAGAAAGCCTGCTCAAACGGGTCCTGGATGGCTTCTGCTTTTTTGAGCATCAAGTCGAAATAGTGTTCCACTTTCTGGGGGATGGCCAGCGGTCTGAATGCAGTGCCGGTGATGCCGACGGGCTTGACGCGAATCAATCCAGTGGCGTTGAGGTTGGGCATCAAGTTTTCAGAAAGTAACGCATGGAGGTTACAGATCGTATATCGGTTGAAGCCGATCTCGTCAGCCTGTTCCGCCAGCATTTCGATGGCCGCCTTGTGGTTGAGGATCATTTGGGTCTCCTCCACCTTTTTGCCTTCGGCGTTTTGGCCAGCTTCCAGTAGCAGTTGGGTATCCAGCAACGAATAGGTGTTGCCTTCCAATCGACTCGAGTTCCATGACAGGTCAATGATCAGTCGATCCATCACTTGGCGCAAGTAGGTGCCTGCGGGCAGAGCGCTCTGGCCAATGTCGCCCAAGGCCATCAGTTCGGCTTTCAACGGTTCGTCCAAATAGGCGGTCTGATTGGGCTGGTAGGATTCGAGGAAAGTAGGCTGATAGGTCACAGCCATACGTTCCGACAGGGGACGCATGATCAATCGTTTAACAGCCTCGCCGCCTTCGGAAAGTTTTTTACTGCTATAAGATACATCCGGTGCTTCGGCTACGATCATATCGGATACGCGTAGGACGGCCGGGAAATAGCGTTTGCCTCGACCGGCGCCTCGGGATGCGATACGGCCTTCTTTTTCCAACTGTATTAGCATAGAAAACGCCTAAATTGCTCGCACAGACGAGCAGGGTTATAGC
Organism: uncultured Puniceicoccaceae bacterium; assembly: GCA_905479975.1. Lineage (GTDB taxonomy): Bacteria > Verrucomicrobiota > Verrucomicrobiia > Opitutales > Coraliomargaritaceae > Lentimonas. The sequence continues at coordinate 17,683 of CAJQOS010000079.1, read as the reverse complement.
ATATTCGTGCCAACACTTACCGCGATGATCGTCCTAATTCTGAAAATTAAATATGTAGGGGTCTTGAATTAAGGGTGAGTATTACTAATACTGTGTATTTATATCCCTTAACGATGGGTAGGTCCATCGTGAGTGCCTTGACTTAGTAGACCTTCTAATTTAGTAAAACTTATCGTGAATAAATCTAAGATTAGCTCAACTGCTCGGATGGTAGATGCAAATGAGGCGGTGGCTTCAGTTGCTTATCGCGCTTCCGAGGTGATCGCCATTTATCCTATTACCCCCTCGACCAGTATGGGCGAAGTCTGCGACGAGTGGGCCTCTGCGAAGCGGCCGAATATATGGAGCGATGTGCCGGAAGTGGTGCAGCTACAGTCCGAGGCGGGTGTGGCGGGAGCGTTGCACGGGGCGCTGCAAACGGGCGCCTTGGCGACGACTTTTACCGCATCACAGGGACTGTTGTTGATGATTCCCAATATGTATAAAATTGCGGGTGAATTGACGCCGTTCTGTATGCATGTGAGTGCGCGTGCGTTGGCCACCCACGCGTTGTCGATTTTTGGCGATCATTCGGATGTCATGGCGTGTCGTCAGACTGGGTTTGCGATGTTGGCCTCTAATAGTGTGCAAGAAGCTGCGGATATTGCGCTGATTGCACATGCGGCGACGTTGAAATGTCGCGTGCCGTTTTTACATTTTTTCGATGGCTTTCGCACGTCACATGAGATCAACCAAGCAGAGGTGCTGGATGATGCGATCGTGAACGCGATGATTGATCCCGAGGCGATTGCACGGATTCGTGCGAATTCGCTGTCGCCGGATCATCCTACGATTCGTGGCACGGCGCAGAATCCGGATGTGTTTTTCCAAGCACGTGAAGCGAGTAATCCATTTTATGATGCTTGTGCCGATACGGTTGAAGCAGAGATGGCTAAGTTTGCTGAGCTGACCGGTCGTCAGTATTCGCTGTATGAATACGAAGGTCCGGAAGATGCCGAAGAGTTGGTCATCATCATGTGTTCGGGTGCCGAGACGGTGACGCAGACTGCTGAGTATTTAAATGCCAATGGTCGTAAGGTCGGGGTGCTGAAGATCCGTCTGTATCGTCCCTTGGACTTGAAGCGCTTCATGGCTGCGATACCACAGAGTGTGCAGCGTATCGCGGTGTTGGATCGTTGTAAGGAGCCGGGCGCGATGGGCGAGCCGTTATTGGTTGAAACGATGGCTGCGATTGAAGAAGCGCGTCAATCGGGGATCATTGCGGATTCGTTCTGCCCGACCATTATCGGTGGACGTTATGGACTCGGTTCGAAGGACTTTACGCCAGCGATGGCGAAGGCTGTGTTTGATGAACTGCTCGAAACGAAGCCGAAGCGCCGTTTCACGGTGGGCATTAACGACGACGTGAGCGGGCTTTCGCTATCGGTCGATTCGGATTTTGATCTGGAGAAGGACGATGTGATTCGAGCCGTCTTTTTCGGGCTCGGTTCGGATGGCACTGTGGGTGCCAATAAGAACACGATTAAGATCATCGGTGAAGAGACGGACAATTTCGCACAGGGTTATTTTGTGTATGATTCCAAAAAGTCGGGTGCGGTGACCATTTCGCACTTACGCTTCGGTCCCGAGCCGATACGCGCGCCGTATTTGATTCAAAATGCGAGTTTCGTGGGCTGCCACCAGGCGCAGTTTCTGGATCAATATGAAGTGCTCGAGTATGCGGCGCCCGGAGCGGTGTTCTTGTTGAATTCGATTCATTCTGCCGAGACGGTTTGGGGCCAGTTGCCGCGTCCGGTGCAAGCTGCGATCATTGAGAAGCAGTTGAAGTTTTATGTGATCGATGGCTATGCGGTGGCGCGTGCGGCAGGCATGGGTGGACGTATCAACACGATCATGCAGACCTGTTTCTTTGCAATTTCGGGCGTGCTGCCACGCGAGGCCGCGATCGAACAGATCAAGGGAGCGATTGAGAAGACATACGGGAAGAAGGGCGCGGACGTCGTGCAGAAAAATTTCGCGGCCGTCGATCAGACGCTTGCTTCATTGAATGAGGTCGAGGTGCCTTCTGTGGTATCGTCGGACTTGGAGTTGCCGCCAGTGGTGCCGACTGAGGCGCCGGACTTTGTGCAACATGTGACTTCGGTCATGCTGCAGAATAAGGGCGATCAGTTGCCCGTCAGTGTCTTCCGTCCGGATGGCGTCTGGGATGTGGGCACCAGTAAGTGGGAGAAACGTAACATTGCGCAGGAGATTCCGATTTGGGATCCGGAGATTTGTATTCAATGTAATAAATGCGTGCAGGCCTGTCCGCATGCTGCGATTCGTTCGAATTTCTACGATCCTACGGAACTCGAAGGTGCGCCGGATTGCTTTAAGTCAGTGGACTTCAAGGTGCGTGATTTCCCTGATAAGAAATACACTATTCAAGTCGCACCTGAAGACTGCACCGGCTGTTCACTGTGCGTGGCAGTGTGTCCTGCGAAGAACAAGAGCAACCCGCGCGAGAAGGCGATCAACATGCGCACGCAGTCGCCGCTGTTGGACGAAGAGCGTGAGAGCTATAAATTCTTCCTCGATTTACCGCATCCAGATCGCGCGACGCTGAAGGATGATGTTAAATTTACCCAGTTCAAGGAGCCGCTATTTGAGTATTCTGGCGCTTGTGCGGGTTGCGGTGAGACTCCGTACCTGAAGATGCTGACACAGATTTGCGGAGACCGTTTGTTGATGGCGAATGCCACCGGTTGCTCGTCAATCTATGGGGGTAACTTACCAACGACACCTTACACTTGTAATAGCGAAGGGCGCGGGCCCGCGTGGGCGAATTCACTGTTTGAAGATAATGCCGAGTTTGGTCTCGGTATGCGTGTGGCGGTCGATAAGCAGTCTGAAATTGCACGCGACATGCTCAGTCAGTTTAGCGGGCAGTTGGATGCGACTCTAGTGGCGGGGCTGCTGGAGGCGGATCAATCCGATGAAGCTGGTATCGCTGCGCAACGCGAGCGTGTGGCGCAATTGAAGGCGGCCTTAGTTGGGCTTGATGGCTTAGCCGCGAAACGCTTGCTCGACCTAGCGGATTATCTCGTCGAAAAATCCGTTTGGATTATCGGTGGCGATGGCTGGGCCTATGATATCGGCTTTGGCGGTGTGGACCACGTGCTTTCGTCGGGGCGCAATGTGAACATCATGGTGCTGGATACGGAGGTCTATTCCAATACCGGGGGGCAGCAGAGTAAATCGACGCCCATTGGTGCGATCGCGAAATTTGCCGCATCCGGCAAGGCAGTCGGTAAGAAGGATCTCGGCATGATTGCCATGAATTATGGCAATGTCTATGTGGCACGCGTTGCGATGGGCGCGAAAGATACCCAGACCGTGAATGCTATTTACGAGGCGATGCGCCACCCTGGTCCGTCGCTGATTATCGCCTACAGTCATTGTATTGCGCATGGTTATAATATGGCGCAGGGTATGGAGCAGCAGAAGCTGGCGGTCAGCACTGGCTCGTGGCCGCTGTATCGCTTCGATCCGCAACGCGCGGAGTCGGGTGTGAATCCGCTCAAGCTCGATTCGCGACCGCCGAAGGAGCCGCTTTATACCTATACGGATAACGAGGCGCGCTTCCGGATGTTGAAGATGAAGGATCCCGAGCGCGCGAAAGAACTTGGGCGTATGGCACAGGAATTCGTCAATGAGCGCTATGCGCTGCACGAACGCCTGGCGACACCTTATCCTAAGCCCGAACCCGAGGGCGACGACGCTTAATTCGATCATATTACTCACACGAAGCCATTGTTATGAATCTTGAAACTCAATATCTCGGCCTGAAACTGAAACATCCACTGATCGTCGGGGCGTCGCCGCTGGCAGATGACCTCGATAAGGTGCGCCAACTCGAAGATTCGGGTGCCGCCGCGATCACGATGTATTCGCTGTTTGAGGAGCAGATCACACAGAACATGCTCGGTTCGGAGGCGCACATCGGCGCGTATGAGAATTCCTTTGCGGAGGCGGCCTCGTATTTTCCCGAAGTGAATCAACTGTTGGAGCGCGACGTAGAGGCTTATTTGGAGCAACTCCAGAAGGTAAAATCAGCAGTGGAAGTGCCTGTGATCGCTTCGCTCAACGGCACACGTGAGGGCGAGTGGGTGAGCTATGCGAGTCTGATGGAGCAATCGGGAGCCGATGCGCTGGAGCTGAATCTGTATTTTCTAGCGACAGACTTAGAAGAAAGTGCCTCTGACTTGGAGGATCGCTGCCTGCGGATTGTTGAAGCGATCCGATCGCAGATTTCAATTCCCTTGGCGGTGAAGCTCTCGCCGAATTTCACTGCACTGCCTCATTTTGCGAACCGACTGTGTGCGGCTAAAGTCGATGGTTTAGTGCTATTTAATCGTTTTTATCAGCCAGATTTCGATATTGAAGATCTCAGTGTGCGGCCTTCACTCGACCTCTCGTTTTCGAATGAGTTGCGCCAGCGTCTGCGTTGGTTGGCCTTGTTGAGCGACCGCGTGCCGTGCGACCTGTCGGTTTCTGGCGGTGTGCATACCGGCTTGGATGCGGTGAAGGCCGTCATGGCTGGGGCGGATTCGGTGCAAATGGTTTCCACCTTGCTGATTAACGGCCCCACTAGGATTGCAGACGTCTTAAGTGAGTTTGGGCGCTGGGTGACTGAGCATGAGTATGAATCAGTGGATCAACTGCGCGGTTGCATGAACTATAATCGTTGCCCCGATCCGGAGGCATTGGAGCGCGCGAATTACATGCGTGTGCTCAAGAGTTGGCGCCCGAAGCATTGATCGATTTTAGTCGGGAACATCAGGGGGAATCGTTTTACTATAAATTCGTCAGATGTGGGTTGTCTCTACATCGTTAAGGAATAATAGTTGATGTATGGTGCGCAAATTAAGCTTTATTAATTACAAAGGGGGCGTTGGAAAGACGTCACTTGTTGTTAATCTTGCCGCATCTTTGGCCGAGGCAGGAAAGCGTGTTTTGCTGGTGGATTTGGATGCACAGTCGAATTCAAGTATTTGGTTGATGCGTTTGGAGCGTTGGAATCCGCTCAATACCTCTGATGTCGGGCATCTGTATTCTATCTTTGAGCCTGGCGTGTGCCGATTGCGTGATTGTGTAGAGCGCGATGTCGTTCGAGGCAAGGAGGGGGAGGCATTGTTGCCGGGGCTGGATGTGCTGCCTACGACTTTTACTTTAGTCGATCTGGAGCATGACTTTGAGCCCCAAGACGGGCGGCCTGCGTTTGCGATTTTTCAAGAGCAGTTGGCTGAAATCGAGGAGGACTATGATTTCATTCTGTTCGATTGCCCGCCTAATGTGCTTTACGCTGCGCAGTGTGGCATCTTTTGCAGTAGTGAGATTTATGTGCCGGCAAACCCGGATGCGCTGAGCCTGATCGGGTTCACGCTACTCGTGGGCAAGTTGCAGCAGTTCAATTATCTCTGTGCCAGCTTTCGCGTTGCAGGTATGCAACCGCGAGCGGAGGTTCACGGCGTGATTTTTAATGCAATTAAGAGCAATATGGATATTGAGGTGCCGAAGATGCGTATGCAGTTTCGCATCAACCAATTTAAGAATCAGGGGAAGGTGGGGAAGGATGCACGTATTTTTGAGTCCAAAATACGCGATGCCATTGTCGTGCGTCGTGCAGTTACGCTGGGGCTTCCCGTCAACCTGGTTAAAAGTTTAGGCAATGAAAATTCTGTTCGTGATGATTATCGAAGTGTTGCCGAAGAGATCCTGAGCGTTCAAAGTTCCAACTAAATTTATATAATGACACAAGATACATCAGAGAAATATTCGGCAGAGGAGTGGGAACACCTCCGTAAGCGCTTTTTTAACTCAATATTGAACGATACTGAAATCTCAGTGTTGGGGCAGAATGCCAGTATTTCCTGGCCCTTCAAGGGGAGTGATGAAACTCCTGCGAAGTATATCGAATACGACTTCGAGGAACTCCAGTCTGTGCCTGGGCTCATAGGCAAGAAAGCGCGTGTTAAAAAGTTGATGGACATCTTGCGCGAGACGCTGGCCTTTGATGATCCTTTTTCTGACATGGCGGATACTGTTGAGGAGGAGAGTGAAGTGGACGATGCGTTTGAGCGGATTCTCGAGAAGTTGGATATTCCTCAGACGTATCCTGCAGAGTTTATTCATTTTTCACCTGAGACTAAAGAGGTATTGAAGCGCGAGGGAGTTGAGACCCTGATTCAAACGATTCATTTCGGTCAAAATTTGGCACGTAATGTTGTGATCGGCGGCGACCTTAAATCCTTCCTCAATGGTTTGGCGCACGTGGATGAGCCGAGTATCGTGAAACACCTTCCATATCGTCGCACTGAGCGTAACCTACATCTTGCTGAAGCAGTGGGGCTCATTGCCCGTGACCTTGATGAGCCGATTCAACTTGAGCTGCTGAGTCAGGCCGGAGTTTCTCTGACGGATGAAGAAGAGGCGTTACGCAAACGTGTCAGTCAAGAGGCCTTGGACGCAGCTCTAAAGCAGGCAATGGCGGGGTTCGATGCACTTTGCACATGGTTTACTAAAGAGGCCGTGGATCTTGAACAGGTTTGCAAGACGAGTGGTGCGGTAGAACGCTATTTTATCGCGATTAACGAGCCGCGACGTGAGCGTGTCGCCTCTGTGTTGGCACGGGCAAAATTCGGAATTCCAGCATCTGAGCGCCGAGGGTTTCTCGGTAAAATCTCTGGTATGTTTGGAGGCTAGTATTCGCCTATGTCGCAGCTACCGAAGGCAAATGCTGATGATTTTTGGGATCGCGAAGCATTGTTGGCTCAGCGTGAGAATACCTTGTTTGCGATTGAGGAAGAGTTAAGGCGACGCGAAGAAATACTATTGGAACGCGAAGCTGCTCTCGGTGCATTGGATCAGGAATATGCCGCACGTGAGTCCGTGTTGCTTGAACGCGAGCTGACCTTGCGCGAGACGGAGGCCCTGCTCGATGCTCAGGCACGTATGGCTGATTCCGTGCAGGGAAATACAGATGGAGACATCAAGGCTTTGGAAACGAAGGCGTTGGGGCATCTTCAGGCGCAGTTTGATGAGCGCGAAGCGAGTTTGAAGGCCGCCGAGGCTGTCCTGCATGAGCGCGAAGCATTCATTGAGAGGAGTGAGAATACAATTTCTGAAAAGGGACAACAGCTGCAGGAGTGGGAGGCCGAGCTTGAGCATCTCCATGATGAACTCAAGGGCGGCGCTCACTAAAAAGATTCACCGAAAATGCAATTTGTAGCTAATTCTTTTGTATGAAATAAAGAGAATGGCTAGACCAATTCTTCGACGCCGACTTCGATGCGCTTGCCGTTCACATTGAGGGCGTAGCGTTTGATCGGGCCTTCGCTTGTAGGTGCTGCGGCAGGTGCTGCGGCTGCTGGCACTGCGGCAGGGACGTTGACCGTTGCTGGCTTGTCCTTGTTTTTGATGTGTGTTTCCAGCTGCTGTGGGAACATTGCGTAAATGACGCAGTGCTCGTCGTCGCTTGGCATGTTCTTTTCTTTAAGCTCCTTGCGAAGGTCGTCCATGTGCTTGTGCTTGGCTTTTGGAGACTCGACAGGTCGGCAAGTGATCGGCTCTCTATCCGACTGCTTGGCCGCAAGCTGTTGCAACTCGGTGCAAACGGGCGCCGGCGTGCGGCCGTAATAGCCGAGCGCGATGTCGGCAGCCTGTGGTGAAATCTTATTCCAACGGCCAAACTTAACATTGAGGAAGGCCTGCATGCCGACGATTTGAGAGGTCGGTGTGACCAATGGAATCCAGCCGAGTGCTTCGCGCACCACAGGAATTTCACGGAAGACTTCATCGAACTTGTCTTCCATCTTCTGCTCTTTGAGCTGAGTGCGGAAGTTCGAGAGCATGCCGCCTGGCACTTGATATTCGAGCGTATCCATGTCGATAATCTCGTTTGTGTGGCTGGTGAATGCGCTGAGCTCCTGGTAAGGACCCTCCAAGTAGTGGCGGATGTCCTTAAGTGCCTTGTGCTGTGCTTCACTGACCTCTGGGCAGCGCGGATGTCCGTTGAGCATGGCCAGCATACGAGTCGTGTCCGGCTGGCCGGTGCCGTTGGCGAATGGAGAGACGGATACGTCAATCGCATCCACACCTGCGTCGATCGCAGACATATACGTGCTGGCACCTAGGCCGGCAGTGTCGTGCGTGTGAATCCATACTGGAATCTTCAGTGTCTTCTTCAGACCATCGATGATTTCGAACGTCTCCATTGGTGCGATGAGTCCTGCCATGTCTTTCAGCACGATGGCGTGGCAGCCCATTTTCTGAAGTTCGAGGCCCATTTCGATGAACTTCTTGGCGGAGTGGACCGGGCTGCTGGTAAAGCAGATCGTGCCGTGTGCCTGCGCGCCGGCTGCCTTACAAGCGTCGATCGCACATTTCATGTTACGCGTGTCGTTGAGCGCGTCGAAAATACGGAAGATGTTCATCCCGTGCTCCGCACTTGTCTTAATGAAGGCGGTGACAACGTCGTCTGGGAAGTGTGCGTATTGCACGATATTCTGCCCGCGAAGCAGCATCATATGAGGCGTCTTCGGGCAGGCCTTCTTCAATGCGTCGAGACGATCAAACGGAAATTCGTCGAGAAAGCGTAGCCCGGAGTCGATGGTGGCACCGCCCCATGTCTCCAGAGCGCCGAAGCCCCAGTTGTCTAGTTGCTCACAAACTGGGAGCATTTGTTCGGTCCGCATGCGAGTTGCTGCGAGACTTTGGTGGCCGTCACGAAGGACGTTGTTGTTAAGCTGTACTGATTTCATAGTGATATAGGATTAGCAGAGCTTTACCGGCTATGGCTTAGGTTGCAAGTTTTTTTAAGGTGTTATTTGGTATTATTTGGTATTTACTGAAATGAAATGAATGAACCGTGATGTATCGCCTGAATTGAAGTGTCGTTTAAATATGTTCGTTGATGCGTGCGAAAAGTTCCTTCGAATCGATGGGTTTACTGATGTAGTGCTGCATGCCGGCTGCGCTGCAGGCGTCTTGCACCTTGGGCGTGACGTCTGCGGTGACGGCTATGATGGGCGTCGTCTGGTTCATGTTCTCGGTGTCGCGGATCTGTGCCGCAGCTTCTTTGCCGTGCATGACGGGCATCGCCAAGTCCATCAATATGAGATCGAATGATTGCTCCCGGCACAGCTCGACGGCTTCTTTACCGTTGGTGGCTTCGGTGGCACGACCGCCGAAGGATTCGATTAAGGTGCGGGCGATTAATCGGTTATCTGATTGATCGTCGACAATCAGCACATTGCAGGGGCGGGTAAATATTTGTGAGGTATGCGGTTTCGCTGGCTGGCTGCGTGCAACTAACTCTTCTTTTAACTCTTTGAGCGGGAGGTGCACGGTAAAGGTGGAGCCGACGCCGACGGTGCTTTCGACTTCGATTTTGCCGCCCAATATGGTTAGCAGTTTTTTGCAAATGGCGAGGCCGAGCCCGAGTCCCTCATGTTTACGTGTGTAAGAGCTGTCAGCTTGGCTAAAGGCATCGAACAGCAGTTGTTGGCTCTGCGAATCGATGCCTATGCCAGTGTCTTCGACTGCTATAATAAAGATCCCGTCTTCAGAGAGGGATCGTTTCAGGGAAACCGTGATGCTGCCTTCATGGGTATATTTGCAGGCATTGCTGATCAGGTTGTCGAGTATGCGACGTAGCATCATCAGATCGCTTTCGACGGTAAAGTCGTCGGGGCTGTGTTCTTGCGGAGGTTCGAAGTTCAGTTTCAGTGGAGCGGAAAATGCTTGCGCATCGGCAACTGCGAGCTCGCAGAGATCCGTTAAGTTGAGAGGCTCCGGGCTTGGTGCGATTGTGCCACTGTTAATGCGCATGTATTCGAGAATATCATCGATCAGGCATAACTGCCGGTTTGCGGCGTTGATGATGGTTTCGATATATTCTACTTCAGGCTCGGTTGTGATACTCTGTTGCAGCATGTCCGAAAAGCCCAGTATCGGGTTCAACGGAGTGCGCATTTCATGGCTCATGACCGCCAGAAATTCGTCCTTGGCATGACTGGCGGCCTCAGCTTCTTCCTTCGCGATGATCAGATCCTTTTGAGCCTGTTTGATTGTGCTGATGTCCATCGCCACGCCGAGGTATCCGTTGATTTCTCCACCTGCGTTGTGTGTGGTCGTGAGACTTAGTTTAACTGGTAGGAGTTTCCCATCTTTGTGTCGGTAAGTCCACTCGGAGTGCTCTTTTCCGGCTGCGAGCACTTTATTCATATATTCAATAGGAGCTTTTTTCGTGACGTCCTCGAGTTCGACCCCACGTGCTTTTAATTCCGATGTTAGGTGGAATGCTGATGGAGTCGTTTTGCCGATTATTTCATCGGCACTGTAACCGAGCATACATTCTGCTCCGGAGTTAAAGAGGGTAATGATGCCGTTTTGATCCGTAGCAATCACCGAGACTCCAGAGGCGGCGTCGAATACGTTTTGTAATAGCTGTCTCGCTGCGGTATTGGCTTCTTCGGCTTTCTTGCGCTTCGTTATGTCCAAGTGCGTGCCACTCATACGCAACGGCACACCGTCTTCGGTCCACTCGGTTATCTTTCCGCGTGCATTGACCCACTTCCAATCACCGCTTTTGTGGCGTTGTCGAAACTCAATGTCGTAATACTCTAAGACTCCCGAGAGGTGTTGTTCGATTCGAATTTGCGCCTTTTTTAGGTCTTCGGGGTGAACTGACTTTTCCCAAGTCAGTAAGTCGATCGGTTCTAGCTCTTTAAGTGTGTAACCAACAATTTCTGCCCAACGTTCATTGAGGATTAGTTCGCTCGTCTGTAAGTTCCAATCCCAAGTGCCAGCCTCGGTGCCTTCGAGTATATTCTGGCTACGTGTTCGCTCTTCCTTTGTGGATCGGGCGATTGATTCGCGTAGGGCTTTGACTTGGACCTTTTCCTGTCGATCCAGGATATAGATCGCGACGAGTAGCAGGGGGAATGCAACTGCCGTCGTTTTAAGCATCGTTCCAGTCACTGCTTGCTTGGTCGCTTCTGGGCTAAGTGTCCCATTTTTCAGCAGGTATTCCGTCAAGCCCAGTAGGATAATGGCAAGGCAGACGAGCGATCCAAGAGTTAGAAGGGTGCGTTTTGATGTGGGATTCATCGATTGGTATCAGCCTGAGTTCTGCTTTCTGAGCGAGATGAACACGTAAGCTTATTGAGTGTATTAGGGCTCTTAGCTTAGGCAATTCTTAATAATGCGGTATGGATGTTTTCCTTCCGGCACATTCATGTAAAATGGGTGCCTGATCTTTAAACTTCACGTGAACCAACGTAAACACGTTCGACGCGCTTGGTGATCGAGCAGAGCGCCTCCCACGGTATCGTCCCTGCGGTGTCGCTAAATTCGGTGGCCGTGATTTCTTCTCCGGCACCGCGCCCGATGAGTATGGCGTGGTCGCCTGAAGCGATCGTGCCGTCGAGGTCACTTACATCGACGATCGTTTGATCCATTGTAACGCGCCCTAGAATCGGGCAGCGTTGCCCGTTGATTAGAACCGTCCCCGTATTGCTCAATTCAAGTGGAATGCCGTCGCCATAGCCTGCGGTGAGGACGGCGATACGCGTGTCACGCGTCAAGCGATGACTTCGACTATAGCTGATGTCGGTGCCGGCTGGCAGGTTTTTGACGATGCCGACACGGGTATGAAAGCTAAAGACAGGCTCTACTTCGACGCGCCCTAGCACGGAATCGGGGTAGGGCGGGATGCCGAGCTGGAGCAGGCCGACTCGAACCGCATTAAACGGACTCTCGCCGCTCAATGAATTGAGGCTGGCGGAGTTGTCTGCGTGGATTAATAGGCCAGTGGTATCGGTTTGATCGAGCACCGCGAGGAACCTGTCACGCTGAAGCCGTGTAAACTCGCGGTCGCTATCGGCACTGGAAAAGTGTGTGTAGATGCCTGCCAGTTTGAGCTGCGGCAGATGGTGGACGACGTCGAGTAGGGCGAGTGCCTCTTCGTGCCAGACGCCGAGACGCCCCATACCGGTATCGATTTTGAGGTGTATTTGAATCGAGGTGCCGCGTGTCTGCCCCAGCGCGTTGAATCTCTCTGCTTCTTCGCGTGTGCTCACTGTGCCGATCAAATCATAATCAACTAGGTCGCTGTCTTCTTCTGGGAGCAGGGGACTGAGGATGAGAATCGGCCACCCTTTGCCCATGTGGCGAATGTCGGCGGCCTCGTGCACGTTGGCGACTGCGAAGTAATCGACGCCGCTCTGCATGAGTCGCCGCACCATTTGTGGCATTCCATGGCCATAGGCATCTGCTTTGACGACGGAGACGTAGCGCACGTCCGCTGGTAGCGCGGCTTGAATGCGCTTCAAGTTGCGTTCAAATGCGGCGAGATCGATCTCCGCCCAGCAGCGATGTGGAGAGTTCAAGGTAGTGATAGTCAGAGTGAAAGTGGATCCCTCGGTGTCGCTATATTGCTAGGGTGGGTCAGTTGGGGGCGCGGTGCCGTTCGGGCGTCCATTTCTGGAATACATTGATCCCCGAAGCATAGAGTTCAACATCCTCGGTCGGCTTAAGGCGGTTGAGCGCTTCAGCTAAACGCTGCGGGCAATATTCGACGGTCGTTGCGCCAGTTGGCGGCTTTTGCCATCCCTTGCGTTGGGGTAGGTGGTAAAGTGGGCCAGTCCAGTCGGCGATCATTGCATCGTCGGCGACTTCAGTCGGGCCAGGTTGGCCTTGGTTGATTTTTACGGCATTCCACGCGCCTTTTTTCCAATCCGAGACGAGTAGTGCGTTGTCGAGATTCGGTGTATCCACGCAGATCAGTGCAGCGGTGAGTTGCAGGCTATTGTAGGCGTAGTAGTGCGCGGACTCGGGGTTGAGGCGGCTCCATGTCTCAATCGCCATGGCGCAGAGACGTAAGCCCAGCACTGAGCCTGGGCCTTCGCAGTAGATGAAACTGCGTAAGTCAGAGAGCGAGAGCTGTGCGATTTTAAGTGTGGCTTCGACTGTTGGGAACAGGCTTTCCAGTGGTGTGCCATCTTGTTCGGATATGGCGAGCCACTTGCCGTCTTGCCCCAGCACGCCGGCGAATACGGCAGAGCCACTGCCGTCGATGACGAGTGTGGGCGCGCATGGCGAAGTCGTTCGAGGATTAAGTGTCATTGCTCGTATCGGAACTGAAACAATGGAGGCTGGCAAGTTGAGAGTGGCACAGTTTCCGTGAAGATTGTTTGCGGCGGTGAACCGCTTTACGAACTTGTCGACGAAGTCGCTTGGCTGATGGAGTGATTTCGGTTGGCTGTAGCGCTTGATGCGACGCGCACACAAAAAAGCTGCTGGCACTTGAGGCAAGCAGCTTTTTGTGAAATGATCTTAGAGGCGGTGTCTATTTGAAGAATGCAGCCAGCGCTTCGGTGACTGCCGATTTAACCTCTACATTGCGTTCGTCTAAGTTCAAATACGCCTTTTTTTCACGCTTTGCGAAGTCTCTGTAAATGAGATCGCCTGTGTTTTTGTCGATAATGTCGATAAGGAGTGCACCTTGCTCATAGCTGCCTGGCAGGTTTTTCTTGCCCATGCGGCGATGTGCTTCACTGAGGATATCCGAACCGGAACTGATATAATAATCACTGATTGCCGTGGAAACGGCGGTGTCTTGCATGACTACCAAGTAGGCGATGACGAGTTCGGCATCTTTGGGGGACTGTTTTAAACCATGTGCTTGCAGTTCTTTGCTCATCTGCTCTTGGATGATGTGGTGCACTTCATCCTCACGGTCTGCGAAGTTTGGATTTGAAGGGCCGTCTCGGTAGAAGCGGTAGCTGGTGTAGCCTTCGCTGGAGCCCTTAGGTAGGTCGATTTTTCTGGTAGTGGAGCAACCGCTGAGAAGAGCGATGCCAAGGCAGATTGACAGAAGAGCGAAGATTTTTTTCATATATCGGTGTATTGGGTGGATTTTGTGATAGTTATAGCGCTTAAAAATATTTTGTAAAGGCGCGGGAGTAACTTCCTGCACCTTATTGGCCCATCGGGATGGAGGAATGACTCATGATGTATAGCATCAACAAGCTAAAACCGTTGAAGCAGGCGTGGAAACACATCGGCACAAGGATATTGCCCGAGCCTTCATAGACGCGTGCGAGTAATATGCCGACCACCACCAACGAAAAAAAGGACATGAGATTCGCATGCATGAGTGCGAAGACGGCACCGCTTAGAATTTGCGCAGGTAGCAGCGTGGTTTGGCTCTTTAGAAAACGATAGATCCCCCCGCGAAAGATGGTTTCTTCGACCAATGGTGCTAATACGACAGCGCAAATGACGAGTAGTGTGATCGCGGTGGGATCGCCGCCGGCAGTGAATAATTTGATCAGTTCTTGCGGTGGGAATGCCTCAATGAAGCCTCGGCTTTGTAGGAACGTGAGTAAGCCAGACCAGGCGAAACTGACGATCCAGATGATCGGCAAGTATCGTATAAATAGTGGCAGTGCTTGAGTTAGCGCTTGCCAAAACGTGAGCGTGTGCGCGTTGATACGACCAGAAAATTGCTCGGGGTAGAATCTGCGCAGACCATAGAAAGTCGCAAGTAATGGGATCTGCAAGAGGAGCACTGCAAACACCGCCATCCACGGCGTGAGTTCAGGTGTTTCTGCGTTTGGCTCGTCTTCGATCACCTCTGAATCGTTGCCGATACTGGTATCGATGCTGTCGCCCGTATCCTCAATTAGCCTAGCATCACTGGTGTTGTCTGCGAGGTGGAGTAATTCACCTGCAAATACCTGGGCGGCAATCACACTGATGACCATTGCGCAGATGAAAATGCCGAAGTTGATCCAGCCGATCGGCCATGCGGGCACGCCTGCTTCGCAGGCGAACTTACGATTGACGCGCTGAAAATACACGATCCATAGCACGGCACTACCGCCGAGGATGCCAAGAAAGGTCAATCCCGCGAGTATTGCGGCGGCGTCCAATTCTACTGGCATCTGTTAAGCGATGATGGATTGCCCGTCAAAGACAGGCTTCCCTGCCACATAGGTGGCTTTGACTGAACCTGTCAGGCGCTGGCCATGCCAAGGGCAATTTCGCGATTTACTGAAAAACTGATCCGCATCGACCGTCCATTCTTCGTCGAGATCGAACAGGCAAATGTCTGCCGTCGCACCAGCGCTAAGTGTGCCGCTATCAAGCTTGCAAATGGCCGCAGCTTTATGAGTCATTAAAGCGATAACTTCGCTTAGGGATAGTCTGCCACTGTGGTAGAGCGTGCTGAGTGACGCTGCGAGCGAGGTTTCCAGCCCAATGATACCGAGCGGGGCGATGTCGAACTCGCAGTCCTTTTCCGTCGCATTGTGTGGCGCGTGATCCGATGCAATACAGTCCAATGTGCCGTCTTTGAGGCCTTCGATGATTGCTTCGCGATCTGCGTCTGTGCGCAGCGGCGGGTTGACTTTGAAGCTGGTATCGTAGTCGTGCAGGTTGGCGTCGGTAAACGCGAAGTGGTGCGGGCACGCTTCTGCTGTCACTGGAGCATTACGCTCTTTTGCTCGTCGAATAATATCGATGGAGTTCGCCGAGCTGACGTGCTGCATGTGAATGTGAGCACCTGTGAGTTCCGCGAGTAGCACGTTGCGGGCGACCATGATGTCTTCGGCAAATTTAGGCCAACCGCGCAGGCCGAGTCGTAGTGACCATTCGCCCTCGTTCATCACGGCACCTTCGGTTTGTGTCTCGTCTTGGCAATGATCGAGGATTGTGAGGTCAAACATCTTCGCATATTCAACTGCTCGGCGCATGATCTCGTTGCTTTGCACGCACTTGCCGTTGTCTGTCATGGCGACGACGCCAGCCTTTTTTAGCTGACCGGTCGGGGCAAGGCGTTCGCCTTCCATGCCGAGCGTGAGGCAGCCGGTCGGGTAGACGTTGACGACGGCATCTCGTGCGACCTTATCTATGATACGTTGAATCGTTCCGGCATTATCGCAGACCGGGCTCGTGTTGGGCATGCAGACGACCGTGGTAAATCCACCAGCGGCGGCAGCTTCGGTGCCAGTGCGGATGCTTTCTTTGTGTGTCTGGCCAGGATCGCGAAAATGGACGTGTATATCGACGAGGCCTGGCGTGACGACGAGTCCGGTGGCGTCGATTTTCTTGGCGAAACGCTTTTGGTCTTCGGAGATATCGTTTGAGATGATCCCGTCGATGATATAGACGTCGCCGATGGCATCGCGCTTATTTGCAGGGTCGATAACACGACCGCCGGTGATCCAAAGTATGTCAGGCATATGGAGAAGTATTGAAAAATGAAACAGTCGGCGACTACGCGTTTTGTTTAAGCAGGGAGTTCGATGGGCTTGTTTTTGTAGGCGCAGCTACAGAGGTGCAGAATCGCCATACGCACGACGATACCGTTGGTGACTTGCTGCAAGATCACGGAGCGCTCGGAATCAGCGACCTCCGAATCGATCTCGACGCCGCGGTTGATCGGCCCTGGGTGCATGATGATGGCGTCAGGCTTGAGCCATTTGACGCGCTCTTTATTGAGGCCGAACATACTGGTGTATTCTCCCAGAGAGGGGAAGTGTGTCGAACTCTGGCGTTCGTGCTGAATGCGTAGGAGCATCACTGCATCCGCATCCTGCAGTGCCTCACGTAGATTATGGCTGACCTTTGCGCCCATGGCTTCGAAGGCTTTTGGCACCAGTGTGCTAGGCCCCGCAATAGTTACTTCGGCTCCGAGTTTTTGCAGGCAAATGATATTGGAACGCGCGACGCGGCTGAAAAGAATGTCACCTAGAATCGTAATTTTTTTGCCATCCAGGCTGCCGAATTTTTCCAACAGTGTGAACGAATCGAGTAGGGCTTGTGTCGGGTGCGAGTGCGAGCCGTCGCCCGCGTTGATGACTGGGATGTCGACCACTTTGCTCAAATAGTTGGGAGCGCCGGAGGCGGAGTGCCGCATGATGATCATGTCCGCTCTGAGTGCGGCGATGTTTTGCGCGGTGTCGCGTAGCGTTTCGCCCTTGGTCAAGCTGCTGGCATTACCAGTCATGGTAATGATGTCGGCACCGAGACGTCCCGCGGCAACCTCGAAGGCCAGTCGTGTGCGTGTGCTCGGCTCTAAGAAAAGGTTCACGACCGTGCGCCCGTCGAGATAGGGTTGCTTCTTATCATCCGCCTCCATTGCGCGTTTGAACGCGGTGGCCGCAGTGAAGATCGTCTCAATTTCCTCTCTTGAGAGAGGTTCGATGCCGATCAGGTCTTTTCGGTTCCAGGTAAGGCTTGTGCTCATGTGTAATTTGGCTGGCACGCTCTCTATATGAGGTGCCTTGCTCCGAAAACGGAAATTTGAACGGCAAATAGGAAAGGGCAACGAGAAATATAAGAAAATGACTGGTCAGCTTCTATGATCAATAAAACTGAATTGTTTTTGAAAGTCGGCTTGACTTTGTTCGGGTCGGATTACTTATTCCCCACCTTCTCATGTGAAGGGCGCGTAACTCAGTTGGTTAGAGTGCCACCATGACATGGTGGAAGTCGTGGGTTCGAGTCCCTCCGCGCCTACCATGAGAATCAGTCCATTAATTTGGATACAAAAAAGCCCGATTTCCAATTAAGGAAGTCGGGCTTTTTTTGCGTTTATCGCCATGATAGCATTCGAGCCAGTTGTGATCGTGTG
>CAJQOS010000078.1 GCA_905479975.1 uncultured Puniceicoccaceae bacterium | reverse complement strand
ACGGAAGGGCGAAGCCAATGGGCACGAATTTTTCGGACGCGGACGTTGTTTTTTAAGGGCTGGGATTCGGCGGCAGCTGAAGCAGCCGGTCCTTGGGGCTGGCTGCTGTCTCCTATCCTCGGTGCTTAGGTTCTGCTGTTTTGGTATTTGTTAGATGGTGTCGAGGGGCGGGGCCTGTCAAAAAAATGTGAATATATGGAGTGGTGTTGCTCTCGGCGCGATTGGTGGCTCTTTTGATGGTGTAAGCAAATTGAACGATAACAACTTAGGGTTAAAGCGCATGATGAAATTAGCAGCTCCAATGACATCTCGGAAGGCGGCACTTAGAGGCTTCGAAGGTCGGCTCTCGTCGGTATTGCTACCGTTGTTTGCCATCGTGACCGTGGTGTTGGCCATTTATTTGTGGGGTTAGCGATCTGCTTGGTTCGCGACTCCTGTCCTCTGGACCATATCCTTATACATGAGTCGGGGAGTCGTGAAGTTCGCACGAATCAGCACCTTCCCTGCGACTTATGTAGAAGGATATGCTCTGGACTCCGGGGGATCGCACCCAAGGGCATAATAATGGGATAAACCCGCTCGCTACTTCTGTTTTGTTCCTGCACTTGCCCTAAAGGGCACCGAGTCTAGTCACCCTTCGCTGAGCTCTGGCTCCTGGCATAAAGCTAGTCGCTACGAGTGATTCGCGCGAACCGGGTGGGACGTAATCCTTTACACGGCGCGGCTGATTTTCCGAATCTTCGCTTTGACAAGGGCTCACTGCTGGTCGACGTTTCCGCAATGGCAGATTTTAAGATCGGACAGCGCTGGATCAGCGAGACGGAACCGGAACTCGGACTTGGTATTTTGGAGTCGGTTTCGCGGCATCAAATACGACTCATTTTTACGGCGGCGAGTGAAGCGCGGCTCTATGCTCCGGCGAATGCACCGATCAAGCGGGTGGAGTTTCGCGTGGGTGATTCGATCCATTCTCAAGGCGGCGCGACGGTGCTGGTGGAAACGGTGCGTGATGAGGAGGGCTTGTTGACCTATGTCGGTGGCGGTGTGGAAGTGCCAGAGGCGGAGCTGGCGGATACGATCAGCTTTAGTAAGCCGGAGGATCGCTTGATTGGTGGGCAGATTGATCAATCGGTGGCGTTTGCGCTGCGCTACGAGACGATTGCGCGCCAACATGCGATGCGTAAGTCGGATGTGGCGGGCTTCACGGGTGGGCGTATTGATTTGATCCCGCACCAGCTCTATATCGCGGCTGAAGTGGCGAATCGCTACATGCCGCGTGTGCTGTTGGCGGATGAGGTGGGGCTGGGCAAGACCATCGAGGCCTGTTTGATTTTGCACCGCCTGCACCTGACGGGGCGTGCGGAGCGTATGTTGATCGTGTTGCCGGAATCGCTGGTGCATCAGTGGTTTATCGAGCTGCTGCGTCGCTTTAATTTGTGGTTCCATTTGTTTGATGCGGAGCGTTGCCAATCGATTGTGGATTCCGAGGCGGATGAGAATCCGTTTATGTCGGAGCAGTTGGTGATCTGCAGTCTGAGCACGTTGTTGTCTGACGAGCGCTGGGCGAAACATGCGACCAGCGCGAAGTGGGATATGTTAGTCGTCGATGAGGCGCATCACTTGGAGTGGACGCCGGAGTTGGTGAGCCCTGAGTATCAATTGGTGGAGGCGTTGACTCGTAGGAGCCATGGCCTGCTGTTGTTGACGGCGACGCCGGAGCAGTTGGGCGCGGAGGGGCACTTTGCGCGTCTGCGTCTGCTCGATCCGGAACGCTATCCGGATCTGGAAAAGTTCAAGGAAGAGCAAGCCGGCTACACGGAGGTGGCTGCGGTGGCGGGCAAGTTGCTCAATGGCAATACGCTGACGGAGGCTGAGAGCGCGTTCTTACGCGAGGTGTTTGACGAATATTCGGACGCGGAGTTTGCGGCGCGGTTGAAGGATCGTAAAGCGATGCTCGACGAGTTGGTGGATCGCCATGGCACGGGGCGTGTGATTTTTAGGAATTCTCGTGATTCGTTGACGGGGTTCCCTGAGCGCCAGGGCTTGCCGCAGAAATTGGGGCCGCGCAAGACACTCTCTGAGGAGGAGCTGCAGGCGCGCTTGCTGCGTGAGTTTGATCTGGACGCTGCGCCAGATGAAGCCGCAGAGCCGATCGACTACCGTCACGGGCCACGGATTAAATGGTTGGCGGATTTGCTGCGCGATTTGGGCGATGAAAAGATCTTGTTGATTTGCCGCACCAAGGAGAAGGTGCAGGCCATTTTTGATGCGTTGAGCGATGAGATCAATGTGAAGGCGGCGGTCTTTCATGAGGACCTGACGCTGGTGCAGCGTGATCGCAATGCGGCGTGGTTCGCAGAAGCGGACGGCGCTCGGATTTTGCTGTGCTCCGAGATTGGCAGTGAGGGACGCAATTTTCAGTTTGCGCACCATTTAGTGCTGTTTGATTTGCCGCTCAATCCCGAGCTGCTGGAGCAACGCATCGGTCGTCTCGATCGTATCGGTCAAACGGATACGATTAAGGTGCACCTGCCGTATTTGGAGCATAGTTGCACGGAGCTGCTGATGCGCTGGCACCATGAAGGCATTGACGGCGTAGAGCATTCGCTCAAGGGAGGCTACGCGTATTTGGAGCAATTCGGGGCGGCGATTCGGAAGCTCGGGCCGGTCTATCACGAGGGGGATCCAGCGATTCTGAAAGAGGCGGATGCGCTGATCGAGGCGAGCCGTGTGTTCCGTAAAGAGTTGGAGGCGAAGCTGGGACAGGGGCAAGACCGGTTGATTGCGCTGAACTCGTTTCGCGAGGACATCGCGAGTGAACTGGTGGACCACATTCGTGTGCAGGATGGCGACCGCACGCTGGATCAATTTATGAACCGTATCTTCGATCACTTCGGTGTGACGGTTGAAGATATTGATGACCGCAGCTATCACCTGTCGCCGGGGCAAATGTTTACGGACTCCTTTCCCGGCTTGCCGGATGAAGGGATGATGGTGACCTGTGAGCGTAAGCGGGCGCTGGGACGCGAGGACGTCGGCTTTTTGACCTGGGATCACCCGATGGTGCGTGGCTCGATTGATTTGATTCTCAGCTCGGAGAAGGGCAATAGCTCGATCGTGGTATGGACGAATGACACGGTCGATGCGCCGCCGATTTTGATTGAGGCGGTATTTGTGCTGGAAAGCGTGGCGCCTGCGCGGCTGCATGTGGATCGCTTTTTACCGCCGACGCCGGTGCGCATCGTCGTCGATATGGCGGGGCAAGATTGCTCGGTGGATTATGGGCATGGCTTGGTTAACAAGCACGCGCGCGATGAGGAGGCTTTTCGCTTGAAGCAGAACCCTGAATTATTGCAGGCGCTGGTGCCAGAGATGTTGAAGGCGGCACGTGGCCATGCCCGCGAGCAGAAGTCTGTTCTACTGCAAACCGCGATGACGGAGGCGCATGCGCGACTCGATGGCGAGGCCACTCGTTTGAAGGAGCTGCGTAAGGTGAACCCGAACGTGCGCGAGCAAGAGATCAAGATCGCTGAGAATGTGATCACGGATGTGACGCGGCATATCGCCAAGGCGCATTTGCGGCTCGACGGCGTGCGTCTGATTTTGCGTAGCGCGTAGCGCGTAGCGCTGCGCGCAGTGAGAGTGACGCCTTCGGCGAGTGACGCCTTTGGCGAGTGACGCCTTTGGCGAGTGAGAGTGAGAGTGAGAGTGAGAGTGAGAGTGACGCCTTCGGCGAGTGGTAGTGGTATTACTTCGCATCCAGGTGAATCGAGTTTTTTGGTAGCGTGCAGCTTTAGCAAACGTTCAGAACCCCAGCTACCGAGCCCCAGCAGCTCAAGCACTGCACACTGGTGAACCGAAGATCATGCTCGGTGGTCGTAATGGCTGCTGTGTTTTTTGTAGCGGATCCGCGAAGCGGTTTCGATCTGTGCGTTGGCTTAGGTTGATGTGGTCGAAATGGCTTCGCCAGTCCGCTACGAGTGAACCTATAAAAACGGGCCTCGTGAATGAACGATGGCCGTTTTGTTTTTAGCTATTAGCTATGATTCATTGTCGCGAAGCGAGCTAAAGACTGTATGCCAGCGTCTCGCCGTCGTGGACGATGGTGACGTGGTTTTGGCCGTCGGCTTGTTGCGTGGCTTCGGTGCGGCCGATGATTTGCGCAGGGATGCCGAAGGCTTCGCTCTTGGCGATGATGCCGGCTGCGGCTTCTGGCTCGCAGAAGATTTCCATGCGGTGCCCCATGTTGTAAACGCGGAACATCTCTTCGGTGCTGGTGCCGCTGGCTTTCTGGATCGCTTTGAAGATCGGAGGGATTGGCAGGAAGTTGTCTTTGATGTGGTGCACCCCTGTGCCGAAGCGAATGCACTTGGTTTGACCGCCGCCGGAGCAGTGCACCATGCCGTAGATGCTTTCGCGGTCTTCGGCTAGGAGTTGCTTGATGATCGGTGCGTAGGTGCGGGTCGGGCTCATGATGGCGTCGCCCACAGTCATGTCGGACTCGGGCAGCATGTCCGTCATCTTGTAAGGGCCGCAGTAAAGGTATTGCTTGTCGGTCGTGGGATCGACGGTCTCGGGATATTTCTCGATATAATAAGGGCTGAGCAAGTCGTGCCGTGCGCTGGTCAGGCCGTTGCTGCCGATGCCGGAATTTTCAAAGGTTTCGTAGGTGGCTTGGCCGGCGGATGCGAGGCCGACGATTGCGAGGCCGGGCTTGACGTTGGCATTATCGACCACGTCTTTGCGATCCATCACCACGACTGCGCAGGAATCAACGGTGACGGTGCCGGTGAGATCGCCGACGTCGGCTGTTTCGCCGCCGCCGCTATGGACGCCGACGCCGTAGTCGCGCATGGTGGCGAGGAAATCTTCGGTGCCGGAAATGAGTTGGCCGAGTGCTTCGCCGGGAATGGCGCGGGCGTTGCGGTTGACGGTGCTGGAAATGAGGATGCCGTTGATCGCGCCGACGCAGAGCAGGTCGTCGATATTCATGACGAGGCTGTCTTGAGCGGTCTTGCGGAAGCCAGTCGGGTCGCCGGTTTCTTTGTAGTGCAGGTAAGCGAGGGTCGACTTCGTGCCGGAGCCGTCGGAGTGGATGATGTTACACTTGTCGGGATTGCCAGTGAGGATGTCGGCACCGATCTTGCAGAACGCACCGGGAAAGACGCCACGGTCGAGCTTGTCCACGACGGCGTGGACTTCGGACTTGGAGGAGGAGACGCCGCGTTGGGCGTAGCGATCAGATGGGCTGCTCATTGGTAATTAGGTGAAGAAAAGTGAAGTGGAACCGTTCATGGACGTGAATGAAGGTCAATGCAAAATCTATTTCGAAATGCTTTGAGTCGTCTCAATCTCCCTGCAACACATGGAGGTTGGCCATCGAGATGCCGCTGAGCATGGCGCCGATGATACCTAGAAAGCCTTGGTCGGTGCCGGCGAGGTAGACGTTTTCCAAATGGGTGCGGCCGTCCTTGATTTTGTGGGGCGCGCCGTAGATCGCGCCTTGTAGGTGGCCAGTATATTTGCGCACGGTGCGCGGGGTGAACATGTCTTTGGCGATGCGGGCATCGTCGAGGCTGAGTCCGTTCTTCGGCGCGGGCAGAATGCCAAGCGCGACTTGTTGCAGCTCGGCATACCAGTGCTCTTTTTGCGCGAGGTAGTCGGCTGGGTTGAGGGCGCACCATTTGTCGTGGTTGGCCATCGCGGTGATGCGTAAAAAGCCTTCGTCGAGTTGGCGACCGTCGCCGTATTGGTAGTTGTTGGGGAAGCAGATCACGCCGCTGGTGGGATCGACGAGCTCGTCGCGCACGCCTGCGTAGTGGAAGCGCTCGCGGGTGTTGAAAAAGATGATGGTGTCGTCCCAGCCGAAGTCGGCGGGCTGCTTGTCGAGCACGGTGATGGTCTCGGTGAAGCTGAGTTGGCCGATGTTGTCGGCTGCAGCATCGGCGGGCTGATCCTCGCACATGCGGGTGGTTTCGACCACGCCGGCGGTGGAAATGATTTTATCGGCGGTCAGGATCGCGCCGTTGTCGAGCTCGATGGCAGAGGCTTTGTTACCGCTGGTGTGGATCTGCTTGATGCCGCACTTCATCTTGCGGATGCCGCCGAGCGAGCGGTATTTGTCCTGCAGCAGTTTGATGATCACGCGCACGCCGTCGAACGGGCGGGCGAAGCCTTCGAAAAACAGCGAGCGAAACATGATGGCGAACTGGCCGTAGTCCATGTCGTGCTCTTCGGCGCTGCCGTAATACATGACTGGGCAGAAGATCATGTCTTCGAGCAGTGGATCAGAAATGTGGCGCTGCACGGCTGCGCGGGCGGAGGTCGGAATTGCGCCAAGGTTGAAGGCGTCGAGCGTGCGGACTTCTTCGGCCAGGGCGCGAAAGCCGTCGATTTGCTTGGGAAAGGCGCGGGCGACTTCGGCTTCAAACAGTGCAAAGTCGTTGCTAAATTCGAGCTCAGCGCCGGGGAAGGCAATACGGGAGCCGTTTTGTTGGCAGAGATCGAGCGCGTCGTAAGGAATACGTAGCTGGCGCAGGAGCTTGGTGAGTGGGGTGCCCTTGGTGCCTTTGGGCACGTAGTTGGTCATCGCGTGCAGGCCGACGTCGTATTTGCGCCCTTCGATACTGTAGAAAGAGTTGAGTCCGCCGCTGGCGTTGTGGCGCTCCAGAATGATGACGTTCTTCCCTGCGAGTGCGAGGCGGATGCCCGCAGCCATGCCAGCCATGCCGGCGCCGATGATGACGGTTTCAAAGTGTTGGTGGTCGAGTTTTTGGGTCATATCCGGTTGCCTCTAGTCGAGGCCGAGCACAAATGCCAACGTGCGGTTCATTTGAATGGTTTGGTCTTGGTTGATTTTACCAATTCGATTTCCGATCCGCTTGATAGATATGGCTTGAACCTTATCAACCATGATTTGGGAAGGTTTGGTCAGGCCGTTCTCGCTTGACGGCTCCAGAGACACCCGGAAGAGCGGGGTATTCTCGATATAACTGGTTATTGGGCATACGATCACACTCGCGACAGCGGAGGCGTTCATTTCACTGGATTGTGCAATCACGGCGGGACGTGCTTTGCCAAACTCACCAGGAGGCGATACTATCAAGACGTCGCCGCGTTTCATTCGTTGTCGTCCGGCCAATCGGCCACGTCTTCCGCCCATTCCATGACTTCCGATTCGTGCTTCTTATTCAGGCTGGAGATTTGCCGATTGAGTTCTTTTTTGAAGCCGGGGGCGTTCACGTCGGGCACCCACATTTGAACCTGCTTAAACCCCTTCGCACGCATGCGCGCCCGGTAGTTCTTCATTCGTTCACTTGTGGTCTTAGTGGCCATTTTCGTAACATGTTACGCGTGGGCGTGGGAGTCAAGTTGGAAGTGTCGGGTGAAATCTGTGGGGTTCGAGCTGAGTGTGACACAGGCATTCTTGCCTGTTGTGTCGGATTGGTGCTGGCTCTGATGGAACAGACAGAAATGTCTGTTTCACTTCCAGATACGACGAAACACAGGCAGGATGCCTGTGTTACGTGGAGGGTCGAGGCCGAAAGCCTCGAAAAGCTATGCGTTGAACTTGGGAGTCAAGTAAGCCGCGCACGTGTCGAGTGATGCGAGCTGCGGGTAGTCCGCTTCTGGCACTTCGATGTTATGCTGCTTGCGTAGTTCCATGACGATGTCGAGGAAGTCCATGGAATCGAGGTCAAGCTGCTCGCGGAGTTTGATTTCCGGCTTGATGTTGGAGGTGTCCTCATCGGGCGCGATTTCTGCGATGATATCGATGACGATTTGTTTTACTTGATCTTCTGTCATTTTAAAAATGGGTGATGAATGATGGTTGGTTGCTGATGTGGCTGCTTAATCTTCGTATTTCTTAACGATGAGAGCGGAGTTGATTCCGAGCATGCCGAAGGAGTTGTTGAGGATAACTTTCACTGCGTCAACCTTGAGTGGCTCATTTATGACCAGATTTTGTAGTGCGCACTCGGGGTCGAGGTCGTCGACGTTGATGGTCGGGTGAATGATATTGTCCTTAAAAGAGGGGAGATTGCCCGCCAGTTCCAGTGCGCCGGCGGCACCCATGCAGTGGCCGATGAAGCTTTTGGTGTTGTTGACGTAGGTGGTCGGACTGTCGCCGAAGACCTCGCGGATCGCTTTGCACTCCTGAATGTCGCCCATTGGCGTCGAAGTGGCGTGGGTGTTGACCAGGTCAATGTCTTCGGGCTCCATGCCTGCGACTTTGAGGGCGGCGCGCATGCACTCGGATTGGCGCACAGGGTCAGGCAGCACGTAGTCGCCAGCGTCGGAGTTGATGCGGTAGCCAACGATTTCGGCTATGATGTCGGCTCCACGTGCAAGTGCGTCATCGAGGCGCTCTAACACGTAGATTGCGCCACCTTCGGAAACGACGATGCCGTTGCGGGTCTTGTCGAAGGGACGGCTGGTTTTGTTGGGATCGGTCTCGTGGGTGCCGAGGGCGCCCTGGCTCTTAAAGCCTGCGAAGATTCCGAACGATTGAATACTTTCACTGACGCCACCTGCGAGGGCCACATCGACTTCGCCGAGGCGAAGCATTTGGAGGGCTTGAATCAGTCCTGCATTACCTGCCGCGCAGGCTGCGCCGATGGTGTAGTGCGGTCCGGTGATCCCCATATTAATGGTGATCTCGCCCGCCGGATTATTGGCGACGGTGCGTGGATTGTGGTGGTGCGTCCAAAAGCGTGTGTCGTAGTCGAACTTCGAAATGTTATACACCTCGTTCTCGGTCTCGACATTGCCGTGCTCGGTAGTGCCGACATAGACGCCGATACGGCTCTTGTCGTAATTTTCAAAGTCCAGTCCGCTGTCATTGATCGCCTCGTGGGCGGAATAGACAGCGATACTGCCGGCACGGGTGCCGACGCGCAGTTCTTTACGGGTCTGATATTTCTTCGGATCGAAGTCGCATACGCCAGCGGGAACCTTGCCCATGTAGCGCATATCAATGATCTGGATACCAGCGATCCCAGCGAGGAGATTCTTGCGATATTCCTCGAGAGTGTTGCCGTTGGGCGAGGTCAGGCCGACGCCTGTGATGACTATACGCGACTTGTGCATGAGTAAGCGGTAACTGTTACCATAATTCGTAGAGCAACTGTCAATAGTGTAAAATCCTTCGACGACGGCAAATACAGATTCTGCTTAATTTCAGGTGGGTTCCGCGCCCGTCTTCGACGCGGGAGTGGCGGCCTCCGCGCCGTCAGCCGTTGACTCAGTCAAGGGTAGTGCCTCGTAGCGGAATCCGCGAAGCGGTTTCGAGCAGTGCGGTGTGCTTGGGCTCTGGCTTAGGCTCCGCACGCGGTCTAAAGCACCGCGCACCCTCTGGGCAGTAGCTGCGTGTGTCATGCCCTTGGGGTGCTTTCGCCCAGTGACGGCTGCGCCGTAGTGAGAGTGAGGGTGAGAGTGAGAGTGAGAGTGAGAGGGCGCGGCTCTGGCTTGGGTTCGGCACGCGGTCTAAAGCACCGCGCTACTTTGACAGCAAACACAATGGCACTCGGCGATTCAGCGCCGCCGATGCTTTCTTGCAATTTCCAGGCGAATCGCTTTAGCTGAGGTATCTTAATGGCAACAACAGGCACAGTCTCTAAGACCTTCGCTCAGGCGCAGGACGCTCCGCTCTCGGAGCGTGATCTTGATTGGGCTGTTGTGCAACGGGTGCAGGCAGGCAATGTCGGCGCTTTCGACCAGCTGGTGCAGAAGTATCGAGAGCACATTTTCTCCGTCATTTATAATATGACGAGTAACCGCGAAGACGCCTCAGACCTGACGCAGGAGACTTTTATTAAAGCCTTTCAGGCGATTGCCCGCTTCAAGGGGAAGTCGTCGTTCTTCACTTGGATCTACCGGATTGCGATCAATTCGACGATGACGTTTCTGAAGAAGCGCAGTCGTCGTCGTTATATCAGCTACGAAAATATCAACGAAGAGGTGTCCTCTACGGAAATTTTTGAGAGCCTGACTGCGAAGACCCGGACCGAAAAGGGCGCGCTGGTTCAAGAATTACAGGAAAAATTGAACGATTCGTTACAAAAGTTGTCTCCTAAGCATCGAACAGTTGTCGTTTTACATGAAATTGAAGGCCTCAGTCACGCTGAGATTGCTGAGATCACCAAGACCTCAGTGGGCACGGTGCGCTCTCGATTGCACTATGCGAAACAACAACTCCAATCATATTTAAAGGACTATTTGGCATAACCCCTATTGCTATTCATTATTCATCTATGGCTAAACAACCAAACGAGCGCCCCACTGAAATAAACGTAGAAGATCTCCTTCGTTTGAAGCGATCGGAACGTCCCTCGGAAGCATTTTGGAATGATTTTGACCGGGATTTGCACCAGCGTATGCTCCAAACTTTGGTCAAGAAAGACCCTTGGTATTTACAAGTGCTGCGCGGGTTTTCGGGCAGAATTGGTCAGAGCATTGCGGTGGCTGCCGCGGCCGCAGTCGTGGCGATGGTTGTGGTGCGTCCAGCATTTCAGCCAGTGGTAGCGCCCACAAGTGTCGCCGTGGCTCAAGCGTCTGTGGTTGAAGCGGTCCGTGCTCCAGTCGAAGTGGCCGTGGCAGAATTGTCGTTGGCTGAAGTGGCTGAGTTAAATCGTGCTCCAGATTACCATGCCGACGCGATTTCCGTCGATACGGCAGCGGACGATGTGAATTTCGTCCGTGATTTCGGTATGGAAAGCATGCAAGTCGCGTCGTATGAAGCCTCGGCTTATTCGACCGATTCAGCGCATGCACGTGTCTCGTTTGCTTCGACTGGTGTGGCTAGTCTAGTCTACTAGTGCTTCGACTTATGCTCAGATTTGGGTGGATTGCTTTTTTATTGGCTGCTGGCTCGGTGCATGTGTGTGCTGGTTCGGCGGATGCGCTCGCTCTGCAACAACGTCTCATCGATGTGTTTGAGCAGAATAAGGATGCCGTGGTTCGAGTGAAGGCCGCTTACCGAGGCCCCGACGAAGGTGGCAAGGCGCAGGTGATGCTGCGTGTGGGCACGGGCTTTTTTATTAGTCGCGAGGGGCATGTGCTGGTGAGTGCCAGTCGTGCGGCAGGCGCAAATCGCGTCTGGGTCGAATATAAGGGTAAGCCCTACGCAACTGAGGCAATTGGGCATGATCGCCTGACGAATGTATCAGTATTGCGGGTGCTGGAGTTGCCGGAGGATTTTTCCATTATTACAATGGATCCGAATGTGACGCAGCCTCGTTTGGGCGCGATTGCGATTGCGATTACATGTCCGCTGGATTTTGAGCCATCGCCTTCAATGGGGCTTGTTACCGGGATGGATAAGAAGTTGGGCAATAAGGTATTTCCGACAGAATATATTCGCACCTCGATTTCGGTGGATGCGGGGCAGGGCGGTTGCCCGATCTTGGATATGAATGGGCAGTTCCTCGGGATGTCGGTGGCATCGATCACGGAGTTGAATGCGTCCTATTGCTTGCCGGTCGCTGCGTTGGCACGTGTGCGCGACGATCTTTTATTTTCCGGACGTATCATTCATAGCTGGATGGGCTTTGAGGTGGCCGAGCTGTTGGGCTCGGACTCCGAGAACTCGGTGTATCTTTCGACTGTGATCGAAGGAGCGCCTGCACATGAGGCGGGCTTGTTGGAAGGCGATCGCTTGGTTTCGATTGCGGGGCATGCGATCAACGATGTCTCTGATGTGCCGGGAGCGGTGTTCTTTACCCGAGCCAATCAGTTTACTTCGATTACCGTGAAGCGCGATGGCGAGTGGATGGAGTTTTCGCTGAAGACTTTACCGCGGCCAGAGCAGAGACCCATTGTTGAATCGGCAGCGGCAGTGCCGGTTCCGACTGAAGCGGCCACTGAGGCTCCCTCATTGTAGTGATCTATCACCTTGATTATTTAGCATCTAGGTGAATCGAGTTGTTTTGGGGAGCGAGAAGGCCTAGTTGATCCTTGGGTGCGGCGCGACCCCAGCCACTGTAAAAAAGAACGGCGGCTAAAGGCAGCCGATTCAACGCACCCAAGGACCGGCTGCTTCAGCTGCCGCACTGAGCCCAAGCAGCAGAAGCCACAGTCTGTGCCCCCAAAAAAACGACATCAGTTCAACTTAAGAGCTCATTTAGCCCAAGTTTCTCACGACGAGCCTCTAATCCGCCTGAATCAGGGCTTTCATTCTGAAAGGCACTACAAAATCGGTTCTTCACGGAAGTGCGTCTTGGGGAGCACCTAAGCCACTGACTTATAGTACTTCGTGGGATTTTAAGGATTCTTCGCTATTTTTAGTGGATAGAGGCGGTCAGTGCTCTGAGTTTTTTAACCGCGTTCGAGCGCAGCGACACTCAACCGAAGGGCGAAGCAAATGGACGCAGATAAACGCAGATCCGGACATCTTCATCCGTGTTTATCAGTGTCCATCTGTGGCATGACACACGCAGCGACCGCGATGCCCGGCTAATAGCGTGGCACGGACGCATCCACTTCGCGGCTCCAGGCGTCGATGCCGCCGCCCATGTTGATGACATTTTCAAATCCACGGGATTCGAGGTAGTGTAGCACGTTCATACTGCGCATGCCGTGGTGGCAAAAAACAACCAGCGGGCAATGGAGAGGCAAGGCTTCGGCGCGCTCCGGAATTTCGTTCATCGGAATGTGCAACGCGCCCTCGATATTGCAGATTGCGAGCTCGTCGTCTTCGCGCACGTCGAGAAATGCGACGTCTTCGTTGTTATCACGTAAAATAGAGGCCTCAAGTGCACTGATTTCCTTGTTCATTGGCGATCTTTCATGATGATTGTCCGCCAGATGTCAAAGACGCCTTCCATTATCGTGCCAGCTCGACTGGCCTCCACTCGTTTTCCGCGCAAGCTCCTGCATGAAGTGCAGGGCAAGCCGATCATTGTGTGGACTGCCGAGCGTATCCGCGCAGTGGCGCCCGAGTTCCCGTTGTATTTCGCGGTGGATGATGACGCACTGGAGAGCTGCCTAAACTCGGCAGGCTTCGACGTGGTGCGCACGCGACCAGATCATCCCAGTGGCACAGACCGCCTCGCCGAAGCAAATGCATCAGTAGGAGCAGCCGCGGTGATCAATGTGCAGGGCGACGAGCCGCTGGTGACAGGCGAGCAAATCCGCGCGTTGGCGGCAGGTCTGCAGAGCGGCGCAGCAATGTCGACCTTGGCGATTCCCTTTGACCGCTCCGAGGACTTTGCGAATCCCAATCAAGTGAAAGTCGTGCGCGACCGAGCTGGCATGGCGCTGTATTTCTCTCGTTCGCCGATCCCGTTTGCCCGCGATCGCGGTGGCGCGGTCGATGCGGCATGGCTGGCGACGCATCCGTGCTACCGTCACCTCGGGCTGTATGCCTACGATGCCGACTTCCTGCGGGCGTTTTCCACGCTAGAGCCCGGGTTTCTGGAGAACATTGAGAAGCTCGAGCAACTCCGCGCGATGGAGCACGGCTATCGCATTCATGTCGGCATTACCGATCAACCGACCATCGGGATTGATTCGCCGGAGGACGTTGCCGCGTTTGAGGAACGGGTGCGGATCTAGAGATGCGGACGCTATCGGGATGCTTTAGAGCTGACGCGATTCGGTTTCGAAGATGCCTCTAAGCGTGGGCACTGTAGGCCATCAGGAGCAGTTTCTAAAGAGATGTTAGAGAGGATTCTTCGATCTGGGATGCAGTCGAAATTCCTGAAGAACAAGTGGAAGTTCATCATTGCTCGAATACTTGAAGAGGCCGCGTTGAACGGCTGATTGCTCTCCGCGCTTACTTCGCAATCTCAGCCGCGACCACGGAGATTTCCACCAGCAGCTCGGGGCGCGCCATCCGCGCTTCGACACAGGCTCTGGCTGGCGCATGGCCCTCGGGCACCCACGCATCCCATATGGCATTCATCGCTGCGAAGTCCTTCATGTCGCGCACATAAACGGTCGCTGAAAGCATATGCTCGCGATCTGAACCCGCCTGAATCAGCAGAGCGTCCACTTTGTCCAGCATCGTCTGTGTCTGCTCTTCGATGCCCTTTGTGGCATCGGCACAGACCTGTCCGCACAGGTAAATGGTGCCGTTGTGTTTTACTATGCGACTCATGCGCTGTTTGGTTTCTTGTCGTTCAATAGTCATATGCGCGGTGTGTAGGTGCTGTGCTTCGTTTTGGCCAGCCTCTTTCCTGGGCTTGGGAGATCACGCATACTTGTTCACCGCGTGTCCAAGCGCTTGACAAAGTCGCCTCCGCACAGCCGTATTCTATCCATGGAGACCGCACACCCATCCCTCGAAGTCGATCCCGTCAGCCTGCCTGACGCGCGTGGCCACTTCGGCACCTATGGCGGCATGTATGTGCCCGAAACTTTGATGACGCCGCTGTTCGAGCTCACCGAAGCTTACGAGGCCGCACGCAAAGACCCCGAGTTTCAAAAGGAACTCGATTTTCAACTACGTGAATTCGCCGGCCGCCCGACCAATTTATACTTCGCCGAACGCCTCACAGAGCACTGCGGCGGGGCAAAGATTTACCTGAAGCGTGAAGATTTGCTCCACACCGGAGCGCACAAGATCAACAACGCCCTCGGCCAAGCCCTGCTCGCCAAGCGTATGGGCAAGAAGCGCATCATCGCCGAGACCGGCGCGGGCCAACACGGCATCGCCACGGCTGCGATGTGCGCGAAGATGGGCTTCGAGTGCGTGATTTACATGGGCGAGGAAGATATGCGCCGCCAAGCGCTCAACGTCTATCGTATGCGCCTCTGCGGCGCGGAAGTGCGCGCCGTCACTGCCGGGCAACGCACCCTCAAGGAAGCGGTCAACGAAGCGATGCGCGATTGGGTGACCAACATTCGCACCACGCATTACATTATCGGTTCCGCGCTCGGTTCGCATCCATTCCCAATGATGGTGCGCGACTTTCACCGTGTGATCGGCGAAGAGTGCCGCCGTCAGATTATGGAAAAAGAAGGCCGCTTACCGGACGAAGTCATCGCTTGTGTCGGTGGCGGTTCCAATGCGATCGGCATCTTTTTCGCCTTCCTCAAGGATCTTGAAGTGAAGCTCACCGGTGTCGAAGCCGGTGGCCTTGAGATTACGCGCGGACATCACGCCGCACGTTTTGAAGGTGGTAAGCTCGGCGTGCTGCAAGGTGCGAAGACCTGGATCTTGCAGGATGAGGACGGTCAAATCGACCTCACGCACTCCGTCTCTGCTGGCCTCGACTATGCCGCCGTCGGTCCCGAGCATGCTTACTATAAGGAGAAGGGGCGCATTGACTTCGGTTATGCGACCGACGCCGAAGCGCTCGACGCGTTCCAAACACTCTGCTCGATCGAAGGCATCGTGCCCGCACTCGAATCCTCGCACGGCATCGCCTACACCATGAAGCGGGCCCGCGAGATGTCCTCGGATCAACTCATCATCGGCAACCTCAGTGGCCGTGGCGATAAAGACGTTCAGGAAGTCGCCCGCGTCTTGGGAAATGCTGAGAGCTGAGAGCTGAGAGCTGAGAGCTGAGAGCTGAGACTTGAAATTTAAAATCTGAAAATATATTCACCATTCAAAGTTGGACGTTTGATGTTCAACGTTCGCCATGCTACTAGTCATCGATAACTTCGACTCCTTCACCTACAATCTCGTCCAATATTTTGGGGAGCTTGGGGTGGAGCAACAGGTCTACCGCAACAACGCGATCACCGTCGAGGAAGCGCTGCAGCTCAATCCGGATCGCGTCATGATCTCGCCCGGGCCTTGTTCGCCGAACGAGGCAGGTGTCAGCCTTGCGATGATCGAAGCCTTTGCTGGGAAAAAGCCGCTGCTCGGCGTGTGCCTCGGCCATCAAAGTATTGGTCAGCATTTCGGTGGTAAAGTTGTGCGGGCAGATCGCCTCATGCATGGTAAGACCTCGCCGGTCACGCATCGCGACACGGATATTTTTGCAGGTCTGCCCAATCCGATGGAAGCCACCCGCTATCACTCGCTGATCGTCGAGCGAGCGACCTTGCCGGATTGCCTCGAAGTGACTGCCGAGACCGCCGAAGGCGAAATCATGGGTCTCGCCCACAAAGACCTCCCCGTCTGGGGCGTGCAATTCCACCCCGAATCGCTCGCCACTCAAGAAGGCATGCGAATGCTCGAAAACTTCCTGAAGCTGTAGGGGTGCGTTGTTGGTTGCTTGTTACCAGTCTCCAGTTGGCGGTTTTTCAGGTGTCAGTATCTACAACCTCAGTTTTCCTAATTCTTAATTCCTAATTCTTAATTCCCCATGCGTTGCCCAAAATGTGCCTCCCTTGAGACGAAAGTGCTCGATACCCGAACTGGTAAAAACGAGACCTCCATCCGTCGTCGCCGTGAGTGCCTCGATTGTGAATATCGTTTTACTACGATTGAGGAAGTGTTGCGTGCGGACCTGCAGGTGGTGAAGCGCGACGGACGCCGTGAAGATTTTGATCGCTCGAAATTACTCGGCGGCTTGAAGAAAGCCGTGGAGAAACGCCCGATCGACGTCATGCAGATCGAGATGTTGGTGGCTGACGTGCTGGCTTCGCTCGAAAAGGAATACGATCACGAGATACCCTCGCAAGCAGTGGGGGAGCATGTGATGCAGCGCCTCAAGCATCTTGATCAGATCGCGTATGTGCGCTACGCCTCGGTGTATAAGGACTTCCGCGACCTCACCGAACTGGCGCAGGAAATACTCGATCTGAAGAAGTCGACTGAACATGGCAAAAAGTGACCCAGTCGAGCAGCTGCGGACTTTAAATGAATTACTGGCACGCACTGGTGCCTCGGATCCGGATCGTGCCGAACACGCCCGCCGCGCGCTCGATTTCTTTAGTCAAGAGCAAGAAAGCGGTTTGATGGATGTCTCGCTGGCTGACTGTGCCGATCGTCTCGCGCAGCTGCATTTTGGCGAGGAAGGGGAAAGCGAGTTGGCCTTTGCGCATTGGTATGTGCCGACCGTCGAGAACTTTAGCCCACTATGGATTCGACAGGCGATTGTGGTGGAGATGAAGAAGCTCGCCGGTCGCCGCGCCGCGTTGCTGCTGGTTACTGGCCTGCGCGAAGCCGTGTGCCCCGAAGGCAGCTATTGGACGAAGTCCCGCCAAGCGCAATACGATCGCGTCCGCGGCTGGATCGACGAGCTCGCCTGCGCCTGGGCCACCCGCGGCTCGCAGCTGCAAGTCGTGGTGCTGTAGATCCTTGAGGCTTGTCGTCGTCGAGTTCCTTTAGGTGCTCGACCGTAGGCCAATTGGGGGTGCCCACTTCCAGTCGGGTGACCAGCTAAAGCAAGCCACCTACTTTGAGTGATTTTAAGCACACTCATCGTTCGAAATCTGCTGGCATCGAGACGCGATTATGCTTTGATCAGGCTCCATGAGCACACTGTTCGAAAAAATAATCGCCCGCGAGATCCCTGCCAAGGTCGAGCACGAAGACGATCAATGCATCGTCATCCACGATATCGATCCGCAGGCGCCAACGCACTTTTTGGTGATTCCGAAGCAACTGATCCCACGTGTGGCTGAGGCCACCACTGAGAATCAGGCCGTGCTCGGTCACCTATTACTGACCGCAGCTTCGGTGGCGAAGCAGCTCAATCTCGAAGGTGGCTTCCGTATCGTGATTAACAACGGCCCCGACGGCGGCGAAGCCGTTCCACATCTGCATGTGCATGTCCTCGGCGGACGTCAAATGGCGTGGCCTCCAGGCTGAGTCTATTTCCGCCCTTCGTCGTATTCGAAATACTCAAGTATGGTCTCGATCTGGTTGTGATTGATGAGCCTCAAATAATAACCTGTTGCGGCGCTTCGAGTTTTGCGATTTCGGCCATGATACGGCGGGAGGCTTCGAGGTAGCGTTCGGGGTGGTCTTTGCCGGGGTCGATCTCGGCGGTGGTCATCGGTTTGCCGTAGGCGATGTGAATCGAGCCGCCGAGGGTGGGGAGCTTGTGGTTGCGACCGTAGGCCTCGAAGGTGCCGAAGATGCGGGTTGGGATGACGGTGGCCTTCGATTTACACGCGATCATACCGGCGCCGGGTTTGGGCTCGGCGAGTTTGCCGTCCGAAGAGCGCGTGCCTTCGGGATACATGGCAACGGCGCCTTTGTGTTTGAGCGCTTTCAAGAGTGCTTTGAGTGACTTGACGTCGGCGTTGTTGCGGGCGACTGGAATGGTCTCTAGCTTGAGGAGTGCTTTGCCGAAGAGTCCTTTGTAGAGGGTATCGCGGGCGAAATAATTAAACGGGCGATGCACGTGTGCACCAATCGCGGGCGGATCGTAGAAGCTGATGTGGTTGGCCGCGAATATCGCACTGCCAGTCAGCGGGACGTCACGCATCCCTGATGTGGAATAGTCGTAGAAGGTGCTGAAGAACCAGTCTGCGGTGACGCGGACGCATTCATAAAAAAACGGGATTGTAGGACGTGCTTGTGACATGGCTGGAAAGGCTCAAAGGCTAATGTTGTTTTTTTAAACCGTTAATGGTTCAAACTTTATTTTCGGCAATGATTTCGCAGATATGATCGACGACGCCTTCGAGTGGCAAGGGGCCGGTATCGACGCGGATGGCACCTTCGGGGCAGACGAGTGGTGCGGTCTTGCGCTGGCTGTCGCGCTTGTCGCGTTCGGCGATGGAGTCGGTTTGGCCGTCTTTCGCGCGGCGTGCGGCGCGGGTGGCTTCGTCGGCAAACAGGAAGAAGCGAAACTCGGCGTTGGGGAAAATGACGGAGCCGATGTCACGGCCTTCCATGATGAGGCCGGTCAATTCGGGGTGGTTGCGAGCGACGTCTGCCTGGCTGCGTTGATAGTTAAACAGGAATTCGCGAACGGATTCGATCGCGGCGAATTTTGAGACGTTGGCATTCACCTCGGGCGAGCGAATGTCGGCATCGGCCGGTACGTTGCCATTGATGCTGAGGCGTGCGCTGCGGCCTTCGATCGTGGTGTCGAGTTTGAGTGATTCCAAGAGCGCCGGGATTGCGTCGGGTGTTTCGTCGGATGCGCCGACGGCGAGTAGAGCGTAGGTCAACGTGCGGTAGTGCGCACCGGTATCGACGTGCATCAGGTTGAGACGCTCGGCGATGGCACGGGAGGTGGAGGACTTTCCTGTGGCGGCGCCGCCGTCGACGGCGATGATTTTAAATGCGGAACTGGCTGACATGGTTTTAGGAAAGGCTGTTCCGAGCGTAGCGACAAGACCGGATTCGAAGAAGTCGAAGACCGGATCAATGCGGAAAGTTGAGTGCTTGGTTCGTTGAGTGGTTGAGTGGGTAGCGCGGTGCTTCAGCCCGGGTGCCGAGCCTCAGCCACCGAACCCAAGAAAACTGCGGCTTATGTAAGGCTAAAGCACCCTGAGGGGATACACACGCAGCTACTTCTGAATCAAATGCACGTCGCGTTGCGGGAACGGGATGGTGATGTTCGCGGTTTGTAGTGCGCGGAACACGGCCATGTTCACTGTGTAGCGGCTGCGGTGGTAGCTGTTGGTGGGCACCCAGACGCGGTAGCCTATATTGATGGAGGAGTCGCCGAAGTCTTCGATGCCGACATCGGGCGCGCGTTCGGGCGCGATGCCTTCGACGGATTGCACTGCCTCGGTAATGCATTGGATGGCAGCCTCGGGGTCGGCGGCGTAGTCGATGCCGACGACCGCTTCGACGATGCTGTAGTTGTAAGAGTTGGTGAAGATTTCGCCGAGAACGCAGCGATTCGGTATGGTGGTGCGCTCTTCGTCTTCGTTGATGAGCTGCGTGTTGCCGAGGTTCACGCAATCGACGATGCCAGTGAGGCCGTTGAGCGTGAGGGTGTCGCCGACTTTAAAGGGACGCGTAATGATGAGCACAATGCCCGCACCGTAGTTGGATACCGGGCCTTGAACGGCTAAGCTAAGGCCGAAGGCACTGGCACCCAGTAGAGCAACGAAGGGGGTGATAGTGAATCCGATCTGACTCAGTGCAATGATGGCAGCGAACCCGATGACGACTAGTTTGCTGAATCCGGCAAAGAAGCGTGCCAATGTGACGTCGATTTGTCGTTTGTCGCAGACCTTTACGATGAGGGTGGCGATTTTTTTGGCTAACCAAAATCCGATGGCTGCAATAACAGCGGCAACGAGGACTTTGACGGCGATGTTGGTGCCGTTCTCCACTAAGTAGAGGATGATTTTGTCTTTCAGTGCATCGAGTTCTTCGAGTTGTTCAGTAGGCATGAGAGTAGGAAAAGGGGAAAGTTAAAAAATGGAAAGAGGAAAGGATGCGCTACGCGCAGGTTGAGTGGTATCGCGGTAGCTGCGTGTGTCATGCCCTTGGGGTACATAAGCCGCAGTTTGCAGTGATTGAGAGCTTGAGCTGCTCAGGCTCGGCACCGGAGTTCCGCTTGCGGGCTGAAGCGCCGCACTACCTGCCGCTCCGCAGCTACTCGTCGAGTCCAGACCACCAGTCTTCGGATGTGCGTAAGGCCTCGGGCGTCTGCCCGGCTTCGCGGAGTTCGCGTAGGCTCAGGGAGCGGTGGCGCTTGGCCAGCCGTTGTCCGCTGGCGTCGCACAGTAGGGGGGCGTGGTAAAATTCGGGAGCTTGCAGGCCGAGGGCTTCGTAGATCAGGAGTTGACGGGCGGTGGAGATGAGTAGGTCTTCGCCACGGACGACTTCGGTGATGCCCATGGCAGCATCATCGACGACGACGGCGAGCTCGTAGGCGGGCTGCCCATCTTTGCGCCATACGAGGAAATCGCCGAAGTCGCGTAGGCACTCGAATGCGCAGGGGCCGAGGCTGAGGTCGTCGAATTCCATCTTGCGATCATCGGGCACGCGGAAGCGCCAGTTCGTATCGCCCGGAGTGGTGGCGGTTTTTCCGGTGCCAATGGGCGGGCGCAGATGCTCGGGGTAGATGGCTTCGTCGCCTTTTTCGTCGCCGTGTGGGGCTTGCGTTGCCCAGGCGACGTCTTTGCGGGATTTATTGCAGGGGTAGATGAATCCGGATTCTTTGAGGTGTTTCCATGCCTCGAGAAAAAGAGGCATGCGTAGGCTTTGTTGATAGGGGCCGACGGAGCCGCCAACATCGGGGCCTTCCTGCCATTCGCAACCGAACCAGCGCAGATCTTCGATGGCGGCTTCGGCAAACTCGGGCTTGCAGCGGTCGGGGTCGATGTCTTCGTCGCGGTAGATGAGCGTGCCGCCCGCCTCACGGGCGCGCTCCATGGCGATCCAAAAGGTGCGCGCATGACCGAGGTGTAAATGCCCGGTGGGGGTGGGTGCGATGCGGCCTCGGTAGGACGATGTCATAGGGTAAAACTAATGCAGCGTCTCGGGTGAGTGCAAGCCTTCG
Source organism: uncultured Puniceicoccaceae bacterium (assembly GCA_905479975.1). Lineage (GTDB taxonomy): Bacteria > Verrucomicrobiota > Verrucomicrobiia > Opitutales > Coraliomargaritaceae > Lentimonas. The sequence continues at coordinate 149 of CAJQOS010000078.1, read as the reverse complement.
ACGCTGTTTTGTAAGCGCTTTTTTTGACGTCGTAATTCTTTCCAATTTGAGGTCGTAGGATTTTGGGGTATTTTTCCGAGCTGTGGTCGTAAAACATGACCGTCCTCGTCGTAGGATTTGAACGTGTTTTTCCGATGTTTTTTGAGTCA
>CAJQOS010000077.1 GCA_905479975.1 uncultured Puniceicoccaceae bacterium | reverse complement strand
TTGACCGCGCAAGAACGACACACGCGAAGGTGCGCAGGTCGGCGCTGGTGAATGGGCATCCGTGAAGCGCCGCCCTTCCCGCGTGAGGCGGTCGAGGTGCGGCGTTTCATAGATCGCGTTGCCGTCGATTTTATGACTGGCGATATCCTGCCAGCCCAAATCATCGACCATAATGTGCACGATGTTTGGCCTCGGAGCCTGCTCTGCTGCATTGAGTGCGACGGGGCTGCTGATTGGTCCTAGAGCGATTGCAAGCATCGCAGTCTTAACTCTTAAAAATCTGTTATTCATCTTAGTCTCTTGTTTAAAAATCAAAGGGGCCACTCAGCCTGTGTTCGCAGGTGGCTGCTAAAAACGTGGATCGGTCGGAAAGCGGTTGATCAAAGGATGCGTGGCTTGCGGTGCGCCCGCCTGAGTGCGAATCGCTGCACGCAGACTGCGAATCGCATCACACATGGGAATCTCCTGCACGGGATCCACAGCAAGCTGCGCCTTTGCTTGTGCGAGCGCAGCATTCAATGTGGACGTATCCGCGCCCTGCTTTCGAGCGGCTGCCTGCGCTTGTTTGCCGAGTCGAATCAAAGCGAACATTCCCGGCTGATACGCGTAACCATCTTGAAAAATCGCCGAGTCGTGCACTTGGTGTCCGACATCTGTCACTGCAGGCATCTCTTCGGCGGTGAGCAAAAAGCCATTCGCGTCCACCATACTAAAGGTGGCATGTGTCGCCCCCGGGGGCATCGTCGCTTCGACTCGCCCAGTAGAGACGATCGCGGGTGCCGCAAACCATTCTTCCCGATTGCCTCGTGTCGTATCAAGTTGCTTCGGGTTCAGCGTATAGATGAGTTGTGCGCTTACGATCGGACTTTTTCCTGCACCAGTCTCAAAGGTCGCCCACACACGATCTTCCTCAGAGCCCAATTCCAATATCGCAGGGCATTCTTCAGCCTGGACCTCAAAATCGGCGCTGGCATTGCGATGCGGCAGCGGCGCACCGGATGCTGCGATTTGCTCGTTCAAATCGCTCAGCAATTCGGCAAGTTTTTCGGGATATTGATCCGCCACATTGTTGGCCTCGCTCAAGTCCATCGTTGTATCGGAACCATCATAGAGACGAAACAATTGAGCCGCATGCTTGGCCTGTCCACCCTGCGGTGCGACGTAGTGATTCACCAGTTTCCAGTCGCCCTTGCGAATCGCAGCCGACATATGCGCATCCCATGGAAAATACCAAAACAACGATTCACGCTCCGTGCCATCGCTGAGTAGCGCGCGGTCTGACTCACCGTGGAACAAGGGTAAGAGATCACAGCCATCCAATTCGAGGGATGGATCCGGTGCCACTCCGGCCATTGCCATAAAGGTGGGGTATAAATCAATCAGGTTGATCGGTGTGTCACACACCGTGCCGGCAGGGACCCCAGGGCCACGGACGAGAAATGGGATGCGCACCCCACCCTCCCAGGTGTTTTGCTTCCCACCGCGCAAGGGTAGATTGTCGGTATAGGGCAGCACACCGCCGTTGTCCGAATCCACTATCACATAGGTGTTCTCAATCAGCTTATGTCCCGGATTGCGCGGATCATCGGTCACTTCCAAATACTGGATCACTTGCCCGATCATCCAATCCACTTCGTCCACCATACTTGCATAATACGGGTTACTATGCCCGGGAATATCTTTGTAGATCGTGCCGGGGTCCGTTGGAAAGGGGTAGCCCATTTTTTCCAGATAGTGCTCAAAGCGTTCGCGGTTACGTGCCTGAATCGGGCCATGCACATAATACGGACAGTAATTCAAAAAGAACGGTTTGTTCTTATTTTTTTTGATAAACCCGAGCGCCAAATCGAGCGGCTTATCAAACGGACGCCCTTCGGCGTTGAGTTGAAAACGGTCATTCGAATCCGCCGTCGCAAAATCGGACAAGCGATCCGGTTGCATTCGTCCCCACGAGCCAAAGAAAGCATTTTCGTTACCGTCTTTGGGATCCCACAGATCAGGATCGTTATAATATTTATGCCCGCGCTCGTTTTCGGTAAATCCGAAATCAAAGCCCTGATCCAAAGGAAACGGATAGCCCGCCGACTTGCCCCCAGCATGCCATTTGCCGACGTGCCCACTGTAATAGCCCGCCCGCTTTAACGCCTCAGGAATCATCGGTTCCTCCAGCGGTAATCCATACACATAGTAAGGGCAGACACGCTGGCTCTGAGGATGCCATGCGCGCGGAATCCGCCCGCCCGACACGTGATACACACCGGTATTGACCGGATGCTGTCCGCGCAAAAAGGCCACGCGCGAGGGTGCACAACTCGGCGCCGGCGAATATGCATGCGTGAAGCGACGCCCCATGCGTGTCAAACGATCCAGGTGCGGTGTTTCATAGACCGGATCCCCATTGATTCTGTGGCTCTCGATATCCTGTGAACCAAGGTCATCGACCATGATATGAACGATGTTTGGCTTGTCATGAGCTCGTCGAATTGGCTGTGGCGATGCCTCTGCCAATAAAGGCGCTGAGAAAAGCCCCACAACTAGGGCCGCACTGATAGAATAAACGAGATGCTTCATGGATATCTTAAATGAATCGACATGTTCCGAATACGAGTGGCACACGAAGCGCAGCGTATTCCGAGAGTGCCACCATGGTAGCCCGACTGCGGGGCACTGCCTACCCTCTGTTTAGAGGGGGCAAACCAGCGTTGCTGGTGTGGGAAGGTATGAAAGTGGGAAGGTGCGAAGGGTATGAAAGTTTGAATGGTGGTTTGAGAGATCGATGTTGGTTGCTGGGAAGTGATTTTAACCACTCCTCACTCCTCACTCCTCACTCCTCACTGAGGTGCTCTGGCCAACGCTCAACTTTCAACGCTCAACTTCCAACGCCCCCCTACCAACCGGTCTCAACCAGTTTATAGAAGCGCTTTGAAAGCTCTGCATTGTGCTCGGTATTCACGGTGACCGAACCATCGGCATTAATCGTAAATAAGGCTTCGCTGACGTCATCCCACTGACTCAGGTCTGCAGAGACTTTAAGCACCCACGCGGTATTTGGCGGCATAAATGTGAGGCTGTCATCGGAGCTGGGGTTGCCCACCTGTAAGCCAAGCACAGATGGCTCGGTCGGCAAATGCCCAGCGGGGTTCGTTCCATACAGAGACTCCTCCCAATTGAACTTTCCGTCACCATCGGAGTCCGCATCCATGGCCGCGGCGTAGTCGCCTCCAGTCACGAGACCATGAACGTCGAGCCATGTTTGCTCCTGTTCGATCTGCGTTTCGAGTTCGAGCCATTTCTGGTAATACAGTTCACCGGCAGTCTGATAACCATCGGCCAAGAAATGCTGTCCGGCCTCGCCAGAGATCGAGCTTAAGTCAGCAAAACCGGCATCCGCCACGAGGTTGGAGATATCGCGGTGTATGGCATCAATATCGTCATAGTATCCAGTTGTATTATTCTGAATATTTGCCGGCACCATCGTGCCAATCACAATGGACGACTGCGTGCCGGGGAAGTAGCTGTCAGCCACTGCGCGATGGCGCGCAAACAGCGCCGTCAAGTTCGCGCTATACGCCGCAGCACTCGTGGCGTTCGCCGCATCGGCCTCGCCCTGATGCCAGAGTATGCCGCCGAACTCAATCGTCGCATAGTCACCACTCACATGAGCCAATGCGGCAGCCAGATACGGATCGGCCAGCACGTCCTGTGAGTCGCCTGCATTCCAATAATTATTCACAAATCCGCTGCCGCCCCGCGCATTCTTAACGACCAACACATCTTCGCTGGGATGATCCTTGGCATATTCACGTGCAAAATAGAAATCGAGCGAAACAAATCGGCTCGTCGCCGCGCCCGACCGGTCAACCGTCGTCTGCAACGGCTGGAAGGCCTGCACGATCGAATCAGCCGCGCCGGGAGCATATTCTAATCGAGCCAGGGCACGAGACAATTGGAACATATTAGAGCACGGATAATCATCCATCTCATAAAACGTCTTCCCTGTCCAACCGACCATGTTCGACTGTCCTTCCGTCAGGAAAATAACGAGCTTTGTATTTTCACTGGTTTCAACCACACGATAGGTTCCGCCTGGATTGAGTGTCTCCAGTTGAGGAGCCGTCGCGGTGATACTGCCATCGGCATTGACCACAAACGTAACCTGCGGGACCACGCCCCACTCCACATCATCAGAGGATGCTTCAATCACCCATGTCGTATTAGGAGGTGAAAACGTCAGTGTATCCGCGCTACCATCGCTTGCATCCACCAGTGTGAACGGAATCGGTGCGGCCACGCCCACACCTGTTGGATCGGTGCCGTCCTGATACTCCTGCCAGTTGAGCCGTCCGTCGCTGTCGGAATCGAGCAGATCCGCCGCTGCGTAATTGCCGTCCGTGACAAGGTCATGCAACTGCAACCAGGAGTAAGGCGTTCCGTTACTGGTATCGGAAAGTTCGAGCCACTTCTGATAGTAGCGCGCCCCCATGGTCTTATACTCATCCACGCTGAAGTGAATGGTTGTATTCCCCTGCAGATCGTGCAGATCGACACAGTCCGCATTCGGAATCAGATTGGTAATATCCCGATGGATCGCATCAACCGTGCTCATCTCCGGGAAGTTGCTATAGTAATTATCGATGCGATAATAGTGCATGGTTCCAAGAATGAAGGGCGTATCCTCCGTAGAAACAAAGGCATCCACACGGCTACGGTGTCGCTCGACCATTGCGGTCAGGTTTGCGGCATAGGCCGAGGAAGCGGCCACCGTCTTGGTATCGGCTTCACCCTGATGCCACAAGATGCCACCGAACTCAATCGTCTCATAGCGGGTGCT
>CAJQOS010000076.1 GCA_905479975.1 uncultured Puniceicoccaceae bacterium | reverse complement strand
GGGGGGGGGGGGGGGGGGGGGGGGGGGCAGCAGGGGGCAAACGTTTAAAATAAATATCTATTCCTTGTTGCTAATCAAATTGCTGACTCGAGAGGGATGCCCCATGCAAAGGCGTTCGGCGATCCAGCGATTATTGGCGGTTGTTTGCTTACGGAGAGCTCTTGCAATTTTAATTTTCCAGCAGGCACCTTTTGCTTCGTCCGTCACTGATTTTTCGTTCTTCCTCTGGCGCTTCAATTCGCCGACAACTAACTGTTCCCATTGTGCTTGATTCAGTTCTTGCAGGTCGCTCCCTTCCCAGACGACCTGAGGATGTTGCTCTGTCAGGTCTTTGGCGAGTGCCGTCTTCGCTTCCTTAGAGCCGATGAACCAGCCTCGGCAGTAGCGCTTCATCAGTTTGTCTCGCTCTCGCGGGTCTTTGGCTTCGCTAAGCTCCAGGTGTTCCTTGTAGCGGCGCATTCCTGCCAAGCTGCTTGGCTGGCCAAGGATGCTTAAGAAGTCGTCACGGCACAACCCCGTCATGGGGGTGCGCTTGAAATACTTTGGGTAGCTGGATAACTCGTAATCCCTTAACTCCTCCAGCGTGCAAATCCCTGCCCGCACTGGATTCAGGTGTATGTAGTCAATCAGGCCCAGAAGTGGACGATCTTCGCCGATCAGAATCGATTTGTAGCGCCCTTGAAAGACATGCCCACGCTCCTTGCGTAGACGGTTAAAGCGTGTCGCAAAGGTGCTCTGCAGCCATTTCATGCCGTCCGCTAGGTTGGGGGCTGGAGTTTCGATCGCCAAGTGATAGTGATTGCTCATAAGCACGTAGGCGTGGAGCTTCGAGCCACAGCGCTCAACCGCCTCGAAGATCATTCGCTCAAAAGCCTTTCCGGTATTTTGAGAAAGGAAAAGCTCTTTTCGGTAATTGCCTCGGCTAATGATGTGATAGACGGCTCCGGGAAACTGGATGCGCTGCTTTCGTGGCATTCACTCGCAATGCGTTGCGTAAGGCTGAAAATCAATATTTATTTTAAACGTTTGACCCCTTCTGACTCCTTGACTGGATCGACTCCTTATTTGTAGTGGTAACGCATCTGCACAAATGTGATGCCATGTTCAAACTCTTTGTAAATGATGCGGTGCTCTTCGGTGATTCTTCGCGACCAGTAGCCACGGAGGTGATGCTTTAGTGCTTCTGGCTTACCAATGCCTTCATGTGGTGCACGCTGAATATCCTTAATGAGTAAGTGTATTCTCTTTAAAGTCTTTTTGTCGCTTTTCTGCCAGTATTGGTAATCCTCCCAAGCCTGTGGAGTGAATGTTATGTTCATTCGCTCAAGTCTATTTGTTTTTTGATGGTCTGGCCTTGTTCCGCGGCTTCGATCGAGGCGATGAGTCGTTTCGCATTTGCAGGACTGCGAAGTAGATAGGCTGTTTCTTCGAGCGATTCATAATCCTCGAGTGAGATCATTACAACTGATTGGTCGCGTTTGCGTGTAATAATAACTGGGTCTCTGTCGAAGCATACGCGATCCATTGTGGTGGCTAGATTTTCTCTAGCGGCAGTATAGGTAATTGCATTCATATGGACATGATGCTGTCCATGTTTGTGTTTCTGTCAATCTTATTCTGTCGACGTAGAGAGGACTGATAGATGAGCGCCAGCGAAATCTATTGAGTCACTCGACGGGCTTCACACCTGAACTCTTCCTTACGGGGAATGATGTGAACTAGGACTATGATTCCAATCGCTGTTGTGCTCATCGCAAAGCTGATGTTACTGGCTAACGCTCCATCTGTAAGGCAGGAGAGTCCGTCCACGCATTCTAACATTTTTCAATCCGTGTGTTTGATTCAATCGGGGGAGGGCACGTATGTGATAATAGTTCATAGAGGATGGTCTTTACCTTGTCTTGTTAGAATGCGTGGACTGGTGCTTTTTTTTGGGGGGGGGAGGGAGGCAGCGACAAGAGTGTCGCTGTCACTTTGCTAGTACCACGGGTGAAATTCAAAGGTCTCACCTTTGGCGTAGGTCTTGGCTGCTGTTGGTGGCAGTTCGATGTAGCCGTCGCTTTGCAGAATACGGACGAGGTCGCCTGAGTTTTGCGCGGGGGTGCTGTGGGCGGTGTTGTTGGTGCCCAATTTGATCGGAAGGAAGGTCGTAATGTCGTCGCGGGCTTTGACGGGTTCGGCGAGTTGCACGGTGCGTGGTGCGGAACGTTCGGGTGCACCCATGGCTTGTTGGATCGCTGGGATGACGTAGTGGTGCAGTGCGACGAGTGTGGAGAGTGGATTGCCGGGCAGGGTGAAGACGGCGCAGTTTGCATTGCTCCAATAGCCGAACGGTTTCCCCGGCTTTTGTAGGACGCCGTGGAAATGATTTTGTAGGCCTAACTCGTCGAGGGTCTCGGGGATGTAGTCCTTTTTGCCCATGGAGATGCCGCCACTGATGATGAGGAAGGTGTTGTGCTCAATCAGTTCGGCGAGCTTCGTTTTTGAGATCGCCGCATCGTCGGGCAGGTGTGTGCGGTTTTGCGCGCTCAGTTGTGCGTTGGCCAATGCGGTCTCGATCGAGAGATCGTTGGAGCGGCGGATCTGATGCGCCTCTGGCGTGGCGGCTACGTCGACCAATTCGTCGCCCGTGCTGACGATGGCGATGGTTGGCATCTTGGTGACTTGTAGCTGTGCGCTGCCGCAGGTGGCGGCGATGGCGATTTCGCGGCCGCCGATCGCTGTATTTGGTGCGAGTAGGATTTTACCGGATGGATGATCGCTGCCGAGCGGGTGAATGCAATTGCCCGTGGTATGATCGGAGGGATTGAGCAGGCGGATGGTTTGCTCGTCGATGGGTTCGGTGACTTCGTAGGGCACGACGCAATCGGCATCCGCTGGCACGACGGCACCGGTCATAATTTCAACGCAGGTTTGACTGGTAGAGCCGAGCTCGATGGCTGGCGTTCCGGCAGGGGCTTGGGCGACGATGGTAAAGGTGTCGCCGTCTGCGATGTCTGCCGCGCGGATCGCATAGCCATCCATCATCGATCGATCAAACGGGGGCAGGGGGCGGTCTGCGGTCACCGCTTCGCGTAAGATGCGCCCAGCACATTTATCCAGCGGGCAACTGATGGCTGGGATCGTTGGCAAGTGCGCGTCGATGAGTTGGCGCGCGGCGGTGGGGCTGATGAGTGGCTTCATTACGGGAAAGCACAGGCATTCTTGCCTGTTTCATTTCAAATTATGCGACTTCGAAGATCGCTTGGATCTCGACGGTCGTATCGAGCGGTAGTCCAGTCACGGCGACGGCTGCACGTGTGTGCCGGCCGCGTTCGCCGAGGATTTCGACCATGGTGTCGGATGCGCCGTTGATGACGGCTGGGCTGTCGGCAAAGCTGGGCACGCCGTTGACGAAGCCGTTGAGCTGCACGACTCGGGAGACTTTATCGAGGTCGCCGAGGTGTCCTTTGGCGACTGCGAGCAGATTGAGTGCGCAGACGCGTGCGGCTGCTTGGCCGTAAGCGATGTCGCGAGTTTCACCGATCTTGCCGGTGTGTGTCATCTCACCGTTGACGAGGCAGATGGCTCCGGAAATGTAGAGTAGGTTGCCGACTTGCATGCAAGCGACGTAGTTGCCAGCCGGTGCAGGTGCGGTCGGTAGTTCGATGCCGAGTTCGGCGAGGCGTTGGTCTGTAGTCATGGAAGATTGTTAGTTGAATGTTGTTTGTTGGGAAAGTTGATTGGATTTAGGGGCGCAACTAACAACGATCAACCTTCAACTTCATACGGCTGTTCGCCTTCGCTGCGGGCGATGGCGACGGCCCCGACGGTGTCGCTAAAGACATTCACCGAAGTGCGGCACATGTCGAGGATGCGGTCGGTGACCCAGACCACGCCGATGGCTTCGACGGGGAGTCCCACTGCCGGAAGAATCACGGCAATCGCTACAAGGCTGGCAGCGGGAATGCCGGCGACGCCGATGCTGGTGGTCAATGCGAGGAACACGACGAGCAGTTGCTGGCCGATGCCGAGCGCGACAGCTCCGGTGGATGCGTAGAGCTGCGCGATGAAGAGCACGACCACGCATTCATAGAGTGCAGTGCCGTCCATGTTCACGGTCGCTCCGAGTGGCAAGGTGAAGGAACAGGTTTTCTTCGATACCTTGGCGCGCTCTTCGACGGTTTCGATGGTGAGTGGGAGCGTCGCGGACGAACTGGCGGTGGAAAATGCAGTCAACAAGACTGGCACCATTTCTTTATAGTGGGTGATCGGATTGACCCTACCGACAAATTTGAGCACCAGCCCGAGGCTGATGAAGAAGTGAATCGCGAGCGCCAGTAGCACGGTGATGAAGAACCAGAAAATAGCGCCGATGAGATCGCCAATTGGCGCGTTGAACAAGACGGGGGTGACGAGCCCGAACACGCCGATGGGGGCGAAGCGGATGATGAAATCGGTTAGTTTGAGCATGACTTCTTGACCGCTTTCCCAGAACTTTTGCTGGGTTTCACGCTGCTCGGGAGGGAGCTTGCCGATGAACGCGCCGAATAGCAGGGAAAAGGTGATCACGCCTAGCAGTTGTCCGTTGTTGGTTGCGGCATCGACGATGTTAGCGGGGAACATGCGCAGGAAAATATCAAAGAGGTCGCTGCTTCCGCGGCCTTCGACCTTTGCCATGAGGCCTTCGCTGAGGGCGGTTTCGCTGCCGCGGCCGAGCATGGCGCTGGCCGTCTCGGCATCGATATTGCCTGGGCCGATTAGGTTGACGACGACGACGCCGACAATGACGGCGACTGCTCCACTGAAGGTGTAGTAGAGGAAGGTTTTAAAGCCCATGCGGCCGACGCCTTTTTCTGCGCCCAGGTGCATGACGCCGCTGATGATGGACGCGACGATGAGTGGCACGATGACCATCTTCAACGCGTTCATAAACAGCTTGCCGATGAATTGGCAGAAGGTCTCGACGTTGTCGCTAAAGGCTTCGCCCAGAGCGGGCATGAGTGCGCAGGCGAAGAGGGTGGCGAGTGCCAGTGCGAGTAGTATCTGCCAGTGCAGTTTCCAGCGAATGGGGTTCATTTCTTTAGAAAAGCTGAAAATGAGAAAACCTGAAAGACTGAAATGTCACTGAGGCTGTGTGGGGGCTTGAGAGTGTCCATCCTCCTGAAAGGAAATGGAAAACTATGGCAGCAGCTTTGCTAGCTCTTGCCAGTGTTCGATTGGTAGTTCTTCGGGGCGCACGGTAGGTTTGACGCCGGCTGCGACGATGGACTCGAACCACTCGCGTGCTTCGGGTTGTGGGTCGCGTCGGCAGAGTGCGCCGAGTTGCTTGCGGCGTTGGGTGAAAATTCGGCGGATACACTCACGCGCTGGAGCGGAGAAGTGCACGGCGTCTTCGCGTAGGTCGAGGCGTAGGAGCGCGGAGTCGACCTTTGGTGCTGGGTGAAAGCATTGCGCGGAGACGAGATGCTTGCTGTGCGCGGTATAGACTGATTGCAGGAAAATTGAGATGGCACCAAATGCTTTGCTGCCATGGCTGGCGACGTAGCGGTCGGCGGCTTCTTTTTGCAGCATGAGTACCATGCGCTGAGGGAGCGGCCCAGAAATGATGGCTTCCATCCATGGCGTCGAAACGGCGTAGGGGAGGTTGGCTACGATCTTAAAGCCTGCCTGGGCTTGTTCGATTGGCAGTTCGGCGCGTGGGTGATCGAGGCAGTCGCCTTCGATCAGGTGTAAGCGTGGTTGCTCGGGTAAGACGTTGGCGCGGATGTGTTCGGCCAGAGTGCTGTCGCGTTCGACAGCCCAAACGGTGGCTCCGCTGTCGAGTATGGCACGGGTGAGCGTGCCGAGCCCCGGTCCGACTTCGACGACGTGGCTGCTCTCGTCGATCTCTGCCATCTCGACGGACTTACGCACGATGTTGCCATCGACGAGGAAGTTTTGCCCCAGTTTTTTGTTGGGGAAGTGCTCCAATTGATTGAGAAGCTCGCGGGTGGCTGTGGGGCTTAGTGGCATTTTTGGGGAAGGTGGGAACAGTATGAAGGTGGGAAGGTATGAAGGTGGGAAGGTATGAAGGTGCGAAAAGTGGCCACTGACTGACTTTTGTACCTTCACACTTTTATACCTTCATACTCTCTCACGCGTTGTGAAACGCGTCCATGAGTGCCTCGGTGTCTTCGGAGCGCATGAGGGCTTCGCCGACTAGGATGGCATCGGCTCCGCAGGCGCTGGCGCGCTCGGCGTCTTCGATGTCAAAGATTCCGCTTTCGCTGACTTTGATAATATCGTCGGGGATTTGTGGTATCAGCAACTCGGATACGGCGAGGTCGGTCTTGAAGCGCTTGAGGTCGCGGTTGTTCACGCCAACGATTTTCGGGTCGAATTTGAGTGCTTTTTCCAGTTCACGCTCTTCATGGATTTCGTAGAGCGCGTCGAGTCCCGCGAGTCCGGCTGCGTCGCGAAGGGCTTTGATCTCGTCGTCTGCTAGGGCACGAACGATGATCAGGATGCAACGTGCGCCGCCTTCAGCAGCTTCGACGACTTGCACCGGGTGCACCATGAAGTCTTTACGCAGGCAAGGAGTCTTGCGCTCATGCACTTCGAGGAATTCGACGACGTCCCAAAGGTCTTGGAGACTGCCTCCGAAGTAATCGGTGTCGGTGAGAATGGAGAGGCAATCCGCGTCGGCGTTGATGTATGTGCGGGCCTGCTCGACGGAGTTGAGGTTCGCATCGACAATTTCGCCAGCAGAAGGGGACTTGCGCTTGATTTCTGCGATCACGGAGAGGCGGTCGTTGCGGGCGAGGGCTTTTAGGAAGCTGCCGCCTTGACGCTGCATGTCGCATAGTCGCGAGAGTTCCGAGTCGCGCACGGGGCGGATCTGGTTGCGCAGGGCGTGCCGCTTGGCGGCCATGATTTCAGCTAGTTTATCCATAAGAAAAAAGGTCTGCCGTATCAATCGGGCAGACCTTTAGAAATTACATGTATGTCAGGAAGATCAAGACGCAGTTTCGGACTTTATTGCTGCACGGCGTGCTTCGACCCAGTCGATGAGCTTCTCGGGTTCGTCTTCGTAGGCCCAGACTGCTCGTAAGAATTCTGCGGGATGGATGTCGTTTGGCTTGAAGAAACCTCGATCGCCGCCGCAGCCATACATTGTCTCTGGTGGCAGTTCGCCGCGTAGTTTTGCGAGTGCCTTCGGCATGATGCGTGGCAGCCAGGCGATGCCACGGACTTCGCTGTCTTTGGCGGGCAGGGCATCGCGATCCATCGTTTTATCGGATAGGATGCCTTTTTGCTTATTTAGAAAATAGTCGCGTCGAGCGTCGGAAACCAACAAGAAGGTGGTGAAGTCTATCTCTGCGCCGTCGAGAAAGTCTTCGACGGGATCGAAGACGTCCATTGGATTGAGGCCGATGGATGTTAGCTCTGCCAGTGTCGCTGCGTCAAAGAAGGTGTCTGGGCTGCGATTGCCGCTCTGGTATTGAGCTACAGCTTCATCCCAAATTGCTTTGAGTCGGGTGGAGTAGTTGTAATGCTCCATATTGGGCTACTTCTTGTATTTCAGCGTAGCGGCAATGAAGTTCGCGAAGAGTGGGTGTGCTGCGTTGGGTTTGGACTTGAATTCCGGGTGGAATTGCACGCCGACATACCAAGGATGCTCCGCGATTTCGACGATCTCGACCAAGTCACGCTCTGGGTTCACACCCGCGACGCGTAGGCCGGCTTTTTCGAGTTGCTCGCGGTAGTCGTTGTTGAACTCGAAGCGGTGGCGGTGGCGCTCATCGATCATTTCGGTGCCATAGGCATCGAAGCTGAAGCTGTCTTTGGAAAGCTTACAAGGGCAAGCGCCGAGGCGCATGTTGCCACCTTTAGTGGTGAGTTCCTTCTGGTCTTCCATGATGGCGATGACCGGATGTGGCGTTTCTGCGTTGAATTCGGAGCTGTTCGCGTCTTCGAGGCCAGCGACGTTACGCGCATACTCGATCACTGCGATTTGCATGCCGAGGCAGAGTCCGAAGTAGGGCACGTCGTTCTCGCGGGCAAATTTCGCGGCGGCGATTTTACCTTCCGTGCCACGGTCGCCGAAGCCACCTGGGATGAGGATGCCATCGAGTGTGCTGAGGTATCTTTTCGGATCTTTTTCGATCTCTTCAGCGTCGAGGCGAACGATGCGCACTGTGGTGTCGTTGGCGATGCCTGCGTGGATGATGGATTCGTAAACGGATTTGTAAGCGTCTTGCAGCTCGATGTATTTACCGACGACACCAATTTCGACCTTGTGGCTGGGAGCCTTGAGGCGGCGCACCACGTCGTGCCATACTTTCATGTCACTGTCGGGGGCATCGAGGTTGAGGTGCTCGATTACTAGGTCGTCGAGATTTTCTGCTTTGAGTGCGAGTGGTAGCTCGTAGATCGATGTTTCCACGTCCATCTCTTCGATGACGGCTTTGACTGGCACGTTACAGAACATGGAGAGCTTTTGGCGCATCTCATTGGTCATCGGCTCTTCGGTGCGGCAGACGAGGATGTCGCATTGAATGCCGATCTCGCGGAGCTTCGCAACGCTTTGCTGGCTGGGCTTTGTCTTCAGTTCACCGGCTGCCTTCAAGTAAGGAAGCAGCGTGCAGTGCAGGAAGAGCACGTCTTGGCGGCCAACTTCGAGAGCGAATTGACGCATGGCTTCGAGGAATGGGAGGCCTTCGATGTCGCCAATGGTGCCGCCGAGTTCGGTGATGAGCACGTCGACGTCTTCGCTGCCACCTTCGTAGATGCGCTGTTTAATTTCGTTGGTGACGTGTGGGATCACCTGGACGGTCGCGCCGAGGTAATCGCCGCGGCGTTCCTTTTTGATGACGCGTTCGTAGACTTGACCGGATGTGAGATTGTTGAGCTTGCCGAGCTTGCCGGATGTGAAGCGCTCGTAGTGGCCGAGGTCGAGGTCGGTCTCGGCGCCGTCGTCGAGCACATAGACTTCACCATGTTGGAAGGGGCTCATTGTGCCTGGGTCGACATTTAAGTAGGGATCGAACTTCTGGATGCGCACCTTCAGGCCGCGTTGTTCGAGGAGAGCGCCCAGCGCGCCTGCGGTGAGCCCTTTGCCGAGCGAGGATACCACACCACCAGTTACAAAAATGTATTTCATGTTCTTAGACTGCGTCATAATAAAAAAGTTGAAAGCGCTCGTTTGCCGACGCGCCTTCAGGCTCGCATTCAATTGATTGTCCTTTTGGGTTGGCAACCCTTTTTGGGTGTTTCTTTGAAAGAAACTTGGCAATAAGCTTAGCTGTTGTTGAGAGCGTTTTATATTAGATATTTTTATTTAGGGGTGGACTTTGTCGATTTGCCGGTCTTTAAGGTGTGGCTGCTGTGGGGATCGTTCAAGCGTTCCAATTTACTGCCTTCGCTATTAGGTCTGCTTATATGTTGACTTTGGCGGGGTAGTGGTTTGAAAAGCTTAACTTTGCCTTTAGCTCTCTCTCATTTAATACGTCTAGAAGATTATGTGCTCACTGTGTAGCTTTCTAAAATCGACCATCGGTCGAAAAATCCTAATGGCCCTCTCCGGGCTTGCTCTTGTCTTGTTTATTCTCGGTCACGTGCTCGGGAATTTGCAAATTTATCTCGGGGCTCATTTTATTAATGAGTATGCATATCACTTGCATTCGCTGCCAGCGGTAGTGATGTGGGGGGTGCGTCTCTCGCTCCTTGGAATCATCGGAGTTCATATTTGGGCTGCGGTCTCCTTGACTCTGGATAATCGCAGAGCGCGTCCAGAAGCTTACGATGCGAAAGCGAATGTGCAGAAGAGCTTTGCTTCGGGCGCGATGCGCTGGAGCGGTGTGGTTCTTGGACTGTTTATCATCTTTCACATCTTTCACTTCACTGTGCGCAACGTGCCGGGCAGTGAGTATGAGGATCAGATTGCCGATGTGGCACTAGTGAAGCATGGTCATGACGTCTATAACGGCGCCGATAAGGTCATGGTCTTTAATGTGAATGATATGATGGTCGCCGGCTTTCAGGTCTGGTGGGTATCTGCTTTCTATATCGTCGCGATGGCGTTACTTAGCATTCACCTTTCGCATGGTGTGAGCAGCATGTTCCAGTCGATGGGCTTGCGTAATCAGCTGTGGCGCAAGCGACTGGATCGTTTCGCTGTGGCATATGCGGTCGTCGTATTTCTAGGCTTTGCTTCGATTCCAGCTGGTGTGCTAGCTGGTGTGCTGACTCAGTCAAATCCGGAAGGTAACGCTGTGAAAGCCTCTGTTGAGGTGGTGTCAGAGGTTATCGTTGAGGAGATTATTCAAAAATAGGACCCACTTATAATGAATCTAGATTCAAACATTCCTGAGGGACCGCTCGCTGATAAGTGGTCGAACCATAAGTTTAAGATGAAGTTGGTGAATCCATCCAATCGTCGTAAATATAACGTGATTGTGATCGGTTCTGGTCTTGCTGGCGGCGCTGCTGCGGCAAGTCTTGCAGAGCAAGGTTACAACGTCTCTTGCTTCTGCTACCAAGATAGCCCACGTCGTGCGCACAGTATCGCCGCTCAAGGTGGTATCAATGCTGCTAAGAATTATCAGAATGACGGTGATAGTGTTCGCCGCTTGTTCTACGACACCGTTAAAGGTGGCGATTACCGTGCTCGTGAAGCCAACGTGTATCGCCTCGCTGAGGTCAGTAACGACATCATCGACCAATGTGTCGCTCAAGGTGTGCCATTTGCTCGTGAATACGGCGGCATGCTTGCCAATCGTTCATTCGGTGGCGCACAGGTATCTCGCACATTTTACGCTCGTGGCCAAACTGGCCAACAGCTGCTCCTCGGTGCGTATTCTGCTTTAAGTAAGCAAATTGGCCTCGGTAAGGTGAAGATGTATAACCGCCACGAAATGCTCGATGTGGTTAAAGTCGACGGTCATGCCAAGGGTGTGATCGTTCGTAACATGATCACTGGTGAAGTGTCTCGTCATGCTGCGGATGCCGTTGTGATGGCGACCGGTGGTTATGGTAACGTATTCTTCCTTTCTACAAATGCACAGGGTTGTAATGTGACTGCTGCGTATCGTGCTCATAAGCGCGGTGCTGGTTTCGCAAATCCTTGCTACACGCAGATTCACCCAACTTGTATCCCAGTTCACGGTGATCAGCAGTCTAAGTTGACGCTGATGTCTGAGTCGCTCCGTAATGACGGTCGCGTCTGGGCTCCGAAGGACAAGGAAACTGCGAAAAAGATTCGCGAAGGTAAGCTCGATCCAAGTCAAGTTTCTGAGGAAGCGCGCGACTACTTCTTGGAGCGTAAATACCCAAGCTTTGGTAACTTGGCTCCACGTGATATTTCCTCTCGTGCTGCGAAGGAGGCCTGTGACGATGGTCGCGGTATCGCTTCTTCTGGTCTCGGTGTATTCCTCGACTTCCGTGATGCGATTGCACGCGATGGCCAGCCAGCAATTGCTGAGCGTTATGGTAATCTCTTTGACATGTATAGCTGCATCACCGGTGCAGATCCATACAAGACGCCGATGATGATTTTCCCTGCGGTTCACTATACAATGGGTGGCCTCTGGGTAGATTATAATTTGCAAAGCTCGATTCCTGGCATGTTTGTTGGTGGTGAAGCGAATTTCTCTGATCACGGTGCGAATCGCCTCGGAGCTTCTGCGCTCATGCAAGGTTTGGCTGACGGTTATTTCGTTCTGCCATACACGGTTGGTAACTATCTTGCTGAACAAGGTGTCGCGGTTGCAGGTAAGGTGACGACTGAAGATCCTGCATTCGCTGAAGTCGAAGCAGCTGTTCAAGGTCGTATTGATACGCTCTTGTCGATCAACGGCACTGAGTCTCCGCGTTCCTTCCATAAGCGCCTCGGCCAAATTATGTGGGATAAATGTGGTATGGCGCGTGATAAGGCGGGTCTGACTTCCGCGATTAAGGAAATTCAAGAACTGCGTAAGGAGTTCTGGGCCAACGTTCGCGTCGTCGGTGATGCGAACTCACTCAATCCTGAGTTGGAGCGTGCTGGTCGCGTGGCCGACTTTATCGAATTTGGCGAGCTCATGTGCCGCGACGCGCTCATGCGTGAAGAGTCCTGTGGAGGTCACTTCCGTAGCGAGCATCAGACTGACGATGGGGAGGCACTGCGTGATGATGACAGCTTTGCCTTTGTCGGTGTCTGGGAGTATCAGGGCGACGATGTCGCCCCTAACCTTCATAAAGAGGACCTCGTCTATGAAGAGGTCAAACTCGCAACCCGTAGCTACAAGTAAGCGAAACACTCAACTAAAAACAGAATTATGAAACTTACACTTAAAGTTTGGCGTCAAAAGAACAGCCAGAGCCAAGGCAAGTTTGTTGAGTATCAACTCGACGATGTTTCGGAAGGATCTTCTTTCCTTGAAATGCTTGATACCCTCTCGGAGCAACAAGTTGCAAATGGCGAAGAGCCAGTCGCATTCGACCATGATTGCCGCGAAGGTATTTGTGGTATGTGCTCGCTTACGATTAACGGTGTTCCACATGGTCCGGAAAATGGCACAACTGCTTGTCAGTTGCACATGCGCCACTTCCACGATGGTCAAACCATCACGATCGAGCCATGGCGTGCGGCTCCATTCCCAGTTATCAAGGACTTGGTCACGGATCGCACCGCATTCGAGAAAATCATCCAGTCCGGCGGTTTCATCACTGCCCGTGCAGGGACAGCAGTCGATGCGAATGCCAGCCCGATTCCCAAAGGCATTGCGGATTACGCGATGGATGCGGCTGCATGTATCGGTTGTGGCGCTTGCGTCGCGGCCTGCCCGAATGCATCTGCGATGTTGTTCACTGGTGCGAAGGTTTCGCACATGAACAGCCTGCCGCAAGGTAAGGCAGAGAAAGATCGTCGTGTGCTTGCGATGGTTGGCACGATGGATGGCGAAGGCTTTGGTGGTTGCACCAACATCGGTGAATGTGAAGCGGTATGCCCGAAAAGCATTTCACTCGACATGATTGCACAGCTAAATCGCGACTATACTGCCGCGAAGGTGAAGGATTTCTTCTACCTGGTGCCTTAGGGGCGATTAGACATCTGACGATTTAAATCAAAGGCGACCGTGCATTTGCGCGGTCGCTTTTTTTTTTGATTAAAATGTGCATTTGGACTCGATATTACGTTATTTTTTAATAGGTTTTTAACCTCATCTTCAAAACGCGGATGGGCGGACTCACGAGTTCGCATCAACAAGCTGAAATCTAACCTAAACCCATATATCATATGAATATAATGAAAAAGCTCATTGGAGCATCTGCAATCGCAGGAATGATTGCCATCTCGGCCGCACAGCTCTCTGCTGAACGCACACCGGATGCTGGCAAGAACTTCACTGTTTCAGATTCTCCTGAAACCACAGTGTTTAACCTGCAGAACCCGTCGACCAATCGTCACGTCCACGATTACCGCGACAACAAGCCTGCACCAGCTCCAGAGCCTGCACCTGCACCAGTCGAAGACTGCGCACCAGGCGTTGTTTCTGATTCGATCGATCAGAATGCGGTCAACCTCGACAAGTCTGCCCCTGCTACAGTCGCATTGAACGAGCCATACACATACAGCTACACTGTGACTGCAAAACAAGATCTGAAGAAGGTCATTGTTAAAGAGCAGATTCCTGCTGGCACTGTTTATGTATCCAGTAATCCAGAAGCAGAAGTGAAAGGTAGCAATGTTACATGGACGCTTTACAATCTTGCAGCTGGTGTTCAAGCACCACTTGAATTGGTTGTTAAGCCAACATCGGTTGCTGATCTTAGCAGCTGTGCAACAGTTAAAGCCATTCAAGACGCTTGCACAACAACATCCGTTGGTGTGCCAGAACTTGCAATCGTCAAGACCACTCCAAACGAGCAAGTCTTGATCAACACTGGTGTGCCTTGGAATATCACAGTGACAAACACTGGTAACTTCTGCGCATACGATGTTGTCGTTACAGATACACTGCCTGCTGGCGTTTCCCATGAAAGTGGTGAGAGCAAGCTCGTCACAGAACTTGGCACACTCGCTCCGGGTGAAAGCCGCGACATCACAGTGAACAGCACTGCTGCTGCAGCTGGTGAGCACTGCAACGTTGCCGTTGCGAGCTCTTCAAATGCCGGTTCCGCCCAAGACGATGCATGCGTCAAGGTTGTTGAAGCTGGTCTCGAAGTCACTAAGGAAGGCACACCGATGCAATTCGTTGGCAAACGTGCATCTTACCAAATCGTTGCTAAGAACACAGGCGACGTTGCACTTAGCGATGTTGTTGTTACAGACACAGTGCCTGCTCAAAACAAGCTGCTCTCTGCTCCTGGAGCACAGATCGACGGTAACACCGCGACTTGGACAGTCAGCCTTGGTGCTGGTGAGTCGAAGAACTTCGATGTAACTGTTCTTGGTCTTGAAGAAGGCACTTACTGCAATCAGGTCTCCGCTGCTTCTGCTTCATACGGCCTAAGTGGTAATGATGATGCTTGCACAGAATGGCGCGGTTACCCTGCGCTTCTGATCGAAGTGATCGATACTGAAGATCCACTTCTTGTTGGTGAGGAAACTACATATGTTATCCAAATCACTAACCAAGGAACAGCTCCAGATACAAACGTAGGCCTCAAGGTTCAGCTTCCATCCGAACTGTCTATTGTCTCCGCTGCTGGTGACACACAAGGCACGATCACTGGAAATAACGTGAACTTCGCTCCTTACGCTTCTTTGGCTGCTAAGGAAATCATCCAGTTCCGCGTGGTTGCTAAGGCAGTCTCCGTTGGTGATGCTCGCTTCCGTGCTCAAATGAACTCGGATCTTCTTAAGACTCCAGTTCCTGAAGAAGAAGCAACTCAGGTCTACTAAGACCCGATACGCATAAAGCTTTCAGAGGCGTCCGCATTATGCGGGCGCCTCTTTTTTTGCGCCATCACTCCAGCCTTGCCTACACTCCGTATCGTTTTACATTTATCCCCGTCCTCAGGTCTCCCGTCTCAGCTCTCCTACCTCTTTCACTAATGGCCCGCCGTCGATCAACACACCCCCCGGAAGAAGACTTTCCGATGACGCCTATGATCGATATGGTGTTTCTCCTGCTGGTCTTCTTTATGACGGTGAGCACCTTGGCGCAGGCGGATCGCCGCGTGAAGCTTGATTTGCCAGAGTCTGCATCCAGTGATGTGCCGGACGACCTTGCAGATCGTGGCACGATCTCGATCGATGCCGGGGGCCAGATCTACCTCGGTGCCCAACCGCAAACGCTTGAAGGCATGCAAGCGACCATCAAAGAGTCGCTGTCCGAGAATCCGCAGCTGCGTATTCATGTTCGAGCGGATCGCGCCACGCCTTATCACGACATTAAGGAAGTGCTCCGTTCGTGTGCCGAAGTTGGCGCATACGAAGTGATTTACGCCACCTATCAAGCGAGGTAACGAATGGCCAAACTCAAAAAACGAGCAGAAGAGAAGGGCGGCGTGCCGATCGCACCGATGATCGATGTCGTATTTCTACTCCTCATTTACTTTATGGTGTCGTCCACATTGGAGCAGCAGGAGGCGGACCTCTCGTTTCAATTGCCCGGAACGGTCGAGCAATCCGAGCCTTTGGACTTGCCGGATGAGCAGATTATAGAAATTCGTCCGGATGGACAGGTCGTGGTCAATGACTATCCCTATGACGCTCCGAATGTGTCGCGGCTGGATGAACTCGCCTCAATGCTGACGCGTTTTCGTGAGGCCAGTAGCGCGAACAAGGTCGAAGCGATTGTTACGATCTCTCCCGCAGATGCGGTGCCGCATGCGCAGATCGTCAAAGTGATGGATGCCTGCTCGATTGCAGGGATCGAAGCGGTGAACTTTGCACTGGGCGACGATGGTTGAAGGTTTTTAGCCCTGTTTGAGCACGCGTAGTTTCGTGTGAGCCTGTTCGATGTCATCGATCTGCTTGGCACTTGCGAAGGATAGACCGGTTGAAAGAGCGTCGGCTTGTGTGGCCGTTGGGGCGATCACGCTGAGGCTTTTCCAGTGTGTTGCAGGGAGTCCCGTTTGTGGCTGAATCAAATGGTGGTAGTGGCCGTCTTCGGAGAATGGGCTGCCGTAACTGCCACTGGTGGCGAGGGCTTGATTGTCGAGCTCGGCGACATCGTGGAGTTTATCAGGGTGCTGTGCGTCTTTGATGCCGATGCTCCAGGGGCGTTGCTCTGGGTGTGTGCCGATGGCGCGCGTTTCGCCAAGTTCGATCAGCACGTGTTGATAGCCGGCGTCCTTAAGGATGTTACTGATGTGATCGGTGATGAATCCTTGGGCGATGCCGTTGAGCGTCAGTTGCATCTCCGGCTGATCGA
The DNA here is from genome assembly GCA_905479975.1 of uncultured Puniceicoccaceae bacterium. Taxonomy (GTDB): domain Bacteria; phylum Verrucomicrobiota; class Verrucomicrobiia; order Opitutales; family Coraliomargaritaceae; genus Lentimonas. The sequence continues at coordinate 3,733 of CAJQOS010000076.1, read as the reverse complement.
ATCGAATCGTTTGCGCGTCGTGGTGCACATGTTGCCAGCCTGTGCGTGCGAGTGCTGTGCAAATGACTTTATGGCTCGGCCCTTCGTTGGTGTCGGGGGATTGTTTAAAGTGCTTCGCGTAGGCCTGCCAGAGCGGTTGCACGGTCGGGTCGAACAGTCCGTTGCTCAGCGTGTGAGCTTGATTGGCGGCGGCTAAGAGCGGTTGCCATTCGGGGCTGGGTGCATCGAGCTGCCCGTTGCGATTCAGGCGGTTGAGTTCCGAGCCTGGATCGTAGAGGCTAAACAATGATTCGAGGCGGCGGATTTCTGCGAAGCAATGTTGAAGGGCTTTTTGAGCACTTGCGCGATCCTTGGTGTAGAGCGTAAAGCTGCCTTCGGCACCAAGCGTGTAGCCGCTCCAGCGCACAGCCTCCAGCGCGGTGTGTGCAGACGCAATACTACCTAGGCTTAAGCCTGCGGCGCTGGTCGCTAGGATTTTGATGAAGCGTCGGCGTTGCATTTAAAGGGAGGGCTGAGACTTGAGAGCTGAGACTTGAGAGCTGAGATTGGAAACCTAAGCTAGGTGATCTGTGGTGTTTTTGGGCGGCGTGATTTGCGGAGCCAACCACCGATGCCTGAAGTGATGAGTATGATAATCGCGATTGCGGAGAGATCCATCAGGGTGCGTCCGCCCCAGCCGAAGAGGCGACCAGAGTGTAGGTCGAGTAGCACGCGGTAGAGTGATACACCACCACCTTGAAAGGCGTCGAGGAGACTGTTGGCACTGGCTTCGTCGAGCGTGATGGTTTCAAGGGGTGCGACGTTGTAGCTTGCTTGGTATTGGTCGAATTCGATCCAGTCGGCGTCGGGCGTCCAGTTGCCTGCCGAGCTAATAAGCAGGGGGCGTCCATCGGTGGTGGTGCCAACTGCGTCTAATGTGGTGTAAGGCAGTTGGCTGCTGTCGATGGATTCGACGAACTCACCGTCTGTTGTTAGGTAGATGAGTTGTGCCTCGGTCGCGACCACGGAGATAGGGGCGCCTTCGATAATGCCGAGTGGGCGGTCTGCGCTGGCGAGTGGTGCGTTGTTGTAGAATAGTTGTCCATTGAGGTGTGCAAGAGTATCGGATTTATGGATACGATAGGCATCGATCGAGGAACCGCTGGCCATGCCATAGCGATCGAGGATGACGCTGCTTTTGATCTGAACTTGATCCAGTTTGAGGAATTCGGTGTGGTTGAGTGCGAGCCCAGTAATGGAAAGGCTCAGGAGGAAGAGCGCGGAGGCGAGCCCCAGCCAGCGGTGCCATGCTAGGATCGTGCGTTTACGTGGCAGTTGTAGGCTCATTGTGCGGTGGCCTCCCTGTGTAGGTGGAGCGCGAGTTTGGAAAGGCGGGTGAGGGCGTTAACGGAGAGTGTCGCACCGCTGATGCCGTCGATCTTTTTGTTGAGACGATTCTTCTCGCCCAGTTCGAGGCCTTTAAATTGATCGGTGAAGAAGGGGTAGCGCACTTCCCACCCGTGGCTTTCACGGTAGATGAGGACTTGCATCGAGTGCATGGCGTCACCTTCGATCACGAAACCAGTGGTGATGAGTTTTACTTTGCCGATCTCTTCGAGAATCCACGCGGTGCGTTCGCCTTGTTGCCAATAGCGAATGCGCATGCCGCGATAGTCGCGGCCGAGGACTTGCTTGATCGAGGCCTTGAGGTCTTTGGTCAGCCAGAGCACTTTCCGCTCGGGCTCGCTTTCGAAGCTCTGAGCAATGAAGGTTTCAGGCTCCAGATACACATCTTCAATGGCATGCATGCTGCTGCCGAATTGGAGCCACAGGACGAGTGCGAGGAGAGGAGTAGTGAGCCTTGGGTGCATTGCGATGTTTAGAGCGAGGGAAGCCGATGCTCGCTACAAAGCAAGCACCGGCCGTTGAAATCTCGATTCGATTCGTTTAGAACTGGTAGCCGACGCCTAGGTTGACGACGCTGTCGATTCCATCTTTCTGATATTGATCGGCGTCGTTGGTGTCTTGGTAATCCAACTTGAACACAACGTTGTCGGTTGGCCAGTAGTTGACACCCACTTCGTAGATCTTGTTCTCGTAAAGCTCAGAAATGTTCTTGCTGTCTTTAACGTAGAAGTATTCGTAGTCGCTGAAGCGGGCGTAGATCCCGAGGTCGCCATATTTCTCGCTCAACTCCCAGCGGTAGGATGGCTCGATGTAGTAGCCATATTGCTCTTCCGCGTCAGAGGCTATGTCGCCATCCAGATCCCAGCGGGCGTAGAGGGCACGAATGCTGAATCCACCGGTAGTGTAGGCAATGTGAGTGGTGCTGAGGAGACCGGAGTAGTCGGCGTTGGTGCTTTGGTCGAGGTCATCTTGGTAGAGCACCGATGCGGCTATTTCGAGCCCGGCGATGCCTGTGTATTTCACACGACCTGCAAGCGCTGCTTCGTCATTGGTCGCCTTAGATACTTTTTGACGACCACTGCGGATGTAGCCATCAGCACCATCGAGATCCATGCCGGAGCTGATCGTGCCGTCGAATGTGAGGCCGGTCTCTGTGCGATATGTGCCCTTGATGCCACCTTCCCACCATGTGCTAGGGATGATGTATTTCTCAACATTGTTACGCTCAACACCATAAAAAGTGTTTGGCTCGTGCGTTTCGTTGAGGATACCAACAGGCAACAAGAACACACCGGCATCGGTGTTGAATTGCTCAGTCCAGTCCATGCGGATATAGGCTTGTTCGAGCTCGATCTCGCCGTCTTGGTCATCGCCAGCGATGCTGTGCTCTAGCTCTAGTTCGGAGAAGAGAGAGATCCAATCGTTAAACTCGTGGTTGAAGAACAGCACGAAGCGGTGGAAGTCGATTTCGTTGTCTGCGCCATTGTTGAAGTTGGCGTGGAGCTCACCGTAACCACCGATTGAGGTGTTGTTATACCATGCTGGCATGTTGAATGCGCTGTCGCCGATTTCTTCGACGGCGATCGTCGTGGCTTCGACTTGCTGTTGAGTCGCTTTCAACTGAGCGATCGCAGTGCTGGCTTCAGCTTTCGCGCTGGCCGCTTCAGTCTTGGCAGTCGCGAGTTCGGTGCGCGTTGTTGAGACTTCAGTTTGGTTCGCTTGCACCATCGCGGACAGTGCTTCGATTTGTTTCTGCTGCGCTTGGATCATCTTCCACATCTCTGCTTGAGAGGGAAGTTCCTGTGGTGCCTCTTGCGCCGGGAGCGTGGCCACGAAAGCCGCGCTGCAAAGTGCGAGGAGGGTGAGTATGCGTTGTCGTTTCATTGTTTGTTGTTCAGTTTGGTTTGAATTGTGACTGAGTCTCAATAGCGACAAGTGGCGACTGTCAATTAGTTTTTGATACTGGGTCTCATTTTCTTTTGAGGGGGTATCCTGTTTTCTGCTTAACTTGGTAGCGGTGATTGTCCCAGCTCGCCTCCGTCATCGCCGTGCCGAGCCAGTGCCGAGCAGGGACGCGCGCCGTTAACCGATCCTCAACCCTGGCGCATTCTGGGACTGCCTGCTTTTATGGATGCAGGTGATTAATGTCTTTTTTTGATTCAGACCTCTACCGAGTCACTTTTTTGCCACCGATCGAAAACGCACTCAATTTGGGTCTTTGGGGTCTTTTCACGTTGACCCCATCAAGCTAGTCACAAATCTAGCCCACTTTGATCTGCTCCCGTAGTTCAATGGATAGAGCAGCGGTCTCCGAAGCCGCAAATGGCAGTTCGAATCTGCCCGGGAG
>CAJQOS010000075.1 GCA_905479975.1 uncultured Puniceicoccaceae bacterium | reverse complement strand
TTGATGGCGGGAGCGCAGTGTCAGCGTGTGTTGGTGGCGTGTTCGGGCGGTGCGGACTCGATTTTTATGCTCTGCCAATTGTGGGCGCAGGCGGCTGATTTGGGCGTCGAGTTGGTGGTGGCGCATTATAACCATCGCTGGCGTGGGGAAGACTCGCGCTTGGATGCGGCATTTGTGCAGGAGTTGGCGCAGCAACTGGATTGTCACTATGTGACTGCGGATCGTCCAGAAAATGAGGCGGCGTTTACGGAGACGACGGCGCGCGCCTTGCGGTTGGACTTTTTGCGTGCGGCGGCGAAGGAGCGCGGCTGCCAGTGCATAGCGTTTGGGCATCAGCAGAACGATATTTTAGAGACGCAGCTCCAGCGCTTGGCGCGGGGGAGTGGCACGGATGGCCTGGCGGCTCCGCGGCCGATTCATTTTTTTGAGGCGTATCCCACGCATGTGCGACCCGTGCTGCATTTGGGGGCGGGGGAAATTCGTATGGCGTTGAATGCCTGCGAGATTCCGTGGCGCGAGGATATTTCAAATGAGGATGTGGGGATTTCGCGCAATGCGCTGCGGCATAATGTGATCCCGAGTCTGAATGATGCGTTGGATCGCGATGCGTCGGCAGGTTCGGCGCGTTCGCGGGATTTATTAGAAGAAGATGCGGATGCGCTGGATGCGTTGGCTCGAGTCTATGTGCCAGATGCGTTTACATTGAGTGTGTCGCTGGATCGCACGGTGCTACGTGCCGCGCCACGAGCTCTGACGCGGCGCGCGTTGTCTGCCTGGTTGAGTGCGCATGATTTAATTCAGTCGCTCAGTGCGCCGGCGATGGATCTGCTGATGGATGCGGTCTATGCGGCCAAACCGAAGAACCGTCTGAGTGCGGGTGCATTTTATATCGAACTTGATGAGCAGAGTGTTCAATTCAAGTCGGCACAGGCAACGGGGCAGACTTTAGAGGCAAGCGTGATCGAAGCAGGGGAGTCGGTGATGCTCACTACGGGAGCATTACTGGAGACTGAGGTCGTGAAGTTGGACGACGCGTTGCGAGATGCCATTTTGAAGGGTGGGGTGGATGTCGCATGTGAAGCCTACATCGCGGTCGAAGACGGGCAAACCTTTGAGGTGCGAGGCTGGCAGCCGGGGGATCGCTTTCGGCCGATTGGCGCGCCAGGCACGAAGAAGTTGAAAGACTGGTTTATTGATCGGCAAATTCCGGTAAAGGAACGAAAGCTGCTGCCGCTTGTCTTGTCGAATTCAGGAGAAATCGCTTGGGTTCCAGGTTTTCCTCCTGCCGATACCCTGAAAATCAGTGCCGCAACGAAGCTGGCTCTTAGATTGACTTACGAACGAAGAAACCCAATTTGACCCGCACAAATGTCACAGCAAAATACGCCACAACAAAAAGAACCCGGAAATAACGGCCAACCAGAGCGCTTTAACCCTAAAGTGCTTCTGATTTTTTTGGTCATCATCTCGGCCATCATCGGACTTTGGTTCGCTCAACCAGGCACTGGAGCCAATCATGAGCGCCTGACTATCAGCGAGTTGGTGAAAGCCGTAAAGGATGGCCAAATCGAGAAGGGCGTGATGAAGCCCGATCCGTCACTCGGCGAAGCTGGCTATACCGTTTCCGGTGAGATGCTGAACCCGAAGTATGACCCAAATCTATCAGATGAGACTGTGCCCGAGAAGGTGCGTTTTTCTGCCGAAGGTCGCTTGCTGGAGAAGGACTTCGATCTCGTGCGTGCAGTGCTCAAGGAGAGCCGTCGCAGCACTGCGTTTCAAGATATCCTGATCAGCTTTCTGCCGTTTTTGCTGATTATCGGGCTGCTTTACTTCCTCTTCGTGCGCCAGTTGAAGAGCGCAGGTAAGGGCGCGATGAGCTTTGGTAAGAGCAAGGCCAAGATGCTGACGCGTGACAAAGACTCGCTGACTTTCAAGGACGTCGCGGGTTGCGATGAGGCCAAGGAAGAAGTGAGTGAAGTCGTCGACTTTCTCAAGGATCCTAAGAAATTTCAACGCATTGGCGGTCGCATCCCTCGGGGTGTGTTGATGGTCGGCCCTCCGGGAACGGGTAAGACATTGCTTGCAAAGGCTGTGGCGGGTGAGGCGGAAGTGCCGTTCTTCTCGATCAGTGGTTCGGACTTCGTCGAAATGTTCGTCGGTGTCGGTGCGGCGCGTGTGCGCGACATGTTTGAGCAAGGCCGTAAGAATGCGCCTTGTATCGTATTTATCGATGAGATCGATGCCGTGGGTCGCCAACGTGGCGCGGGTGTCGGCGGTGGTAATGATGAGCGCGAGCAGACCTTGAACTCCCTTCTCGTGGAGATGGATGGTTTCGATGGCCACGAAGGTGTGATCATCATCGCAGCGACGAATCGCCCTGATGTGCTCGACTCCGCATTGCTACGTCCAGGCCGTTTTGACCGTCAGGTCACGATTGATTTGCCTGACTTGAATGGTCGTCACGAAATTTTGCTGGTGCATGCCAAGAAGGTCGCTCTCTCTGAAGAGGTGAGCCTGGAGCACGTTGCACGTAACACACCAGGGTTCTCTGGTGCGGATCTGGCCAACCTTCTGAATGAAGGTGCCTTGATCGCAGCGCGTTACAATAAGCAGGTCATTGAAATGAACGACCTCGACGAAGCGCGTGATAAGATCTCCTTCGGACGTGAGCGTCGCAGGTTGATGGATGACGAAGATCGCAAGATCACTGCCTATCACGAAGCCGGGCACGCGTTGATTCAAGCAGTGGTCGATGACGGACATATGCCGGTGCATAAGGTGACAATCATCCCGCGTGGTCAGAGCCTCGGTTCCACCATGTTTATGCCGAAGAAGGATTTGTTGAACCACTCCAAGCGTCGTCTGTTGAATCAGGTTTGCACGGGAATGGGCGGCCGTTCTGCGGAAGAGATCGTGATGGGCGACATCACTAGTGGCGCGTCCGGTGATATTCGCATGGTGACATCCATCGCGCGCCACATGGTCTGTGATTGGGGCATGACGGATCTTGGGCCGATCGCTTACGGCGAGAGTCAGAACCATGCTTACATGGGCACGATGGGAGCCGGTTCGAATAACTTCAGCGAAGAAACCGCACAGAAGATTGATAAAAAGATCTACGAGATTGTGCAGAAACAGTATCTCAGGTCGCTGGATATTCTTAATGAGCACCGCGCTGCGCTCGATACAATGGCCGACATGCTCCTTGAGCACGAAACCATTGATGGTGTGCACGTCTTGGAGATTCTTGAGCACGGTGAAATGCGCTCTCCCATCGTGAAGCGTGAGATTATCGAGCCAGAACCCGAGCCTGAAGAGGACTCCGAAGATGATGTCGCGAAGAAGGCTGACGGAGATGACGACAAGGGCGATCTCGCCGGCGAAGAAGCGCCTGCGCCATCACCCGCATAAGTCTCTGAGTGAGATTAAATTAAAAAAAAAGGCTGCTGTCCGTTTCGGGGAGCAGCCTTTTTTGTGAGAATGAGAAGGTCTTCAAGTAGCTGGCTTCCTTTAGGTGGCCAGCCGATTTGAGGGTGCGGTATCAATCGTCGATTCGGTCGAGCACCTAAAGGAACTCGACTACTTCAATTGAGGTGGTGCTTATTCTGGGGAGAACAGACAGAAATGTCTGTATCACTTCTTTTTCTTTGCTCGCCGCGCTTTACGCGATGCTTTGTCGACGAGCGCGAACAGCTGATCGATTTGATTGCGCTTTCGTGCGGACTGGTGACCTTTGACTTTGACCAGTTTGAAATTCAACCGATCAGTCATCTCGAAATAGGCTTGGTAGAGCTCAGTGTTCCGCAATGGTAGGCCTTTTTGCGAGTGGTAGTCGTGCGCTTCGAAGCGCTCGCGTCGATCCGCGAGGTTGATGATGTTTTGAGAGTCCGTGTGGATTGTAAGTTGCTCGGTGTCGTCTGGCAGTTCGGACAGCGCCCAGAGTAGCGTTTGTAGCTCAAGCTTGGTGGAGGAGGTCTCTGTGAACGCACGCATTTTGATTCGAGTGCGCAGAAACTCCAGTGGTTGTGATACTTCGTCGGTCAAGACTATGAGATATGCCCCGTATCCAACTTTGGTCTGTGTGTTGACGCTGCCGTCTGTGAGTAGGGTGTAATCACTCATTCGAGGCAGACTTCTGACTGGATGCGGTGAAAATGTCGATGTTTTCGTCTGTGACGTCCGACGTTGTTTACATGTTGACATGTGCGCCTTCACACTTTGATTAATCAAAGTATGAAATTTGAGCGAGTAATTATTTTCTTTTCAGTCTTCGTGGTGTCAGCGTTGTTACTGGTAGGTTGTGGATCTGAGTCGACGTCGTCGGATGCGGATTCCGCCAAGGCTGCGGGCGAATCTTATAAAATCGTCTGCACCGTGGGTATGATCACGGACATCGTTCGCAATGTCGCGGGCGACTATGCCGAGGTTCAGGGGCTCATTGGCGAGGGGATCGATCCGCACCTCTACAAGCCAACTCGCAGCGACGTGGTGAAGCTCAGTGGCGCGGATGTAGTATTTTATAATGGCCTGCTGCTTGAGGGGAAAATGACGGACGTGCTGGTGCGAGTGGCTGGTAGCGGTAAGCCTGTGCGGGCGGTGACTGAGTTGATTTTAGAGGATTCGGATTATCTGATGGAGAAAGACGACGGCTCGGCGCACACCGATCCACATGTATGGATGGATGTGCGCGGTTGGATTCAAGCCATTCCAGTCGTGGCTGAAACCTTGTCCAACTATGATCCCGCGCATGCCGAAGTCTATCAGTCGAACGCGGCAGCTTATATGGAGCAGTTGAAGCGGCTGGATGCGTATGCTCGCGATTCGATCGCATCCATCCCCGAGGAGCAGCGGGTGTTGGTGACTGCGCATGATGCGTTTAATTATTTGGGGCGTGCCACAGGGTTGACGGTTCGAGGCATTCAAGGTGTGAGCACCGAGTCTGAAGCGGGCGTGCGCGACTTGGAGGATTTGGTCAATTACATCGCGGATCAAAATATACCCGCAGTGTTTGTAGAGACATCGGTTGCCGACAAGAATGTGCGCGCTTTAGTCGAAGGAGCGAATGCACGAGGCCATGAGGTGGCAATCGGAGGGACGCTCTTCTCGGATGCGATGGGACAGGCTGGCACCTATGAGGGCACCTATATCGGCATGATTGATCATAATGTGACGACAATTACGAATGCACTAGGTGGAGAGGCGCCAGCGGCTGGAATGCAAGGCAAGCTGACGGGAGTGTCGCACTGATTTTCATTGAGGCTGCTTGCACCGTCGCGGTCTTCGCAAGCAAAGCCCCTACGATTGATTTTATTATGAACGCAGTATCCAAAGAACAAATACAGCCCGCTCCGTTGGTTGGTGTATCGGCAAAGTCATTTCCTCTGGTGGTTCGTGATTTGACGGTGGCCTATCACCGTAAGCCAGTGGTGTGGGATATTGACCTCGAGATTCCTGAGGGGAAGTTGGTCAGTATTGTCGGTCCCAATGGAGCAGGGAAGAGCACGTTGATTAAGGCATGCCTGGATTTGATTCCGCGCACATCGGGAGAGGTTTCGATCTATGGCGAAACGTATGCCAAGGCTCGTAAGCGCGTCGGCTATGTGCCGCAGCGTGAAAGTGTGGATTGGGACTTTCCAGTGAGTGCGCTGGATGTGGTGGCGATGGGGACGTATGGTAAGCTCGGCTGGTTTCGCCGTGTGAACAAGCGCTCAAAGGCCTTGGCGATGCAGGCGCTGGACCGTGTGGGACTTGCGGATTATGCGCATCGTCAGATCAGTCAGCTATCGGGCGGGCAACAGCAACGCACTTTCCTTGCACGGGCATTGGTGCAGGATGCGGATGTCTATTTTATGGATGAACCGTTTGCGGCTGTGGATGCGGCGACCGAGCGGGCGATTGTCGAACTGCTCAAAGAGCTTCAGTTGCGAGGTAAAACTTGCCTAGTGGTGCATCACGATTTGGCAACTGTGCCACAGTATTTCGATTGGACGGTGCTGCTGAATATGCGCGTGGTCGCATCTGGTCCGACGAAGGATATTTTTACGGAGGAAAACCTACGTAAGACGTATGGCGGTAAGTTGTCGCTGCTGAGCGAAGCCGCCGAGGAGCTGGCGAAATCATTGTAGGGTCATGTTTGAGCTGACAGAGATTTTCGATGTGCTGCTACTGCGTAATTATAATACGCGGCTGGTGGTGATCTGCACGATGTTGCTTGGCTGCGCCTGCGGTTTGATGGGTGGATTTCTGTTGCTGCGGAAACGCTCCTTGATGGGTGATACACTGTCGCATGCGACCTTGCCGGGTGTGTGTCTTGCGTTTTTCGTCGGTGTCATGATGGGCGGGCAGGGGAAGTCGTTGCCGCTATTGTTACTCGGAGCGACTGTCACTGGGGTGCTGGGGTGTGGCACGGTGTTGTTTATTCGTAATCGTTCGCGCATCAAAGATGATGCGGCAATGGGGATCGTGTTGAGCGTTTTTTTTGGCGCGGGCGTGGCATTGTTGACGATGGTGACGAAGATGCCGGAAGGTGCGGCAGCTGGGTTGGAGTCTTTTATTTATGGCAAGACAGCATCGATGGTGATGAGTGATTTTAGACTGCTGACGGTGGTGACGAGTTGTGTCCTTTTCTTGTCGGTGTTGTTGTTCAAAGAATTTCGGTTGCTCTGTTTTGATGAGGTCTATGCGGCGGCTCAGGGCTGGCCCGTTAAGTTCTTGGATGTGTTGCTGATTGCTCTGGTGACTGCGGTGACGGTGGCTGGCTTGCAAGCGGTGGGATTGATTTTGATTATCGCATTTTTAATTACGCCTGCGGCGGCGGCTCGCTTTTGGACAGATCAATTAGATCGGATGCTATTGCTCTCTGCGGTGATCGGTGGAGTGAGCGGCTGGATGGGGGCGAGTGTCAGTGCGTTGATTCCGAATATGCCGGCGGGTGCGGTGATCGTTTTAGTCGCAGCTGCTTTTTTCTTATTCAGTATGTTGTTTGGCGTGGAGCGCGGTGTGTTGGTGCGCTTTATGCGTCAGTTGAATTTGAAGCGAAGCGTTGGGCGTCAGCATCTACTGCGGGCGTTGTATGAAATTTTAGAAGCCGATGGTGCACGTCTCGATGGGATTCGTATCCGCGCGGTGCCGTTTCGTCAGGTGCGTGGTCGTCGCACATGGAGCGATGCTCAATTGCGACGCTGTCTGCGGCGGGCTTATAACGAGGGGCTGATTGATGCCGTGAGTAAGGGAGATGAGATTGTGTTGACTGAAGCGGGACTGGAAGCCGCTGCGCAAGTCACACGTAATCACCGTCTGTGGGAGCTGTATCTGATCGAGTATGCCGATGTAGCGACGAGTCGAGTCGATCGCGATGCGGATGCGGTCGAGCACGTGCTTGGCGAGAAGTTGGTCGGACTGCTGGAGGCGAAGTTGATCAAACTACGCACTTCGAGCGGCCTTGAGGTGCCTGCGAGTCCACACCCCATTACGCCTGGAGACTAAGTGGGAAAAGCTGAAAGCGGAAACACGGAAACACGGAAACACGGAAATGCTGAAACACGGACACTTTGAAACACTGAAAATGGGAAACATGAAAACGTTGAAACACGGAAACAGTTTCCGGATTTCCACGTTTCTTCCAACTCTCACTTTGTCACTCTCACTAGGCGCGCCGCGCCTCACTCTCACTGCGAAGCCATGACTTGGTATGCAATAGATACGTGGATTGTAATTGTCGGGATACTGGCGGCGGTTTCGTGTGCGCTTCTCGGGAACTTTTTAGTGCTGCGTAAAATGAGTATGATGGGCGACGCGATCAGTCACGCGGTGCTGCCTGGCTTGGCGATTGCGTTTTTGATTACGGGCGCGCGTGCGAGTCTGACGATGTTCATCGGAGCTGCGGTTGTTGGGGTGTTGACCGCGATTTTTACGCAGTGGGTGAGCCGCTTCGGTAAGGTGGATGAGGGCGCTTCGATGGGGATCGTGTTTACCACTTTATTCGCGTTGGGGTTGTTGCTGATCGTGCAGGCGGCGGATCATGTGGATCTGGATGCGAGCTGTGTGTTGTATGGCGCGATTGAATTGACACCGCTTGATGTGGTGTGGCGTCCGCAGCTGCTCGGCTTTGATCTAGAGGTGCCGCGTGCGGTGTTGGTGTTATTGCCGGTTTGTGTGGTGAACCTATTGTTTGTTGTGCTGTTTTTTAAGGAGCTGCGTATCTCATCCTTTGATTCCGAGCTCGCCACGACGATGGGGATCAATGCCAACTTGATGCATTACATGCTGATGACCTTGGTCGCCGTGACAACCGTGGCGGCATTTGAAGCGGTCGGGAGTATCATTGTGATTGCGATGTTGATCGTGCCAGCGGCGTCGGCACATCTATTAACGGATCGTTTGGATGTGATGGTGATACTCAGTGTGGTGTTGGCAGTGCTCGCAGCAGTGCTGGGGCATGTCTCTGCTATTCTGTTGCCCGGCTGGATTGGACTCGATCCTGCGGTGGTCGATGCGACGTCGACCTCTGGGATGATGGCAGTGATGGCAGGTGTGATTTTTGCGGTCGTGCTGTTTTGCGCTCCGCGCTACGGGATTCTTTCTAAGAAGTTCCGTCGTTTGGAAGCAGTTGGTTGATTGTGGATTCGAGATATAAGTGACACGTGTAGCTCTGCTAAGATATCGTTCTAGTCAGCAGTTCAAGCGCCTTGTCGCTTGCATCTGCTTAATTTAGAATCATTCTAGATAAGCGTATGACGTCTAAAGCAGAACCATTGAATTCGGAAGATTGGGCGGCGGGGTTGGCTCGCTTTTTGCAGGAGAATGCTGCGGTGGAGGCACTGCGCGTGGACTCCGAGCACCGCAAGGTTGAGATCGCGACGTTGGGGCCGGTCGATATGGATGCGCTTCAGGTGAGTTTGGCCGAGACCATTCGGGTGATCGAGGCGGAGACTGGCACGCATGCCGCGGTGGGTGTGTCGATTGAGACTGAAGCGGGCGGTGGCATTCGTTTGCAGAAACCGACATGCTTAACTGCGCCGATGTTGTGGCATTGGCGGGAGTTGGAATGGCCAGATGCGGATGACAGCGACGAAGAGACGGGTGAGGAATGGCGTGTGCTTGGGCTGTTGGCTGGCGGTTGCGCGGTGCTGGCGATTTCTGGTTGGATGATTTCTACTGTCGATGCTGCGCCTGAGTGGGTGTCGGTGATGTTCTATATCGGCGCGATGATAGCCGGCGGTTGGGATGCGTTTGAAGATGCGAAGGAAGGCCTGCCAAAGGGCGAGTTGGATATTCACTTTCTGATGTTGGCGGTGGCGGTTGGCGCTGCGCTGATCGGTGCTTGGGCTGAAGGGGCCCTGTTGCTGTTTTTATTTTCGTTCTCGGGAGCCTTGGAGCATTTCGCGCTGTATCGAACGCGCCGTGAAATCAACAGTCTGTTTGATGCCGCTCCAAAGTCGGCGACGGTTCGGGATGTTTCTGGCGGTGAACGTGAGGTGCCCGTGTCGGCGGTGAATGTCGGTGATGTGGTGGTCGTGAAGCCCGGCGCTCAATTCCCAGTGGATGCAGAAGTGGTGCTCGGTAAGACTGCGGCGGATGAGTCGAACTTGACGGGTGAAGCGAATCCTGTGTCGAAGTTTATTGGAGACACCGTCTATAGCGGAACGATCAATTTGTGGGGCGCAGTCGATGCGCGGACATTGCGGCCAGTGAGTGAAAGTGCGTTGCAGAAAGTGATTCGATTAATTCGAGAGGCGCAGCATTTGAAAGCGCCGAGCCAGCGCTTTACCGATAAGTTCGGCACGCGCTATACGGTTGGTATTTTGACGCTCACTGCTGTGATGTTTTTTGTGTGGTGGTTGGGCTTCGGTATCGCGCCGTTTACAAATTCAGAAGCAGGCTTTTCGGCGTTTTACCGCGCGATGACCTTGTTGGTGGTGGCGAGTCCGTGTGCATTGGTGCTGTCGATTCCATCGGCGATTTTAGCGGCGATTGCATGGGGGGCACGGCATGGCATTTTGTTTCGTGGTGGCGCTGCGATTGAGAAAATGGCTGAGGTCGATCTCGTGGCCTTAGACAAGACCGGCACGCTAACAACTGGGGAGATGGAGGTGGATTCAATTGAGAGTTTTCCGCCGGGACGTGAGCGTGAAGCGGCAGAGCTCGCGTATTCACTGGAAGCGCATGGTTCGCATCCCATTGGTCGTGCGATTAAAAAGTATGCGAAAGCGCAGGGCTTGGAGCGCCGTGTGATTGATGACTTCCAAGCGATGAGCGGTAAGGGCGTGCAGGGGCGCGAAGGCGAGACGCTTTGTGTCTTGGGGCGTCGTGAGCTGTTGGCGGACGGGCCTTTGGCGGAGTGGATTAAGGATGTGCCCGAGCCTGCGCCTGAGTTCTCGGAGAACTGGATTTTGAAAGATGATTTGATTGCCCGTATTTTGCTGAAAGATCAGATCCGGACGGAGTCGAAGCCGATTCTTGAAAAGTTGAAATCGATGGGGGTGCGCACGGTTATGTTGACCGGCGATCGACGCGGTGCGGCAGAGTCCGTGGGGCGTGAGATCGGGATCGAAGAAGTACGTTCTGGGCTGACGCCAAATGGTAAGGTGGATGCCATTATTGAGTATGCGAAGGACGGATACAAAGTGGCGATGGTAGGGGATGGTGTGAATGACGCGCCGAGCCTGGCAGCTGCGTATGTTTCCGTGGCAATGGGCGCGCGCGGCAGTGATGCGGCGCTGGAGCAGAGCGAGGTGGTGTTGATGAAGGATCGGATCGAGAACTATCTCGCCGCGACGGATTTGAGTCATCGGGCACGCGCGATCATACGCCAGAATCTAGCGATCGCGCTGGGCACGGTCGTGCTGATGGTCGCGGCTGCGATATTAGGTTGGATTCCGCTCAGTGTCGGTGTCTTTGCGCACGAGGGTAGCACCGTCGTGGTGTGCCTGAATAGCCTGCGTCTTCTGTTCGCTAAAACTTGGAGCGGCTCGTGATGAACCTGTTTAGAGCACGAGTGCGAGAAAGAACACGGATACCACGCAGACGCTCAGACCAAACTTCAATGCGAAGGCGACGATCCCGCCTACCACTGTGCCGACGCCAGCTTTGCTGCCTGCCTTGAAGGTGCGACCGGCGAGCAGTTCGCCCACGATTGCGCCGATGACTGGCCCGACGATTAGCCAGAATAATGGCGGCGGTAGAAAGAATCCGACGAAGGCTCCAATGAAGGCTCCGAGCGCGCCTTTCCATGAGGCCCCGAATTTACGCGCGCCCCAGACGCCCATTACAAAATCCGCGAGTTGACCGACGAGGGTGATCACTCCAGTGATGATGACGATCTTCCATGCGACGGACGCGTCGCCCATCCAGAGTTTGTGTATGATGACGCCCGACCAAACGATGAGACTCCCAGGCACCACTGGGAGCAGGGAGGTGGCGAGCCCGATCATGAAAATCAGGCTAGTGACGCCGAGCGCGGTATATTCGATCCAAGACATACGGAGGAAAATGCTGAAACTCTCACAAACGGAAAGGCTGAAATCGATTTTAGCTTGATGTGTATTCCAAGAGACGGGGATCGAAGGCGAAGGTGCGCGCGTCACCAATTTGAATGTGGTCGAATTTCGGGTGCTTGGGATTGAGCAGGTAATTCGGCTCCTCGGAGATGATTGAACTGTAGATTTGCAGCACGGGCGAGCTGGCCTTGGCTAACCATGTATCGCCCGCATGTTGAGAGGCTGGTAACACGGAGGGCGAGCCGAGCGCTGCGGCGAGTGGTTGAATGTCGATTGCTTGAACGAGGCTGGCAGGGAAGGTCACCTCAATCATTTGATATTGTAGCGATGCCATCGCAGGGTTCAGGTGGACGAGCACTTCAAGTGCGGCGAGCGCTCGACTGTCGGCGAGGTAGACGGCAGGGCGGCCTGGGCTGTTCCACCGACCGCCATAGAGACGTGCCCCTTCGCCATCAAAGGCGGAGTCTACCCCATTTTGTGGGACGATGCGCCATGCTGTGATCATTCTGAATTCGAGCCGTGCGGCTTAGCTGAATACTCCATGCTCGATCCGACCGAGCAGTGCCTCGACTTCGCGGGCTCCCGCTTCGGTCTCGGCGAAGGTCAGGGGCGTGACAAAGCTAAGTGCTCGGGCGGGTTGCTTCAGCCAATCGCGGGCAGCACCCTCATTTTGTAAGACGGTCAGTGCCCGCGCATAGAGCCGAGCGTAGCGCAGGAGCCGGTCTGACTCCTGCATGTCGAGGCGGCCACTCTTACGGCGGCGCACCAAAGTGCTGCGAGAGATCGCCAAATGTTGCGCGAGTTCTTCGGCTCCGAGCCCGAGTAGTTCTTGGAGTGCGACAAATTCCACCATGGGCAGGCCGGCGCGGATGCGTTCGACCGTCTCACCTGCGGCGCTGTTCGTCGCGTTATACACGGCGGTCGGCTCCTCGATTTTATCGTCTCTGCCTTTTCGTTTCATCTGGTTCTATTTGTATGCTCATTTGGTCATGTTGCAAGTGGTATCTCCATTTTAATGCCGCGGCCTCTCTGTTGGGATGAGGGTAATTTACAATTGCCATTTCGGAGTGCTGACGCATTTTCGCCTGCTTTCGTTATGACAGATAAGACAGCCAACCAGGACAATTCGCATGATCTCTATGCGGTCCGACTCCAAAAGCTCGAGAATCTTTGCAAGGAAGGGCGTAATCCCTTCCAGGCAAATTGCGCGCAGACGCACACATCCGGCGAGGCTATTAAACTCTATAAAGAAGACGCTGCCGATGAAGAACAGGCCGAAGTCTCAGTCGCTGGTCGCATCACCGTTTTCCGTGTGATGGGCAAGGCGAGCTTCATCAAGATTCAAGATAGCGATGGCCCGATCCAGTGCTACGTGACTCGCGACGATCTGCCCGAAGGCGAATACAACACTTACTTTAAGAAGATGCTCGATCTGGGCGACATCATCGGTGTCACCGGTAAGCTCTTCAAAACTAAGACTGGTGAGATCACCGTGCGTGCCGCGAGCTACACCTTGGTGACCAAGGCGCTGCGTCCGCTCCCTGAAAAGTGGGCAGGCCTGACTGACGACGACAAAATCTATCGTCAGCGCTACCTCGACTTGATCGTGAATCAAGAGTCGCGCCAGCGTTTCCGCCATCGTGCGAAGATCATCCAAGAAATGCGCAAGTATCTCTGGGATCGCAACTTTACCGAAGTCGAAACACCGATGCTGCAAAGCGTCGCTGGTGGTGCGGCTGCTCGTCCATTTGTCACGCATTCCAATGCGCTGGATTGCCAGTTCTACATGCGTATCGCGTTGGAGCTCTACCTGAAGCGTATGCTCGTCGCAGGTGAAGACCGCGTGTTCGAGATCGGTCGTGTGTTCCGTAATGAAGGCCTATCGCGTCGCCACAATCCGGAATTCACGATGTTGGAGCTTTACCAAGCCTACACGGACTTCCGTGGTATGATGGAATTGACTCAAGGTCTGATTCAGCACGTCGCGAAGACCGTGATCGGTTCGCTCGAAATCGCTCGCCCGGACGGCAGCACGATCAATCTGGATGGTGAGTGGCGCGAAGCGAAGTATAAGGATCTCATCATCGAAGCGACTGGCGATGCGGAGTGGTTTAGCCACAGCCGCGACGACAAGTTGGCCAAGGCGCGTGCGATGAATATTGAAGTGGATGCTGAATTGGAGGACTACGAAATCACCAACAACGTCTTTGAGAAACTCATCGAGCCGACATTGATTCAGCCGACCTTCGTGACGCACATTCCCAAGGAGCTGTGCCCATTGGCGAAGATCACCGTGGATGACGACAGCACAATCGACGTGTTTGAGCTCTGCATCAACGGTCAGGAAATCGCACCCGCATACTCTGAGCAGAATGACCCGATCATTCAGCGTAAGATGTTTGCGGCACAGGTTGGCGAAGAAGTCCAGGACATGGACACTGATTTCCTCAATGCACTTGAGCACGGCATGCCGCCAGCTGGTGGTATGGGACTCGGTATTGACCGCTTGATCATCCTGCTCACTGGAGCAGAAAGCATTCGCGATACGATCCTCTTCCCGAGCTTGAAGCCATTGAAGAGCGCCGAGTAATCGAAGCGCAGTTTAGTTTACAAAAAAGCCTGATCACATTTTAGCGATCAGGCTTTTGGTTAAATTGCTGTCGCTGCGGTCAGCTTAGAAGTCGCCGCCGAAGAGGTTGAAGCCTTCCTTGCGGGTGTCTGGAATCACGTCGTCTGTACTGCGGTAGTCGTCTGGCACTTCGTCCCAGCCATTGTAGATTGTATCGCGAATCGAGTAGCGTGTTTTAGCGGGCAGCGATGAGCCGCCAGTCGAGTAGATCTCATAGCCGCCTGTGGGCGCTTCGATGTCGAGGTTGACGTCGGCTAGGACGAGTTCCTTCTGGCCATCACCGTCGATGTCGATCGCGATCGAGTTGAGGCGCAGGACGCGGTTGTAGGTGCCGTCGGCTTGCATGAGGCGAATGGTTTGATCGAATTGCTTGATCATGTCTTCTGCTCCCGGGAGATTCTGACGCACTGCGAAGTGAATCGGATTCGTTTGTAGCGACTGTTTGCCGAAATCTAGGAACTCTTCGCACTTCTCGGTGTGTTCCTTCAACGCGTATTGAATCAGGAGATCATCCACCAGTGTGTAGTCCGCATCATCACTGATCAGCATCTTGAGGTTGGAGACATCATCCTTGCCATAGATGATTTCGACACCAGTGAGTGAATCAACCAACTCTCCGTATGCATAGCCCTTGACTAGGGCGAGGCGCTTGCCCTTGAGCTGTGAGAGGTCGGTGATGTTGACATCGCTGCCTTTTTTACCTGCCAGATGTATGCGGCTTTCCAAGTATGGCTTGGAGAAAAATAGGTATGCTTCGCGCTCTGTTGTTTTCCACATTGCAGCGCAACCATCGTATTTGTCGGCCTTTAAGTCGGACGGCACTGTCCAGCTGTCGAGGATTTCGCTGGCTGGCTCGTAGCCAGCCTTCGCGAGTGCGAGGTGCACGATCTCTGTGGCGATGCGTGGCTTGCCAAAGTGATTAGTGAACGGCGGCCAGACATCGGAGGCGAGTTGCACGGGTGTTGCTTCGTCTGACTGGGCAGTGCAGAGCGAGCCCGTAGTGAGGGCGCAGGCAATAAGAAGGAGGTGTAAGTATTTCATCATAGTGTTTGGCAGATGGTTAGCATATGCGTTGAGATGAGTGTTAGGTTGTTTTTACCAGCATTCAAGGTTTATGAATTCGAAGTATGCCAGAATTACCAGAAGTTGAGACGACGCGTCGCGGGATTGCGCCGCATGTGGAAGGATTGCGGGTTGAAGCGATTGTCATTCGGCAAGCGCAGCTGCGTTGGCCGATCCCAGACGCGGTGCAGCTTGCCGTGGGTGAGGTGGTGACTGCAGTGCGCCGCCGGGCGAAGTATCTGCTGCTCGACACGGCGCGTGGGAGCATCGTGCTGCATTTGGGGATGTCGGGCAGCCTGACGGTGCAGCCGAGTGATAAACTCGTGCTGAAACACGATCATTTAGACATCGTCCTTGCTGGAGGGCATTGCCTGCGGCTGAACGATCCGAGGCGTTTTGGAGCGTGTCTCTGGCAGGGAGCAGACGAGGCGCCGCTCAAATTATTACAAGGCATGGGGCCAGAGCCGCTGTCCGATGCGTTCGATGGTGAGCGGCTGTTTGAGCTGTCGCGCGGTCGAACGGTGGCGGTGAAAAATTTCATTATGACGAATGCCGTCGTTGTTGGCGTGGGCAATATCTACGCGAACGAGGCCTTGTTCATGGCGGGCATTGATCCACGGCGTGCTGCGGGGAAAGTGAGTCGTGCGCGTTATTTAGAGTTGGGGGCACATATCAAAACGGTGCTGGCACAGGCGATTGAGCAGGGCGGCACTACGTTGCGCGACTTTATGGGCGCGGATGGCAAGCCTGGCTACTTCAGCATACAGCTAAAAGTGTATGGTAAGGCTGGCGAACCGTGTCCGACCTGCGGCATCGCGATTCGTTCGGTGAATATCGGGCAGCGTAACAGCTTTTATTGTCCGAAGTGTCAGCGCTAGCTCTTGTCAGGCGGCGTGACTAACACGCGGGTTTGTAGTCCCATCAAATAGTCGGAGAATTCTTCGCCTTTGGCGGTGTTGCGAAGCACGCGTTGCACCATGCCCATTTTGGCATCGAGATTGTCGACCATCGACACGAAGACCGCTTCGGGGGTGGCGGCCATGGCTGCGGCGCCCCAGGCTTTTTCGCCTTGATGACTGAGAATGATGTGCTCTAAACGCTCGGTGAGGTCGGCGTTGAGCTTCGATTGAATCGCGGCCTTGCGAGCGATCCGGAAACCAATCACGACGTGCCCTTGCAAGGTGCCGATACGGCTGACCTTTGCGGCAAACTCGCCTTCGTATTCCTCCAGCTTGCCCATGTCGTGCAGAATGATGCCCGCGATCGCTAGGTCGGCATCGACTTGCGGGTAGAGCGGTAAGAGGGCGCGGGCTGAGCGCAGCATGTGCGTGGAGTGCTCCAGTAGGCCGTTGTAATAGGCGTGGTGCATGCTCACGGCGGCAGGGCATTTGCGGAAACGTGGGCCGAGCTCGTCAAGCACGCGCTGAACGGTGTCTTTGAGCTGTGGGTGCTCGATGGCGGCAACGCCTTCTAAAATATGCCCCCAGAGTTCGTCTTCGGACTCGGGTGGCGTCTCGATGAGATTCGCCATCATGCCTTCGGCTTCAGCTTCTTTGGCTTCGATGAACTCCGCGGCTTGTAGCTTTGGTGAAAAACGCTCCTGCCAATATTCGGTGATCCCTGCGAGGCGTAGGATGGAGCCTTCGGGCACGGCATCGATCACCTTGTATATGTCTGTTCCATCAAAGCAGTTCGCCGTAAAACTGCCGCTGCTGTCGCCCAACTCGACACTGAGGAAGGGGTTGCCGGTTTTGGCCGTTTTGGTTGTCTTGCGTCGAAGTATGAGGATACAGCGGAAGCGAGCCGCTATGTTGACGTCGAGCGCTTTGACTTCCTGAACGGTTTTATAATCAGACATAGCGGCACTCTGTGCCGAGTGACGGTGAAAGTGAAGATGAAAGTTGGCCGAATGCCCTGACTTAGAGATCCCAGTCCTTCAAATACTCATCTCCGAAGCCGAAGTTTTCGGTGACGTAGTCGAGGTCTTTATCGCCGCGTCCGCTCAAGTTAACCAGGATCGCGCCGCTGTTGCGTTGCTTGGCTTCGCGAATGGCTGCTGCGACTGCGTGCGAACTTTCGAGGGCGGGGATGATGCCTTCGGTCCGGCAGAGCAGGTAAAATGCTTCGAGGCATTCGTCATCCATGGCGACATCGTAGCGCACGCGCTCCTCGTCTTTTAAGTGACAGTGCTCTGGGCCGATGCCAGGGTAGTCGAGGCCACTCGCGATGGAGTGAACGGGGCCTGGTTCGCCTTTGTCGTCTTGTAGCAGGTAGCATTTGAAGCCGTGGATGATGCCTCCGCTTCCGTAAGTCATGGTCGCGGCGTGCTCACCGAGTTTGCCGCTGCGGCCACCGGGTTCGACGCCGATCAGTTCGACCGGATCATCGATGAACGGGGCGAACATGCCGATGGCGTTACTGCCACCGCCGACACAAGCGATCACCGTGTCGGGGAGATTGCCGGTCATTTCGAGAATCTGCTCACGCGCTTCGGCTCCGACGATGTATTGGAAGTCGCGCACCATGAGCGGGAACGGGTGTGGTCCTACGACCGACCCGATGCAGTAGATCGTGTTGACCGGATCTTTGAGGTAGGCTTCGAACGCGGAATCGACCGCTTCTTTCAATGTCTTGAGCCCATGAGTGACCGGCACGACTTTGCAGCCGAGTAGTTTCATACGGGTGACGTTGGGCGCTTCTTTGGCGATGTCGACTTCGCCCATGTGGATCTCGCATTTGAGTCCGAAATAGGCGGCTGCGGTTGCGAGCGCGACGCCGTGCTGTCCTGCACCGGTCTCGGCGATGAGCGTTTTCTTGCCCATGTATTTGGCGAGCAGTGCTTCGGCCATGCAGTGGTTAAGCTTGTGAGCGCCGGTATGATTGAGGTCTTCGCGTTTGAGGTAGATCTGGCAGCCTGTGCCGATCAGTTCCGATAAATGTGCCGCGTGGCTGACAGGGGTGGGGCGGCCTTGATAGTATTTACGGATGCGGCGCAGCTCGCTGATGTAATCATGTGAACTGCGAATCCGTGCGTAGGCTTCGGTAATGTCCTTAAACGCAGTCTCTAGTTCTGGTGGCAAAAAGGCACCGCCGTGTTTACCGAAATAGCCGTCTTTGTTGGGGTGGTTTTTGATGTAATCTGCGTATTGCCCCATGATAAATCGTAAATGCTGAGGTTGCTTTGGAGTTTCTCAGCAGCCTGTCGATTCGCTCATATGCGTCAAGAATCCTCGCCATGCGGCAAGTATCATTAGGCGATCTACATCCGCCTTTTAGAGGGAGTGTTACTTCGCCTCTTCCTCTTCCGGCATTTCGCGGAAGAAAATGCCGGTCTTGCCGACGCCGCCGGCATATTCGCACTGGCGGAGCTTTTCGATCTCTTTGCAGTAAGTCTTCATGGTCGCGCGGTCGCATTCGAAGCGGAGCTTGATCAGCCCGTTCTTGAGCAATGCGGTCTCGATCTCGTTTAGGACTGTGAGCGTCAGGCCTTGTTTGCCGACGTGAACGTGCGGTTTGAGCCGCTGCGCGATACCGCGGAGTTCTTTCTTTTCGGCGCTTGAGAGTGGTGTGCTGTCTTCCATGATTTGGGCAACATCAAACATCCCGCGCCAAAGGTCGAACTCTGAATGTAGGCGAATTGAAAATTTCGAGCGCTCGTTTTTTGTTTAATCGAGGATCAATTCATCCAGCGGTCGCCGTTTACGAGCCGTCGGCGTTTCGTCGGGCGTGCCGATCGGTATCAGGGCGACGGGGGAAATGTGCTGCTCCCAGTTGAACAGCTCGCGCACTGCCTTGTCGTTGAACAGTCGCATCCAGCAAGTGCCGAGGCCGAAGTCCAGCGCTCGCAGAGCAATATGCTCGATGGCGATGGCGGCATTGAAAGCGACGGATGCGCTGATCGCGTCGATGCCCATCTTGGATTTCATTTGAGTGCCCTTGTTGAGCACCTCGCAGACGTTGTCGCTGAACGCGCCGATCTCGCCCATGTCTTGCACGCCGGAAACGCGGCCTTCCAAATAGCCGAGCACATCCACGCAGACGACGAGCACCACAGGTGCTTCGCTGACGAATTTCTGATCAAACGCGAGGCCTTGCAGTTGTTGCTTGGTCGCGTCGTCTTTAACGATTTTGAAGCGCCACGGTTGAGAGTTGCAACCCGAGGGCGCGAGTCGAGCAGCTTCCAATAGTTCACGGATGACGGCGTCATCAATCGGATCGGATTTAAATTTACGAATGCTGCGTCGTTGCGCAATGGCTTCGCGAGTGCTGAGTGCTAGATCATTTTTCATGGTATTGTGCGCACCATCAATGAAAAAGAACGCCCCTAGTTTGAAGGGCGTTCTTCGGAAAAGGATCAACTATTAGCAGCGTTACGCTTCCTCTTTAGGTGACGCGTCTTGTCCTATGACGGGACTCAGAAGCATCTCCGGCAGACCTCCGTCCTGTCCACTGTAGCCTTGCGTAGGTAGGAAGCCTTTGGCGTAGGAGGAAGGGGACGGGTTGGCGTGGCGTTGCTCATCGACGATCACGCATCCTAAGGAATTCGAAGCCAGATGCGGGACGTTTACAAGTGTCAGGCTATAGGGATAAAAAAGGTTTGAATGATGAAACATTGGACTCTCTTTTTCTTTTTTATTGGTAAACTTATAGGACGGTTTCGATTTCCTAATTTCTTTGCATCGGGTGGTAATAGCTTGCTACGCAGATTCAGATTCGGTGACTCTCAGTCAGCCCTTGTTTTAGAGCACCGGCGCACTTGAAAACTGTCTTTCAATCACACGCATAGTAAATGAACCTCAAAAAATACTCCGCCTCCTTCGTGGTTGTTTTGTCACTGACAGCAGCCGGAACGACCGCTCACGGCTACAACCAGCCATCGGTTAATTTGGGCTTTACCAGCTTTCTGGATGGAGGGCCGCCAGCTGGTCCAGGTTTTTACTTCACACAGTATTTTCAATACTGGAATGCGGACACATTCACTGACAGTAACGGTAGCGAACTTCCTGGTGGTCGGGAGTTGGATGCCGTTATCTCGCTCACGCAGTTCATTTACCAGTCTGATCAAGCGATATTGGCTGGTGGCAAATGGGGCCTGGATGTCATTGTACCGATGGTGCACCTCGATCTCGATGCGGGCCCAGCCTCCGATAACAGCGGCGTCGGCGATCTGCTGGTCGGCCCCTTTCTACAGTGGGATCCGATCATGGGGGACAATGGCCCGATCTTTATGCATCGGGTGGAACTGCAAATGATCTTTCCAACTGGGGACTATGACAATGACAGTGCGGTCAACCCCAGTAGCAATCACTTCTCCTTTAACCCTTATTGGGCGGGCACGCTATTCCTCTCACCCAAGTGGACTGCGAGTTGCCGTTTGCACTACCTGTGGAATGACGAAAATACCGACGGTCCCAGAGGTGATGATGTCCAAGCCGGCCAGACCGTGCATGGCAACTTTGCGATGGCCTACATGCTGATTCCCGACCGGCTACGAGTTGGGGTGAACGGCTACTTTCTCTATCAGCTTGAAGAGGACGAGAAAAACGACGTGTCACAGTCTGACAGCGAAGAGCAGGTCTTGGCCGTAGGGCCCGGACTGGTCTATAGCTTCTCCAAGGATAACCACATTTTCTTCAATCTCTACTTCGAGATGGAAGCTGAAAATCGCCCCGAGGGCACACGGGGCAACGTGCGCTGGGTCCATCACTTCTAAAGGCGAGAGTCCGGGTGAGTGAGCTCTATGGGGTGACTGTGGAATGAAAAAGAACGCCCCTCGTTGAAGGGCGTTCTCTTGGAAAGGATCAACTGTAAGACGTGTTATGCGTCTTCTTTAGGATCGGGCAGCGTCTTGTTGGCGATGATCTGCAGCAGTTCGCCCATGAACTCAGTCGGCGTTTTGAGGCCTTCGAGTGCTTTGTTGGCACGGGAGTTGACCTTGACCAGACCTTGCTCGGCTTCCTGCTTCCCGAGGACGAGGAAGTTTGGCACCTTATCGAGGTGCACTTTGCGGATCTTCGCGCCGAGTTTATCGGCGATCGCGTCGACCGTGACGCGGATCTTTGCAGCCTTGAGTAGTTTTTGGATTTCCAACGCTTGTGGCACGAGGTCGTCATTCATTGGGAGAATGCGGACTTGCTCGGGAGCGAGCCATGTCGGGAAGCTGCCGCCGAAGTGCTCGATCAGCACGCCACAGAAGCGCTCCATCGAACCGAACGGTGCGCGGTGCAGCATGACGGGGCGGTGCTTTTCGTTGTCGGCTCCGATGTAGTTGAGGTCGAAGCGCTCTGGTAGATTGTAGTCGACCTGCACGGTGCCGAGTTGCCATTCGCGGCCGATCACGTCTTTCACCACGAAGTCGATCTTCGGGCCGTAGAATGCGGCTTCGCCAGGTTCTTCAATGTAATCGACGCCGAGTGTTTGTGCGGCTTCGCGCAGTGCGTCTTCGGCCTTGTCCCACTTTTCGGCATCGCCGACGTATTTGGTGGCATCCGGATCGCGTAGGCCGATACGGACCCGGTAGTCGGACATGCCGAGTGTATTGAACACGAGTTTGACCAGATCGAGGCAGCCTTTGATTTCCTGGCCGATTTGATCTTCGGTGCAGAATAGGTGGGCGTCGTCTTGAGTGAAGCCGCGCACACGAGTGAGGCCGTTGAGCTCGCCGGATTGCTCCCAGCGATACACGGTGCCGAACTCGGCAAGACGCACAGGCAGGTCGCGGTAGGAGTGCGGTTGGCTGTCGAAGATCTTGATGTGCATCGGGCAGTTCATCGGCTTGAGCAGATAGCCGTCGACTTCGCCCGAATCGAGCTGATTGGATAGGTCGCTGCAGGAGCAACCTTCGGTCGCGAGGCGGTCGACAGTGCCAGGATCGACGATCGGTGGGAACTGCGACTCCTTATAATATGGGAAGTGCCCAGACGTGCGGTAGAGGCCGAGCTTGCCGATGTGCGGCGTAAAGACCTGATCGTAGTCAGCCATGCGCAGCTCTTCGGAGATGAAGTTCTGCAGCTCTTGGCGGATGACGGCGCCATTCGGCGTCCAAAGAGTGAGTCCAGCGCCGACGGCTTCGTCGATGTGGAATAGCTTGAGGTCTTTGCCGAGCTTGCGGTGGTCGCGTGCTTTGGCTTGCTCAAGGCGCTCTAGATGTTCGGTGAGTTCGACCTTGCTAGGGAAGGCGGTGCCGTAGATGCGCTGGAGCTGCTTATTGTTCTCGTCGCCACGGTGGTAGGCGCCTGCGATGGAGAGTAGCTTGTAGGCTTTGATCTTTTTAGTGTAGCCAACGTGTGGGCCTGCGCAGAGATCGATGAATTCACCGTTCTGGTAGAAGCTGACTTGTTCGCCTTCGGGCACGTCGTCGAGGCGGCCGAGCTTGTAGGTCTCTTGTCCGATCTCTTTGATCTTGGCGATCGCGTCCTCGCGGGAGCATTCGATGCGGGTGAAGCGTTGGTTCTCTTTGATCACCTTCTTCATCTCGGCTTCGATGGCTTCGAGGTCGGCGGCGTCGAGCTTCTTGTCAAGGTCGATGTCGTAGTAAAATCCGCTGTCCGTCGGTGGGCCGATATCGAGCTGCGTCTCAGGGTAGAGGCGTAGGATAGCAGTGGCGAGCACGTGCGAGCAGGAGTGGCGGAGTTCCTCGAGTGGAGACATTTCTTTCATAATATTTAAGGAGAAAGCAGTGAGGAGTTGAAACTTCGGGAGTCAATGCTGGACTCGAGTTAGCTAGCTTTACCTTCTTTGGGGAGTTGGATTGTAAACGTGGTCCCTGCGGCACTGGTTGAGAAAATGATATTGCCGTGGTGTGCATCGATGATGGAGCGCACGATCGCGGTGCCCAGACCAGTGCCTTCGCTCTTGCCGAAGGTCACGAACGGCTCGAAGAATCGGCTCTGTATCTCTTCGGGGATGCCGGGGCCGTTGTCGGAGATGGAGAGATAGATGGTCTGCCCTTTGTCGATCGCGGTAATGACGATGGTGCCGGGCTTACTGGTCAGGTGAATCGCTTCGATCGCATTGGCGACGAGGTTTTGCAGCACGCGTAGGAGCTTGCTGGCGTCGCCCTGGAGGGAGACGTTGTTGGGGCTCATCTCTATGGTTACGCTATCGTCGTGGAAGAAGGGGGTATTCAGCTCTTTAAAATGGTGCAAGAGTTGCTCCATTGAAACATGTGCGATCTCGATTTCGCCGTCGCCTCGGGCGAAGGATGCGAGGTCGTTGGCCATATCGACCATGCGGCGAATTTGCGCTTCGATATTGGCGCAGATTTTTGCGGTCTTTGGATCATCTTCGCCGTGACGTTGCTGAATGATGTGTGAGCCGAGGCTGATGATGGAAAAGGGGTTTTTGAAATCGTGAAGGATGGACGAGATCATGGTGCCGACCAGCGAGAGCTTTTCCTTGCGCATGACTTCCTCCATGTAGTGGGAGGTGGTGCTCTTGAGGTGCTCGATGACACTTTCGGGTTCTTCACGGATTTCGGACAAGAGTCGCCTGAAGTCTACTTTCTTTGCCGCATATCTGGCTTGAACTCGAGGCGTCAATGAGTCCGCTCATTGTAGTGATTTAGAGGGTTGAGAAGGTGCTGGTTGTCGTTTTGCTG
>CAJQOS010000074.1 GCA_905479975.1 uncultured Puniceicoccaceae bacterium | reverse complement strand
CAAGGCCGTGAAATGGTGCTGATATTTCCTCCGAAGGAGGGCAAGAGACGCCTCAATATTCAATATTACTCAGATTAGATTTCGCTCAATTAATGTTTTATGCGGCAGTATTATCTGTTTCATTACCTTGCTTGATGGCTGCGCAGAGCTTGTTGCCTGATCAATCTTCAGGTCTTTCTGCCGGAGGGGCATCAGGCCTCGGATAGCCGATCCGCAGTCGTTTTTTTTCACGGTGGCGGCTGGCATAGCGGCACGCCGGATCACATGTATCCACAGTGTCGATACTTGGCGTTGCGGGGCATGGTGACCCTCTCCGTGGAATACCGGACGATTAAAGCTTTTGGCACCACACCGCAAGAGTGCGTAAAGGATGGCAAGTCGGCGATGCGCTGGGTGCGCACGCATGCGGCTGAGTTAGGCATCGATCCGTCAAGAATCCTAGCCGGTGGGGGTTCGGCTGGCGGGCACATCGCTGCGGCGACTGCGCTGGTTCCCTTATTTAACGAAGCGGGGGAGGACGGCTCCGTCAGCTGCCGTCCGCAGGCACTGGTGCTGTTCAACCCCGTCTTTGACAACGGGCCGAATGGTTTTCTGCATGGACTGGTCAAGGATTACTGGAAAGCAATTTCCCCCATCGACCACATCGACGCTAACACGCCGCCCACGTTTGTTATTCTGGGCACGAAGGATAAATATATTCCAGTCGCCACCGGCAAGCGCTTTGAACGATTGATGGCTGAACACGGTCGCCGTTGCGACCTACATCTTTACGAAGGAGAGGAGCACGGGTTTTTCAATCTCTGGGTGGATCGAAACGTGTTGGCCGAAACCCTGATTCGTATGGACCGCTTTCTTAGCTCGCTCGGTTATCTTGAAGGCGAGCCTCTGTTAGATTGCGACACCACGACTAAACGCCGCTTGTCGGTTTAAGGCTTGTTTGACCTCCTCTGATCAAGCTGATAAGACAGTCTCAATGGCGTTGGATAGTCTCGCTCCTACGCCGGAGGCTTTTGCGTATTCTGGCCAGCGTGCGGTGACTGCGGATACTGTCTGAAACATCTCGTCAACTTCGATACGGCTTAGCCCTAAGTGTGCGACTACGCTGTGGAAGTCCTCGGCGGTGATGCCGGATCGTTTACCGTTGATGGAGAGCCAATTTCCTTTGGTTTGATTCTCCGCCATAGTTAAGTCGTAGGCGGGCGATAGTTCCCATTCGCCGTGGTCTGACATTTGGAATGAAAAGTTCTTGGCATGATCATCGCAGTTGTGTGCCAGCACATTAAAGATCGCACGTAGCACTTGCTCGCGCAGACAGACGATATTTCTCGTTAAGTCCATCGTCGTTTCAAACAGGTGATCGTAACTGCCTGTTAAGGCTTGATAGTCGACGCCTGCAACGGCGGCATACGTGTGGGTGTGGATCCGCTCATTCGGCTGGTCCGTGGCGCGGTCGAAACGGCGAATGGCAAAGTGGCGTACGCCAGCACTGTCGGTTAATAGACGTGTGGGCGGGACCTGAATGCCGCAGTCGCGTGCCATTTGAAAATAGGCGTGCTCTAAGGGGGCGTAGGCATTTTCAGAACAGCCTTCCGTATTCAGCTTGATGATCCAAGGGCTGCATCCTTGCGGGATGGTGTTGGCGCCTGTGATGATGTTTCCTGTGCTGTCGATTGCTGCGAGGATTTTTGGCTGCATCCCGCCGGCAGTGCCGCCTGCTTGTATGAGGGCAGGGTCGAGGCGCGGGCCGTGTTCATGCTCGACGAGTTTTCGTGCCGATACTGCGGCGTTGACCAAATCGATGGCCGCTTCCTGCATGGCGTCGCCATTGGGCGGCGAGTAGGTGAGTGCGCCCATGGTGCGCTCTCCCAAATAGCTGAGGATTTGTAGCGGCGAGGGGAGCGGCATGCCTTTTTCTCTGAAGTGTTGGCGTATGACACTCATGCCAAAGCCATCCGGTAGCGAGTCGTAGATTAAGCCGGGGAGCCCTGCAAATTTCGCATCGCTGTGCTCGGTGACGCCGCGTTCAACGGGGAGGTCGAGCGGTGAGAGCGGTAGGGGGTGACGAATGAACTGGACGTCATATTCGAAGTAATGCGTGCCGCCGGCATCGAGGAGCTGTCCCACGCGTTGGCCTTTATATGCGACGTTGAGTCTCATTTCGAAGTATGCCGAACGCGGCGAGGCTTGTTTGACTGACTGTTGATCGCGCGCTCTACGGCATCTAAGCTTTCGAAGCTCGAGGCAGGTTTTTCGAAGAGTTGGTCGAGCTCTGATTCCATGCGCAGGGCGATGGCGACTTTGACTAGTGATTCGAGCGCAATCCGGCCTTCACGCTCGAAGCGCTTGTAGCTGCTGAACGAAATGCCTGCGCGCTCAGCTAGATCGGCTTGCGTATAGCGGCAACGGATACGCGCCGCTCGTGCGCGTGCAGCGATGCCTTGGATGATATCCGATGTCGATTTGAATGCCATAATGGATGGTATATTGAACATTATGGTCATATCTCAAAATAAAAGGCAATATATTATATTTTATGTTCTAGTCGGGGGCACTAGGAGTGATTGGATGCCGATCTTTTTTCACACCCCCTGAATGCACGATGGTGGAGGTTTTTAGGTTAATTGTAGCCCCAACGGGGCGATCCATGTCAGCCTAAGGCAACGCCCTAGAGTTTGAATTAACCCCTTGCTTTTTCAAATGGCTTGGGTAAACTTGTGACGTGTTCGAATTCGATCCAGCTAAGTCAGCGTCCAATTTGGCGAAGCACGGCATCGATTTTGAAGAAGCTCAAAAGCTTTGGCTGGATCCACGGCGAATTCAGTTTGAAGCTCAATCTGATCTAGAGCCGCGTGCAGCCATGCTTGCTAAATTGAATTCCAAGGTCTGGTTTGCCGTTTATAC
>CAJQOS010000073.1 GCA_905479975.1 uncultured Puniceicoccaceae bacterium | reverse complement strand
ATACTCGGTCTGGTGAACTTCCCAATCCTCTCCCAAACCAAGTATCTGACCAAACAAATCTTCTGATGATACGCTCATCTCTTTGGTTCATCAGAATCATCAAGATATGCAACCATCCACTGGAAATCTCGAAGAACCTGTATTTTGGTTGGTCGGTTCAGATGAGATCCAGTGGAATGCGAAGTTCAAGAGGTGAATTGTGCCAATCTGGCACAGTGAAATGCGTGATCGATTGGCGTTCTGGCGGAACTACGTATTTGTCGCCGCGTAAAACGCTACTCGCACTCGGTGGTGTGGCTGGTAAGTCGTTGTTCAGTAGGGTGATGAGTGGGTTATTGTAGTTGCATATGTGCAAGTGTGATTCCGTTAAATGCGAAGTTCGTTGAGCTGCAGTTTGATTGTGGTGAAATAATGTACACATTACGTGTTGCTATGAAAATTATACAATTCCCACGTTGGGCCGAGGTGTTAAGCGCCTCGGATTTTCCGCAGCAAACTATCGAAAGCTACAAGGTGACGCTGCGTTGGTATTTAGGTTGGTGCCATCGAATGTCGGTGGGGTGTAGTGTGCAGTCGGCGCGTGATTTCATTGATTGGGCGCGTGACGAAAAGCAGGCGAATGACTGGGTGGTGGAGCGCTGGCGTGAACCCATCCGGTGGTTTTTTGTAATGGCGAAGGCGCAGACCGCGCCTTGCGCGGAGTTTACTAGTGGTAGTGGTAGTGGTAGTGAGGGGGAGAGTGACTGTGCGGTTGCAGGCGGAGCGTTGAAGGGGACAGACAGACTGAGGTCTTCAGTTCGACTGTGCTCACCGGAGCCCGGAGATGGCGAAGCAAATGTCTGTGCCACGGCGGAGGTCGTTACTGCCGGGAGGGACGGTTACGGGGCGTTGAATGATACAGATGGAGAGCGAATGGAGGCACGCACTGAGGATGAGACGGCGATTTTAAAGGTAATGCGACGGCGGGGGATGGCGCTGACGACTGAGCGTAGCTACGTGCGAACTTACCGGGATTTCGTCAAGCAGAGTGGGGTGAGTCGTGGTGCAGAAATGAAGGCAGAGCAGGTGAGGTCGTTTTTGGATTATTTAGCGATGGAGCGTGAGGTATCTTCGTCCACACAGAAAGTGGCGTTGAACGCGTTGGTGTTTGTCGCAAAGAGCGTCTTTGAGCTGAAACTTGGGGATATTGGGAAGTTTGTGAGGGCTAAGAACCGTAAGAAAATCCCGGTTGTAATGAGCAAGGCGGAGACACGTTTGTTCTTTGCAGAGTTGGAGGGAGAGAAGCTACTGATGGCGCAGCTGCAATATTCCGCTGGATTGCGTGTTTCGGAGTTACTGCGGCTACGAGTGAAAGATCTCGATTTAGAGCGCAATCAGGTGGTGGTTCGCTCGGGCAAAGGTGGCAAGGATCGTGTGGCGCCACTGTCGGAAAAGTTGATCGGGGCGTTACAACGGCATTTGGTGGAAATCCGTGAGTTGTTTGAGCAGGATTTGGCTGCGAATTTACCCGGTGTGTATTTGCCTCAAGCGCTGGCGCGCAAGTATAAGAATGCTGGTAAGGAGTGGCGTTGGCAATGGTTGTGGCCAAGTCGGGTGATTTCGAAAGACCCGCGCAGTGGATTGCAGCGACGGCACCATGTGTTGCCTCGGGTGTATCAGGCTGCGGTGCGTAGGGCAGGACTGAAGGCTGGTCTGACTAAGCATATCACGACCCATACGCTGCGGCATTCGTTTGCCACGCATCTGCTCGAAGATGGGGTAGACATTCGCACGGTGCAGGACTTGTTGGGCCACGCCTCGGTCGAGACGACTCAGGTGTATCTACACGTCATGCAGAAGCCTGGTGTGGGAGTGCGTAGCCCGTTGGATAGTCTTTAGTGGAAACACTGAAATACTGAAACACTGAAATGCTGACGGAGGTCTGCCGTAGATGGCGCAGCAAGTTAGTTTTTTCTATCAATGGGTTACGAAGTATTGGTCACTCGCCAATTGGCGACTCCCTTTCGGCCTGTAAATGGCTGGTATTCAGTGTCTAGCTCCTACATCGCCTTGATACCTGCTGCGAGCACTTCGGCTGCGCGCTCGATATCGCTGCCGTTGTGGGCGGTGCAGATGAAGCAGGTCTCGTAGGCGGACGGAGGCAAATAAACGCCGTTCTCCATCGCATAGTGAAACAGCTTGTTGAACAACTGCGTCTCGCTGTTGATTGCGTCGTTGTAGTTGCGCACTGGATACTCGCTAAAAAAGAGTGCAAACATTGATCCGACTTGTGGCACTTGTAGGTGCATGCCCTTTTCGATCGCAGCATTGATTAAGGCATTGCGAATCATCGTGCCCATTTTCTCAAATTCAGGATACGGGTTGTCGGTCTTGAGCTTTTTAAGTGCGGCGATACCAGCGGCCATTGCCAGTGGGTTGCCGCTCAGTGTGCCAGCTTGATAGACGGGGCCGAGTGGTGCGAGTTGATCCATGATCTCGGCTTTGCCACCAAAGGCTCCGACGGGGAGACCGCCACCGATAATTTTACCCATACAGGTGAGATCGGGTGTGACTCCAACCAGTTCTTGCACGCCGCCGGGAGCGAGGCGGAAGCCGGTCATGACTTCGTCGAAAATCAGCACGGTGCCATTTTGATAGCAGAGGTCGCGTAGGAGTGCGAGGAAGCCTTTGTCGGGTAAGATAAAGCCGCAGTTCGCAGGAAAAGGCTCGACGATGAGCGCTGCGATCTCGTCTTTATGATTGTTGAACGCCGCGCGAAGTTCGTCGGGATCGTTATATTCGACGACGATGGTTTCGGCCGCGAAGCTAGCTGGGACACCAGCACTGTCGGGGTTGCCCAGTGTCAATGCGCCAGAGCCGGCTTTGACTAGAAGAGAGTCGACGTGGCCGTGAAAGCAGCCGGCAAACTTGATGATTTTGTCACGCTTGGTGTAGCCGCGTGCCAAGCGAACCGCCGACATGGTAGCCTCGGTGCCGCTGTTGCACATGCGCACTTTCTCGACAGACGGCACCATCTCGACGATGAGCTCCGCCATTTCCACTTCGTAAGGATTGGGCGTGCCAAAGCTGGTGCCTTTTTCGAGTGCCTGACTGATGGCCGCACGAATGTCGGGATCGTTGTGACCGTGGATGGCAGGACCCCAGGTGCAAACGAAGTCGATCAAGTCTTTGCCGTCGGCAGTGTAGAGGTGGGCACCGTCGGCGCGTTCCGTAAAGAAGGGCGTTCCGCCGACCGAGCGGAACGCACGCACCGGCGAGTTGACTCCACCGGGAATGAGTTGCTTGGCGCGTTCGAATAACTGCGTTGAATGTTGAGAGTTGTTAGTTGGTTGCTGCTGGCTGTCCATTGTGCCTATTTACAACACTCAACCAGCAACTTTCAACAAACAACATGCTTAGCCTACGTATTTTTGCACGATGGGGATACGGCGGCCAACGCCGAAGGCGAGTGGTGTGGTCTTGAGACCTGGTGCGGCTTGCTTGCGCTTATATTCGTTGAGGTCGACTTTGCGCACGATGTCGTCCACGACGTCTTGGTTGTAGCCGCGTTCGACGATTTCCGCACGTGAGAGGCCTTCTTCGACGTAGAGTCGCAGAATGCCGTCGAGCACTGGATATGGTGGTAGCGAGTCTTCGTCCTTCTGGTCGGGGCGTAGTTCGGCCGATGGTGCTTTGTCGATCGTGTTCACTGGAATAATTTCGCGCTCCAAGTTCATGTGACGTGCGAGTGCATAAACCTTCATTTTGGGCAAGTCGGAGATCACGGCAAGGCCGCCGCACATGTCGCCATAGAGTGTGCAGTAACCCACGGAAATTTCGCTCTTGTTGCCAGTGGTGAGTAGCAATGCGCCAAACTTGTTGGACATTGCCATGAGGAGCACGCCGCGGGCGCGGGCTTGGATGTTTTCTTCGGTGACATCGACTGGGAGGCCTTTAAAGAGTGGACTCAGTGCAGTTTCGGCTGCGCTGACGGTGTCGGCAATCGCGACTTCGTGGTATTCGATGCCGAGGTTTTTCGCCAGTGCTGCGGCGTCGTCGCGGCTATGCTGGCTGGAAATCGCGGAGGGAAGGGCGATGCCGATCACATTTTCAGGACCAAAAGCTTCGGCTGCGATGACGGCGACCACGGCGGAGTCGATGCCACCGCTGAGGCCGATGAGTGCTTTTTTGAAGCCGCTCTTGTGGGCGTAGTCACGTAAGCCGAGAACGAGTGCATCATGAGTGGCGGCGTTGCCTTTAAGGTTGAAGTGCTCGGACACGACGAATGAGGACGGTGCATCAATATCAATCACGCGATTTTCGGCGCGAAAGGCTGCCATGCCTGCGATGAGCCCGCGAACTGGGTGTGCGACGAGGCTGCCACCATCGAAGATGAGCTCGTCGTTGCCACCGACAGCGTTGCAGTAGATTGCGGTGCAGTTGCAGCGATCTGCAGCGAATTGCAAGAGTGGCTCACGCGCTTCGTTCTTTCCGTCGTGCCATGGGCTGGCGGAGAGGTTGAGCAGCAGGTCGATGCCGTGCTCGGCAAAGTGTGTGAGTGGATCGACGTTGTAGCGGCGATTGGTCGGCACGGACGGTGCGGTCCAAATGTCTTCGCAAATCGTCAGGCCAATGCGCTTGCCGTTCCACTCATGGATGACGGGGGCGACTGCTGGCTCGAAATAGCGGTCTTCATCGAAAACGTCGTAGCTAGGCAGTAGGCATTTGCGAGCCATTGTTTGGATCGCGCCGTTTTCGCACCATGCAGCAGCGTTGTAGAACGGGCGGCCGGCTTCAGTGGCTGGGCGTGCTTCGACCGTGCCGATGACGGCGGGCACGGCACCGATTTCTGCGGCGATGGACTTAAGCGTCGCTTCAATGTCGCTTACGAAGCGGCTTTTAAAGAGGAGGTCGCGCGGTGGATACCCGCAGACGGCAAGCTCTGGGAAGACGATCAATTCCGATCCTTCGGCGACGAGCGCGTGGTAGGCGTTGAGTATGAGTGTCTTATTGCCAGCTAAGTCGCCGACTGTGGTGTTAATTTGAGCGATACCGATCTTCATAGTGTATTTTTTAAAACAATTGTTTGAACTGGCGACTTGCAAATGTGAGAGCTGCAAAGATAGTCGCAGTCCTTTCCGAAATTTCCATTTGTAGAGACGACTATTTTCCAATGCTAAGAGAACTCAAGACTTTCAGTGCTTTACTGTGCTTTTCCTTGTGTCTGACGGTTTCCGCGACTGCTCAGAAGAATGAATCTGCGGTGGAGGTCGCGTCGATTTTATCCACGAGGGTTGAAGTTGAGGATTCGGCGCTGACGCTGAATGCGATGTTTGAGCTGATTAAAGAGACCAGCCCGCAGGTGCTCTACGAGCGCGAAAGCGTGCGCCGTGCATTGGAGCAGAGCTTTCAACAACGCGCGGCCTTGTTGCCTCAGATCTCACTTGCCGCCTCACAGACCCGGCAGCAGTTCGGGCGTGGCTTCGCAGGTGATGATTTTGAATCGCCGCCGTTCAACTCCTTCGGCACTCGTGTGGAAGCAACGCAAACGGTATTTGATGCAGATAAATACGCGCGTTACCGAATCGCGAAGCTAGAGCATGACATTGCGGAAATGAACTTTGATGTGGCCGTGCAGGATATTCTAGATCAGGCAGTGCTGCTGTATTTTACGCAATTGCGTGACCTGAATCAGAAGAAAATCGTCGAGAGTAATATTGAGCGCAGCCAACAGCTGTTAACCTTGGCAAATGATCAATTAGCCGCTGGGGCGGGGGTGCGCATTGATGTGACGCGTGCCGAGTCACGGGTGTTAGAAGATGAGCGGGAGCTGTGGATTGCAAAAACACGTGTGAAGACCTCGTTGCTTCAGTTAAAGGCGTTGTTGGATCTGGATCTGGATTCTGAGCTGCGTTTGGACGACTCCCTTATTAATGAACTCAAACAGCCGCCGAGCATGGAGGAGTATGAAGCGAAGGGCACCTCGTTGATCGGTTCTCGGCCAGAGCTGGCGAGTCAGAAGAAGCGCCTCGATCAGGCATTGTTGGCGCGTAAGGCGGCATCGTGGCAGCGACTGCCGAGTGTTGAACTGTTTGGCGACTGGGGGCACGATTCGGACGAGGCCTTTTCTGGTGATTATGACGAAGCGTGGCTGGTCGGAGTGCGTGCGTCGGTGCCCATTTTTGAGGGCTTTCGTATTGGCGCGGAAAAGCGCGAGGCCGCCGCAGCGGCTCGGCAAGCGAGTTATGAAATGCGCGTTCTGGAACGACGAATCGAGAGTGAGTTCCGCACTTCACTGTTTGATATGAACTCTCGCTATAAGGAAATCGAGCTAGCCATTCGGGAGATTGATCTCGGGCATGACGAAGTGCAACAGGCGGATTTACGCTATCGTGAAGGTCTCGCAGATAATCGTGAATTGATCGATGCGCAGCAACGTCTCGCGGATGCGGAGCGCAGTCGGCTCGATTCTTCCTACCTGTATGGGTTGAGCCGTTTGGCCTTTGCGCGGGCAATCGGTGCGGTTGAGACGGTCTTGGATTGATCTTTCGCTAAGAAGTAGAAACTTTGCTGCGACACTTTAGAACATGAACAAAGCCGCTTCGCACCCACAACAATTCATTCTCGCCTCGGCGTCACCTCGACGCAGTGAACTACTCGAACGCATCGGTCTGTCTTTTCGCGTCTGCCCGGCCGATGTCGAAGAGCACAATTCGCCCGACGATGGCCCCGCTCAGATGGTGATTAACAATGCCGGATTAAAGGCAGAGGCCTTGGTCGGACAGTTTCCTGATGGGCTGGTGCTCGGTTCGGATACCACCGTTGCGCTGGATGGCATCGTGCTGAATAAGCCAGTCGATCTTGACGAAGCACGCGCAATGTTGAAGCAACTCTCGGGGCGCGAACATACTGTTTATACTGCGATTGCGTTGCGCTGGCAGGCAGGCGAGTTTCGCGATGATTTTGTTGAAGCCAGCCAAGTGCGGTTCAAAACTTTGGACGATGCCACGATCACTGCGTATTTTCAGTGCGTCAATCCGCTTGATAAAGCCGGTGCCTATGGCATTCAGGCAGGCCGTGAGATGATTATCGAGGCGGTCGATGGCTCTGTCGAAAATGTGATGGGGCTGCCGATTCAAGCGCTGCAAGCCCGCTTGTTGCAACTCGGCTTTGATTTTCGCGCGCAAAACTGATTCAATACACACACTTTGGTTCAAGCATCTACAGCAATACGGGTTGAAAATCCGTTTTACGAAGCACGGCGAGAGCAGTGGTGGACAACCGCTGCGGCGCTATTGGTCGCGCTATTGCTTCATATAGGTGCTATCGTGGCATTGCCGGATGTGCTAATGATGTCGGACGCATCTGCTGATGTGAACAACGAGGAAATGGAAGTGATACTCCTGCCGCCGGAGCCCATCGAACAGGAGGAGCTGAAATTCGTCGAAGCCAATCCCGAAGCGCCGGAAAACGAGCCGGATCGCAAGGATCAGTATTCTTTTCGCGCGCAACAAGCTGCGGATGAGAATCCCAACGAGGCCCTGCTTGATGCGCCGAGCGTTGACGGCGAAGAAGACTCGCAAAAAATCGTGCAAGGCGCGATGGAGCAGGTGCCGCCAGTCACACCGGGCGTGTATGCACCCGCACAACCCGGCGAAGGCGAGGGCACTGACGGTGGCAAAGCGGGCGCGCAAGCCGCAGCCATGGTTCCGCCTGCCGAGCCATTGCCCGCACCTGCATTTATCCAGCAGAAGCCAGTGACTGAAGATGGGCCCGGTAGTAGCCTCGAAACACCCGGTGTCGGCGAGGAAGTCGTCGAAAATCCGGTTCCCGATGCGCCTATTAATGTTTATAAGCCCCAACCGCAGACCGTGGAGCAACAAGCGCAGCAAGAAGGCGATGGTAGCGGAGGTGCGGATGTGAAGCCGATGCCGCGTGCGCGTCCAACGCTGTCGCCAGACTTGATCCATGGGCCGTTGATGCGCTCCGAACGCTCCGCGAGCCGCCGTGGTTCGCTCGCCATCGATGCCACATTCAGTGAGTTTGGTGAATATCAGCAGCAGTTTTACGCAGCACTGCAGGCTGGATGGTATCAAGAGATCGAGTTTTTCCAGCCGATTGATACGTCCACGCGTGTGGTCGTGAGCTTTCGAATCACGGCAGACGGCGTCATACACGACGCTGAAATCTTGCACACCACCGCCAGTGAGATCGCGACCTTGATTTGTCAAACGGCGATCACCAAGCGTTCACCCTTTCGTCCGTGGACACAGGAGATGGTGAAAGTGTTCGGTCAAGAGCGCGTGTTACAAGTGGTCTTCCACTATCGCTAAAAAGTAATTGTGCTCATCCTGTGCGCAGGCATATTCCCTTCTTTTCTTCATGACTTCCCCCCAGCATACGACTCAAACCAACGATCTACCCTTAGGGCATGGGGTTCGTCTAATTACGTCAAACGAACATGGTTTAGTCGCGCTCGATAAGCCCGCAGGGCTGATGTCGCACCCCAATGCGGAAGGGGACTCTAAGCGCTCACTGCTCAAAGCCGACTACGACTACGACGGTGAGTTTTTCACCTGGAAGGTCGGTGAAGTGGAGCACCGTGCATGGCTGATTAATCGCTTAGATTCGCCCACATCCGGTGTGATTCTGCTCGCATTGAATGAGGAGATCAATGACACGATCAAACAAATGTTTTCCACGCATAAAGTGAATAAAATCTACTATGCGTTGGTTA
The DNA here is from genome assembly GCA_905479975.1 of uncultured Puniceicoccaceae bacterium. GTDB lineage: Bacteria > Verrucomicrobiota > Verrucomicrobiia > Opitutales > Coraliomargaritaceae > Lentimonas. The sequence goes on along the minus strand of CAJQOS010000073.1, from coordinate 626 downwards.
AAAATACACCGACGGTGCCCGCAGGTTCTTGGTCTGATAATTTAAAGAAAGATGTATATCGCGGTAAGAAACTCATTAAGGGCGGTCAACTGATCCCCGCAAAGACTCGTTACCAGGTCGTTAAGGCACCGACCGGAGGCTTCCCCGTTGCGCTGCTTCGACTCATGCCGCTCACCGGTCGCACGCATCAACTACGCGTGCAGTGTAAAAACCATCGTCACCCGGTCGTTGGAGATCGCACCTACGGTAGCTTCAGTTTCAACAAAGAAGTCGCCATCGAAACCGGCGAGAAACGAATGATGCTGCACTCCGGCGAAACCTCGATGCGGTATGCCTTTCAGGGAAAGATGCATGAGTTTAAGGCCGAATCCGAATTGCCCGAAGCCTTTGCCGCGGTCATGCGTTTTCGCCCTGGGCTCAACGTTGGCAAGGCACCCGCACCGAGTGTTCAGAAACCAGCTGGGCGCAGTGCATTAGCCAGTCGTCGTTTTCGTCGATAGTTGTGAATACAAAAAAGAGGAAGGCTCGCACGGAACCTTCCTCTCTTGATTTGAAATGCTAGCTGCAGGATTTACCAGCGGTAGTTCGCGGTGACACCGAACTGCTGTGGATCGGCAGGGTCTTCG
>CAJQOS010000072.1 GCA_905479975.1 uncultured Puniceicoccaceae bacterium | reverse complement strand
GTGAGAAATGGAGGCTCATCCACCGCACAGAACAGAACCTGAGATTGCTGGAAGCTTTAGGTTCATCCGCACCCAAGGGCATAACAACAAGCACGCTCGCCATGGGATTCGCTTGTGCCATGGAACTGAATCAGTGGTTCTATGCACCCACTCCCCAGTAAACGACGAAGAACCCTTTATTATGCCCTTGGGTGCTAGCGACTTGTCGCGGCGTAATGCAATGAAGACGGAAGCGGTTGTAGGACAATCCTTGAAGGTCTCCCACTTTTCCCACGCCAGCGTTGCTGGCTCCACCGCCCCACATGAAAAAATTCCCCACCACCGCCGCGACCGACTACGCGGCCTTGCGTCCCGAGCTCCGCTCGGGCGACTTGCTGCTGTGCTCCGGAACCGGTTGGTTTTCCAAAATGATTCAGGGCAGCACTCGTTCGGAGTGGTCCCATGTCGCCTGTATTCTTCGCTTGGAGGCCATCGACCGCATCATGGTTCTGGAAAGCCTCGAATCGGTCGGCGTGCGCACCGTCCCGCTCAGTAAATACCTGCACAACTACGACTCCAAGGGAAACCGCTACCCCGGGCGCATGTGCCTCGCCCGCCATCGCGACGTGGCCGACTGCGGCGAAACCTTGGCCCAGTTCGGGCACTTCGCCGTCGATCAGCTCGGCACTCCCTACGACAACCAAATGATCGCCAAGATTGCGGCCCGCATCACCATGACCCATCTGCTCGACGCGAATGAGCGTGCCGCGCAGATCCAAGACTGGCAAGCCGCCGGCCTCGAGCGCAACCAGGAATACATTTGCTCCGAGCTCGTCTGGGAGTGCTACCAACGCCTCGGCCTCGACATCCCCCACGACCCCCTGGGCTTCGTCGCCCCAAAAGACTTCGCCGCCGACCCGAAAATTGAATGCCTCGGCGTTCTCAGCTAAAGCGCAGCGATCAAAAGTAGCGCGGTGTCTTTCCTGTCCGCCGTAGCTCATGAGCGAAGGAGGGAGCCCGCGAGCCCAACCCCAGTCAGAACCCAAGCACAGAGTTCAACGATCAACAACCAACCAACAACCGCAGCTCGGCTCGATCTTCTGGCATCTGTCCACTGTCCACATCCAATCTCCGAGCTTGAAAAATTCACAAACCTCAACGAAGCTTATCATTATGAATGCCGCAGAAATCATCCAAGAAATTGAACGCCTTCCCGAAAATGAAAAAGGGAAGGTCGTTGATTTTATGCGCCATCTTCCCAATCAAGAGACACTGGACGCGATGGAAGAGGCCAGGCACCCCGAGAAGCTGGAGCAGTTTGATTCGGCTGCGGACATGTTCAAAAAGCTCGGAGTCGAATGCTAGAAGTTAGAGCGACGACTCGCTTTAAGAAAGAGGTCAAATAAGCGGCACGTCAGCAAAGGGAGATGCAGCGGCTAGGTGCAGCCATTGACCTGCTCCAGGCTGAAGAATCATTACCAGAGCGTCATCTCGATCATGCGTTAACGGGCAATTATGTGGGGCACCGAGAATGCCATCTGTCTCCAGATTGGTTGTTGATCTACAAAATCGAGGAAAACACATTGATTTTAGTGCGCACGGGCTCGCACCGCGAACTGTTCCGCTAAGCGTTGTAGCACGCGCTTCTACGCCCAGAGCCGCTATCGCGGGTCCGCCGCGTAAAGGACCGAAAAAAACAGAGCCTAAGTCAGATCTCCAGAGCTCAAGGATCAACAACCAACCAACAACCGCAGCTCTGCTGCCACTCCCTCCCACCTAACTCAAGCCGTAGGCTGAATCACTGTCACTCTCACTCGCCGAAGGCGGATCACTCGCCGCAGCCGTCACTCCGGCGCAGCCGTCACTCCGGCGCAGCCGGCCCGTCACTCTCACTCGCCGAAGGCGGCCCACTCGCCGCGGCCGGCCCATTCACTTTGTTCATTTATTCTTGAACAAATCGGATTCTCCGGTCATTCCACAGTTTCCCCGTAAGGCCTTCACCTTATGGATGTCTCTGACAGCGATTGTTTTACCCATCACATTTTAATCGATCCGACCCGCTCGACCAAGGGCGGTAGCGTGCCCAGCGCAGCGGAGCTGCGGTTGTTCGTTGTTTGTTGTTCGTTGTTCGTTGGTAGCGGCAATTGTCCCCAATCGCGATTCCCGGAGCCCAGGGTAGGGGCTTTACTCGCGAAGACCGCCACAGAGCCCAAGCTACCAGCAACACTCAACGTTCCCACCTTCCCACACCAGCTCCGCTGGTCCTTCCCACTTTCAACACCTTCCCTCTCAAACTCTACCCTTGCCTGGTTGAGGCACCATTCGACATATTTTCTTAAGATGATCGACTCCGCTATACTCGATAAGTGCGCCCAGCGCTTTGCCAGAGAGCCGAATATCATGGCTGTTTGGATTTTAGGGTCTGCTGTCACGGATCGTTTGCGTGAGGACAGTGATGTCGATTTTGCCATTTATTATAAGCCGGGAACCGTGCGCGACCTTGCCGCTCACGGAGGGCTGGTTCTGGATTTAGAGCGTGTGCTCGGTCGGACCGTCGATCTCGGCCAGCTCCATTCACGCAACGTGGTCTATGCGGTGCAAGCCACTCAAACGGGAAAATTGTTGTATGCCCGTGATCCCGAAGAAGCGATCGCCTTTACCAGTCGTATGCAATCCTTGTATCTCGATCTCAAACACGACCGAAAGATAGTTGAAGATGCCTATTGTGCCTGATGATGTAATGTTCGCCAAAGCGGCGGTGATCGAGCGCTCGTTGCGCCGCGTGTTGGAGATTTACCGTGCGGATTCCAGTCTGAGCGATCTCATGCATCTCGATGCATTGACCTTAAATGTTGAGAGAGCTTGCCAAGCTGCGATCGACCTTGCGATGCACGTCGTTGCGGTGAAGCATTTAGGTATGCCGCAAAGCCAAGCCGATGCGTTTCGATTACTGGCCGATGCCGATACGCTAGAGCGCACATTATCTGAACGTATGATTGGCATGTGTGGCTTTAGAAATGTATTGGTGCATCAGTATCAAGAGCTGGAAGTTGATATCTTACACCAAGTCGCGACCGAGCGTTGGCAAGACCTCGTGGCACTGTGCCAAGCGCTGGGCCTTAAGATAGTGGTAGAATGACAGAGGACAGAGAATCAAGCAAGCGAACGGTAGCTAAAGCAACCGAGCCCAGCCTTAAACTTAAACTCTCAATTCGGCGCAGCCGCGGCCACGCCAGCTCCGCTGGGCCTTCCCACTTTCAACGTCCAATCCCTGCCCCAAGGGCATGACACACGCAGCGACCGATCAAAAGTAGCGCGGTGTCTTTCCTGTCCGCCGTAGCTCATGAGCGAAGGAGGGAGCCCGCGTTTCAGAACCCAAGCCAGAACCTCCGGTCTCTTTTTGTGCCTCTTGCGCCTTTGGCTTCGCCCTATCGGTTGAGTGTCGCTCCGCTCGGAATACGGCCAATCCAACCGATCTTTATATTTTGAACCCATTTTTCCCATTCCCTGCATCCCGCAGCGTAAAGAGCTTCGCTCCACGCGGCAGGCTTTACCCACGCTTAAAGCATATCCTTATACATAAGTCTGAGGGCAGTGGAGTTACCACTAAATGACTCCTTCCCTGCGAAGGGAAGGTGGATCGGTCTGCCGA
>CAJQOS010000071.1 GCA_905479975.1 uncultured Puniceicoccaceae bacterium | reverse complement strand
AAACTACGCATTTTACCCTAAAATCGCGGCTGAGGCGTAGAATCGCGTCAGGAACAACGAGGTAATGTCAAAATGAACGGGGTGTATGTTTTTTCAAAAAACACCGCCGTCAGAAACGCCCCCTGGTGGGACAAGCTCTATGATACGGACGATGACAATGATGGCATCCCATCCGAACTCGAAGGTAGTGCGGACGCCGATAACGATGGCATCGGCAACCATGCAGACCTCGACAGTGACAACGACACTCTTAGCGACAACTTCGAAGGCAACATCGATAGCGATAACGATGGTATCGCCGACCGCGTCGACTCTGATGATGATGGAGACGGAATCGAGACTGCCCTAGAAGGCGTGGATGATCCCGACGGTGATGGACTCGCAAACTATCTAAATACCGATAGCGATGGCGACGGCATCGAGGATGGCAGCGATTTCGTAGCACTCAGCGTCACAAGCATAGTGCTACAAGAAGGCTACAACGGCACTCCCCTCGTGTCAGGCGATCGCCTTACATATACAGTGACTGTGACAAACACAGGCATACAAACTGCGACCGAAGTTCAAGTAAGCGATCTCATCCCTGCGCATACAACCTATGTGACAGGCTCACTCTCGATTAATGGAGTCGAAGACCCAACTGTTTTGGGCGGAGACACATCCTTGCTACTATCAGATCTCATGAGTGAGTATCGCCACGAGTTGACTTACAGCGTCGAAATCGACGCATCATTGAACCCAGAGGCTCGAACAGTTAGTCTACAAATCGTATCAATCTGTAACGAAAGCACCGCCCCGGCCATCAGTGATAACGACAGCAATGGTCACTGCGGCATCGAAGACGACGGCATCGACCACCCGCTCGATTCAGACATCTATACCAACGATGACGATCCGACCGTCATGCCGCTCTTACAAGGCACCATCTCGGAGCGTTGCTACCTCGCCTTTGAAGATCTACAAAACGCGGGTTGGAACGACTGGGATATGAATGACCTCGTTCTTGATGTCTCCAGTTACTACGTCATCAATTCGAACGAAGATGTTGAATCGGTTGTAGTGACTTACCAACTACTCGCTCGCGGTGCTGGCATGGACTCACGCCTCTACTTGACACTGCCCTTCGCAGGCTATGGCGCATGGCAGACGCTCTACCTCAATACAAACGGTTCACTCGAGCAAAACGAGGTCGGCTCCAGCACAGACGGAGCGACTCTGCAGTTATGGTCTTCTTCCAGAGACGCACTTCCCGCATACACTGGGTTGAAATATGATTGGGGTGCGGCTCGTACAGAAAGATTCGACCCTTCAGCCCCTGGAAAAATGGCAGTCGTCAACATCTACTTCGACTCCGCCGAGGCGAATCCACTCGAGACCTTCTCCGTCTCGCCACACGACACTTGGGCATATATTCCTGGCACAGATCAACAGATTCACCGTATGGAGTATAGTTTAGCCAGCACGCAGATCGTATATCAAGGTCCGCTCTTTGGCCGCAGCCTCCCATTCGTCATCAAATTAAACACAGACTTCGCATGGCCTGCTGAGGGACAAGCTATCTGGAATTCACACCCAGACTACGTGCCCTACATCAAATCCGGAGGCACCACTCACCTAGATTGGGCCGATACTATCGACATCTGGCGCGTCTGGTTCGACCACGAAGGCCGTATGCCTAATCGCGACGAGCTAAACCCTGCCGCTACCAGCGACATATACAAGGACTACGTGGACCTCTACTCAAAACCTTAACCCACAGAGGCCGTCAACGCACACTCCACTCGCGTTGGCGGCTTTTCTATTCATCCTATGCTCCACCTACGCTCCACTCTATTGGCCATTAGCTTATTCATTACCCATAGCTCACTACTCATCACAGCGACGGACGCAGTCACTCCCGATGCAGCATGGTCACGTAACCTAGAAACTCCTATTTCTGCCTCTCCGATTCTACGTGACCTCGACGGCGATGGAGACCTTGAAATCCTCATTAGCAGCCTCATTGGCCAGGTCTTCTTACTCGATCATCAAGGTGACACACTCTCTGGCTGGCCCAAAAGCACCGCACTCTTTCAACGCACCAGCCCAAACGTGGGCGATATTAATGGCGATGGAAAACTCGACATCGTCGTGGGCGACAACGACGGCAAACTGCATGCGTGGGACCTCGATGGTGTCGCCAAAGACGGCTTCCCCATTCAACTCCAAGGCAGCATCAAATCAGTCGTGCGCTTAGTCGACTTAACTGGCAATGGCGCCTCAGAACTACTGGTGCACACAGGAGCCAGTCGTCTGTATTTACTCGATGGCGCAGGTAACGACCTCGAGGGCTGGCCGATCGATCTCGGCGGCGATCAAGATCTCTTTGGTAGCTGGGCGATCGCATCCACGCCCACCATCGTCGACTTCGATTACGATGGCACCTTCGAAATCGCAGTCGGTAGCACCAATGATCAAGTGCATGTCTTCAATCTAGACGGCACAGTCGTCGACGGATGGCCCGCGCAAACAGGCGACTGGGTCTACCCCAGCATTACAGCCATTGATCTCAACGGTGATTACGAACTGGAACTCGTCGCTGGCTCAGGCGACGGTAAACTCTATGCGTGGTCTGCCAGCGGCGATACGATGCCAGGCTTCCCCGTGGACATCGACCAAGCCATCGTCGCATCGGTCGCGAGCGCCAATATCACCGGCAGCAAGTTCCCGGAACTCGTCGTCGCTGATTTGTCAGGTAAAGTCTATTGCTACTCCAGCGAGGGTAATCTACTCGAGGGTTGGCCACAGGCTGCAGATTCAGGTATCGTCGGCTCGCCCATCATCGTCGACGCGAATGCCGATGGCGCACTGGATATCTTAGTCCCCTCCCGTGACAACCGTGTCCACATTTGGCAAGCAGATGGCACTCGTATCACCACCGTCGCGCTGACAGCCACCGATTGGATCGAAGCGACGCCTGCAGCCGGTGATTTAGACAACGATGGTCTCTTAGAACTCATCTATGCATCTTACGACGGACTCATTTATCGCACCGAATTAGCGAGCCCGAACACTCAACCACACACTACGTGGGCCAGTTTTCGTGGCGATGACAGCCCTCTCATCGACCAATCCGCTGGCGACTCCGACCGCGACCGTCTACCGGATCAGCTCGAGTATCATACCTTTGGGACGCTAGCCCATAGCGGCAACGATGATAACGATTATGATGGCAGCACCAACTTCGACGAATGGACCGCCGGCACAGATCCGACATCTGCCAATGATCGATTCACAGTCACAATGATCCTTGAGGCTAACGAATATGGCACCACCCTCGGCTTGCTATGGGAGGCCCACCCCGGGCGTAGTTATCAAATCCTCTATACCGAAAGTCTCGCGACAGCAGAAGTAAACTGGCAACCCATCGGTGAGCTCATCCACAGCAGCCAACACGAAAGGATAGAATGGTATTCCAATGACTACGAAACCCCAGACCAATGCTTCTACAGCATACAAGTCCAACGCAACTAGCCATGCGCACAGAATACAACTCGGACAGGTTGAGACACTGAGGGCTACGATAGGAATTTAGTGGCGATGACAAATATTTCGGCATTGTGTCGGCGTTGCTTTAGACAAGCATGCAGCATGCCACACAATTCTGAATATTTTCACCATGACACATCCACTGAACGCCTTTGAAAGACAGGTCGGCTACCGTTTCTCTGATCAGACATTATTGGAACTCGCCCTCACCCACCCCAGCTGCGATTCGGAAACAGGTGATAACCAACGCCTTGAATTTTTAGGCGATGCGGTGCTCGATCTCGTCATCGCTGAAGCGCTCTACCAAGACAACCCCACTCTGGACGAAGGCGCACTCGATCACATGCGCGCGGCGCTCGTCAACGGCAAGGCACTGACCGCCCATGCCCGCACCCTCGGGCTAGACGAAGCGCTGCAAGTCAGCGACGCACAACGGCAACACCACCCCGAGCCCAGTGCGGCCATGCTCGAAGATGCCCTCGAAGCCCTCATCGGCGCGATTTACCTAGATGGCAGCATCGATGCGGCTCGCACCTTTATCCTGCGAGTATTCGGACAGGCCCTACAGGCAGCTCCGAAAAACGGCAGTATGGGCAATCCCAAAGGCCGCCTCCAAGAATGGACGCAACTCCACTATGCCGGTGCGGTGCCAGACTATATCGCACTGGACGACGAAGGCCCCGATCACGCTCGCATCTATAGTGCCGCGGTGCAGATCGACGGCAAAGAACTCGGGCGCGGGCAAGGCAGCTCTAAAAAATCAGCCGAAACCGCAGCCGCCGCACACGCGCTGCAACAAATCAACGGTTAATGGGCGGACTCCTTCCAGATACTGGCACGACCACCTTGTTCCACGGCGTCAGCGCCGAGGCACGCGCCGCGCTCGTCACGACACTCGCGAAGAAACGGGCGAAGCAGACCTCCGTGCTTCTCGTCACTGATCCGCGCCGCGCGCAAGAACTGGCAACCGAAGCAGAGACCTACGCGCAGTGGCTCGCGCCGAAGACCAAACTCGAAGTGCTGCACTTCCCCGAAGAGCCACCGCCAGACATCGACGCAACACGCCGCGCCGACCGTATCTGCGAACGCCTCACTGTGCTCAGCGCACTGCTACGCCCCAGTCAACACGCGCGGCTGATCGTCGCCACACCCGAGGCAATTCTCGGCGCCTGCCCGGATCGCACACACTTCGAAAGCCGCCAGCTCAAGCTACGAACCGGCGAAGCGCACCCGTTCAAAGCGCTGATCGACACTTTCATACACGAACTCGACTACGACTCCGAAGCACTCTGCGAACACCCAGGCCAACTCGCCACGCGCGGCGGCCTGATCGACATCTACCCCTACGATGCCAACCAGCCCTACCGGCTCGACTTCTTTGGCGACGAGATCGAAAGCATCCGCACCTTCGAACCCAGTACGCAGCGCACGCTAGAAAACGTCCAATCCATCACCGTATCGGCTGCCGAAAGCGCTAAAGACGCCGCTGCCTCCGATGGTAAATTCATCGATTATTTAAGCGATGCGCCCATTGCGTGGCTACTCGAAGAGCCCTCGCAGCTCGTGCGCGAACACCCCTATCGCTTTGAGAAGCTAACCAGCACCAGGGGCAACATTCGCAGCGTTGAGCAAGTCTTTGCACTGCGCACCGCAGCCAATGACCTGCGTATCGGTATTTGCTCGTTGGATACAGATCCCGTGCTGTTCGACGGTGCTGCGCGCGTCGAACTCGCCACCGAGCCGACCGAGAACTACCGGCACCACACCAACGCGGTGCAAGTCGGATTTGACCGCTTCGAATCCGAGCAAAGCGCCCGCACCAAGTTTGAAAGCAACATCGCGGACTGGGCAAAGAAAGACAAACGCACACTCTACTTCGTCACCGCAAGCGAGAGCGAAGCCAGCCGCATCGCGGAGTTACTCGCAGAAAATCCACTCACCGCGAAGCTCAAGCCGAAGTATCTGCATGGCACCATCTCCGGCGGATTCATCTGCCCGGGATCGCCCGCATGGCTGCCACTCAAACAGACAAAGACCTCGTCGGGCATCGTCCTCATCACCGACACCGAATATTTCGGGCGGCAAAGCCGCAAGATAACCCGCACCCAAGAACGCGCACGGCCAACGATCTCGCAGGTCGATCAACTGCTCGACTTCACCGAACTCGCCGATGGCGATCCGCTGGTGCATTTACAGCACGGCGTCTGCCTCTTTCGTGGCCTGAGCAAGTTAGAGATCCAAGGCGGCACGAAAGAAGTGATCACCGTCGAGTTTGCCGATCAAATGACGGTGCATGTGCCGTTGCACGAGTCGCACCTGCTGACGCGCTACGTCGGCCTGACTAAATCGAGCCCGAAGCTCGGCAAGATCGGCGGAGCCGCATGGGACAAGACCCGCGCCGCCGCCGAGATCGCCACACTCGACTACGCCGCCGAGCTACTCACCTTACACGCCGAGCGCAGCCAACATGGCGGCTACAACTTCCCGCCCGACCACCCGTGGCAAACGACGTTCGAAGGCGCGTTCCCGTTTACCGAGACACCGGATCAGCTCACTGCCATCGAAGCCACCAAGACGGATATGGAGGCAAAGCTACCGATGGATCGCCTCATTTGCGGGGATGTGGGATTCGGCAAAACCGAGGTGGCGATCCGTGCGGCGCTCAAAGCCGTGCTGGCGGGCAAACAAGTCGCCCTACTGGTGCCGACTACCGTGCTGTGCCAGCAACATCTCAATACCTTTCGCGAGCGCATGGCCGAATACCCGATCATCATCGATATGGTCAGCCGCTTTCGCAGCGCCAAGCAAAACAAGGAGATCATCGCCAACCTCGCCGAAGGCAAGATCGACATCGTCATCGGCACCCACCGACTGCTCAGCAAGGACGTACACTTTCAAGACCTTGGCCTGCTTGTCGTCGACGAAGAGCAACGCTTTGGCGTGAAGCAAAAGGAACGTATCAAGCAACTGCGCGCCAACGTCGATATTCTGACGCTCAGCGCCACCCCGATCCCCCGCACACTCTATATGGCACTCGCTGGAGCACGTGCGATGAGTGTGATCGAAACGCCGCCCATCAACCGACGTCCGATCGAGACCATCGTTAAAAGCTACTCCGCCGACCTGATCAAAGGCGCAATCCAGGCTGAAACCGACCGCGGTGGCCAAGTGTTCTACCTGCACAACCGCGTGGCCACCATCGAAGGCGTGGCACATCAGGTGCGTGAGATGCACCCGAAGCTGCGCGTCGCCGTCGGCCACGGGCAGATGGAGGAAGGTCAGCTTGAAAAAATAATGACACAATTCGTCGCGGGCGATTTCGACGTGTTGGTCTGCACCACGATCATCGAGTCCGGCATCGACATTCCGAATTGCAATACCTTGATCATCGAAGGGGCGGACCGTTTCGGGCTGGCGCAGCTCTACCAAATTCGTGGACGCGTGGGTCGGTTTAAGCGCCAAGCCTACGCCTATCTCCTGCTCCACCGCCACGCCGCGCTGGTCGACAATGCGCAGAAACGCCTCAATGCCCTCAAACAGCACAACCAGCTCGGAGCGGGCTTCCGCATCGCAATGCGCGATCTCGAACTACGCGGCGCGGGCAACCTGCTCGGCTCACAACAAAGCGGCCACATCGCAGGCGTCGGCTTCGAGCTTTACTGTCAATTGCTCAAACAAAGCGTCGCCCGACTCAAAGGCGAACCCGGCGCGGATCGTATCCGCGCCGAAGTGAAGCTCGACTTTATCGCTACCGGCGAAGGTGGCACGCGCTCGCGACGCACCAGCGGCAGCTTCGCCTTCGCTGCGATTAAGGAATCCGAATACCGCGACCATTCCGACCAACTCATCGAAGCCGCCTTACCTGCCGACTACGTCGCCGAACCACGCCTACGGATCGACCTCTACCGCCGCCTCGCGCTGGCCAACACGGACGCGATCATTCAAGAAATCGCCGAAGAGCTGGCCGACCGCTTTGGAAAATTGCCCCGCGCCACTCAGGCGCTGATCGAAGTGAGCCGCGTGCGCGTGTTTGCCGAAGGCGCGGGCGTGCGCCGCGTCGAGAGTGAGAGCGAACGCCTGATCTGCCGCCTCGCACAGCCGGATAAATCCGGAGAATTCCTAAAAACTGGTGCGCGTTTCCCACGATTGTCCGCAAAAGACCCGCTAATAAGGCTGCAGGAAATCCAGAAATTCTTGATTCGGAACCAAAAGTCGCCAGCACATTAAAGAGTAATGCTTCTTCTTTTAAATAGGCGCCCCCCTTTTTCTTCATCAAATGCTTCTCTCAAAAAACACCCTTTGGCCATGGTTGGTCTGTCTGATTCTCTTTGCCGGCTTCTTGACCAATAGCATCAGCAGCTACATGGCTGCGCGCAGTAACATGCGCCGTAACATCACCGAGAGCACACTACCGCTCACTTCGGACAACGTATACTCCGAGATCCAGCGTGACTTACTCAGCCCGATCTTCATCTCATCCCTGATGGCCAACGACACGTTCCTGCGTGACTGGGCGCTCAATGGGGAGCACGACACGAGCCTGATCACTAAATTCCTGCACGAGATTAAGGTTCAATATAGCACCGTCAGCAGCTTCTTCGTGTCCGAACAAAGCCGCAACTACTACCATGCGCATGGCCTGCTAAAAGAAGTCAAAGAAGATGAGCCGCGTGATGCGTGGTATTTCAACGCCCGAGACCTCGACGCGCCCTATGAGATCAACGTTGACCTGGACATGGCCAATCAGGATCAGATGACGATCTTCATCAACTACCGGGTATTTGACTACAACGACGAATTCATCGGCATCACAGGCGTCGGCCTCACCGTTAACAACGTCAACCACCTCATCAGCCGCTATGAAGCAAAATACGACCGACAGATCTACTTCCTCAATGCAGACGGCGAAATCGTGCTCAGGCCCTCCAACAGCCCGCTGCTAAAATACCAGAGTCTGCAGGCAATCCCGGGGCTGGAGACCACCGCCACAGAACTACTCGAGCAAAAAAGCACCGCAGCCACCTATAAGCGCGACGGCAGCACATACATGCTCAATTGCCGCTTTATCCCCGAGCTCGAATGGTTCCTGATCGTCGAGCAAAGTGAACAAAAGATGCTGGCTCCGATCAAAGAACAGCTCTGGTTCAATATCCTACTGTCACTCTTGGTCACCACGATCGTCGCGTTGATCTGCGGCTCAGTCATCAAGCGCACACAAGTTCGAATCGAAAAACGAAACCTAGAGCTCACACAGATCAATCACCAAAATGAAATTCAGAAGGCGGAACTCAGCCTCGCGGCCGAGCAACGCTCCTCAGCCAACCAAAAACTCTCAGAGCTGAATAAAGAGAAGGACGATTTTATCAGCATCATTGCCCACGACCTACGCAACCCACTCAACGGCATCCTGGGGCTCTGCCAATTAGCCGAATACGACGACGACACACTCGAATTTGACCGAGCAGCCTTCGTCACAGACGTTCAGGACTGCGGCGAGCGCATGCTGGCCTTGACCCAGTCCCTGCTCGACGTGTCCCGCATCGAAGCATTCCACGGCAAGATCGAGCTCGAAGCGGTTGATTGTAATGACATCATCCACAAAATCGCCGCAGAGTTCCGCAGTGCCGCGCAAACGAAAAAAATCACCATCGATTTCGACCTGACCTCCAACGATGAAGGCCCCGTTTATAGTAAGCCCGACTGGCTCTCCGTGTGCATCAACAATGTGACCAGTAATGCGATCAAATACACACCGATCGGCGGCAAAGTCGTCATCAGTAGCCGCCACAAGCAAGACCGCTTCGAAATACAGATCCAAGATAACGGCCCCGGCATCAGCGAGGACGACCAGGCACGACTGTTTACAAAGTTTGCCCGTCTCTCAGCCAAACCCACCGCCAACGAGACCTCCACCGGACTCGGACTCTACCTCGTGAAGAAAATGTGCGAACGCTTAGGCGTGGAAATACAGGTTCAGAGCGAACTGGGCAAAGGCGCCACCTTCATACTATCGTGCCCGACCTGCCAGCATCCGCATCGCGCGTAATCAAGCTGCGAAGAAGCACTTTCGCCGCTTGACCACTTAAGATCCCTTTCTACTGTTGGGCGCAGTTCAAACACTTACTCACCTGCCACGTGCGCCATGACGCTTAAACGCTCTCTTTCATTTCTCCTCGCTTCCCTCGCTCTCCTCGGCCTCGCTCACAACGCGCACGCCCAGCAAGACGCCGCACTCGTCCGTTTGGGCAACGGCATTGCCGCCATCGCAGAAGGCGAGATCATCACCATCGAGCAGCTCCGCCGAGAGCTCGAGCCCGTCATCCCTCGCCTGCGCGCCGAAGCCCGCAGCGAACAAGAGTTCTCCGAGCGCATCGACACCATCAGCCGCGAAGTGCTGCAAAATTTGATCGACCGCATCCTCATCGTCAAAGCCGCTGAGAAAAAAGGCCTGCTGCTCCCACAGTCCTACATCGACCAGGAATACGACGAAGTGCTCAACCGCGACTTCGGCGGTGACCGTGGCCGCTTCCTAGAATACCTACGCGCCCAAGGACTCACCGCCCGCGAATTCCGCGAAAACATCTACAAGCGTGTCGTCGTCAACGTGATGCGCCAGCAAAACCGCAAATCTCAATCCGAGATCAGCCCGGAGCGCATCCAAGCCTTTTACATCGATAACAAGATCCGCTTTTATCAGGAAGAAGCCATGCACCTACGGCAGATCATCCTGACCCCGATCGCAGACGAAGGCACCGCCCTCCTCCATCAGACCGCTAAGAAAATCATTCAAGAACTCGGTGAAGGCGATAACTTCGGCGACCTCGCACGTAAATACAGCCAAGACGAAATGAGCCGCAAAGGCGGCGACTGGGGCTGGATCGAGCGCCAAGACATCCGCAAAGAGCTTAGCGCCGTCGCATTCGACTTAGAGCCCGGCAACTACAGCCAGCCCGTAGAGCTCAACAACACCATCTTCATCCTCTATTGTGAAGACAAACGAGAAGAAATGATCCAGCCCGTCACCGAAGTGCGCGATGCGATCGAAAATGTCCTCGTCGGCGAAATTGCCCGCGAGACTCAAGACCGCTGGCTCCAGGGCATCCGTGAAAACGGCTACGTGCGCTATTTCTTGTAGAGCGACGCCCCTTTCAGTTTAAAAACGCCAGAAAAGAACTCTATGTGGCGATTCCCCGTTGCTGAACGAGTCCCCGGCCAAAAAAACGGAAAGCACGATTCGACGCAGAGAGTCAAAATCAGCAATTCAAGAAGCTGCGACTCAGCCTCGGCTGCGGCCTGCGCAGAGGCGAGATCGACGCTCTACTCTGCAGACTTAAAAAGGGTCGTAATGTTTTGAGTAAATTCCAGATGAGAGGCGGCGAGAAGAAAGCCCTTAAACATTGATTCTGCTGAAAAACCCCTGTCCTGTAGCAGATCGCATTTACCTGAGTGAATTTCTGGCCCAGTTACTTCTTCTTTGACGCTCGGGTCTTTTCAATCGTCGGGGGAAGCGTGGAACCCGAGCGTTCCATTTGGAGCGTGTTGCGATCCAGCAGAGTCCACTGAACCTTCTCGCCCGCTTCCAAACCAATGGCCGAGGCGAGCGCAAGTGGGACGTAAACATAGAACCTCGGATTACACCCCTT
>CAJQOS010000070.1 GCA_905479975.1 uncultured Puniceicoccaceae bacterium | reverse complement strand
TCAACGTCGCCATCCAGTGCGAGCTCACCGTCTTCAGTGAACTCCGGCTCGAACCCGGTAAAGCCCGCGTCACGAGCGATGATCATTTTTTGTTTGAGATCCCAGTCCCCGTAGAAGGACCATGTGCTGATTGCTTTTTTCATAAGAGTGTCTGTGTGATGGATTAAGAATTAAAGAGAGCTGACGGTGCCGGATTGAGCGGATTCGAGTTCAGCGAGGAGGACACGGATGCTGTCGGTTGCTTGTGCGACCGTTGCGACTTCGGGTGCCTTGTTGGCTTTCACGCAGTTGGTGAAATATTCGAGTTCGTTGAAGTAGCCGCCGAGTGAGGAGATATTACCTTCGCCGGTGGTGGACTCTTTCGGGCCAGGTTGCACGACTGGCAATTCCTCGGATGGTTGGTCGTTGATCGTGAGTGTCAGTGGCTGGCCGGTAGCAGAGTTAAACACGACGCTGGCATTTTCAAAGACGGCTTCGAAGGCCATGCAGAAACCGTAGTGTTCCGGGTAGTCCCAGCCACCTTCAGCGTGCACTGCAAGGCCATCGTATTGATAGTGAGTGAAGATGTGATCCAGACCGGAGCGGCCACGTGTCGCTTGCGAGCTGACAGACTTTGGCAGGCCGAGTAGGTGGATGATGAAGTCCGTGTCGTGCACGTGCAAGTCGGTGGCCGCGCCACCGCTGCGTGCTTCGTTGTTGAGCCAGTCTTCTTGGCTGTAAGTCGGGCGCGAAGCACGGCGTTGTAGCGATAGGCTCTTGAGCGCGCCGCCTTTGCCAGAGTCGATGAACTCTTTCAGTGCGATGTATTCCGGCCAGAAGCGGATGCATTGTCCGACCTGTGCGAAGACGCCAGCTTTCTCAGCTGCGGTTTGGATCGCTTCACAATTTGTAAGTGTCAGTGCGAGCGGTTTTTCGACGAAGAGATGCTTGCCTGCTTCGGCTGCGGTGAGTGCGAGCTCCGTATGCTTATCAGTCGGCACACAAATATCGATGACATCGACTTCGATGCTGCTGAGCAGTGTTTTCAAATCGGAGAAGACTTGAGCGTTGAGGCCCATTTCGGCCACTTTAGTGTGAGTGCCTTCGACATTGAGGTCGGCTACGGCGACGAGGTTTACGCCGGGGAGCGCGGTGTAAATTTGAGCGTGCATGCCGCCCATGAACCCGAGTCCAATGATTGCTACTTTCATGATATATGTGTGTTGGAGTTAAGTTTTTTAGGGTTAAAGTGTAATGGGTTGACTGGATTGTGCTGAGTCCAGTTCGGCGCATAGGACGCGTATCGTCTCGCTGGATTGAGCAATGGTGGCGATCTCGGGAGCCTTGTTTGTTTTGATACAGTTGGTGAAATATTCCAGTTCGTTGTAATAGCCGCCGAGTGCCGAGATGTTGCCGCTGCTGGAGCCAGATTCTTTGGGGCCGGGCTGTTGGACTGCGACAGCCTCTGTAGGCTGGTTGCTGCGTGTGCAGCTCAGTGCGGTTTCTGCGCTCGAATCGTAGGCAAGCACTCCGTGTTCAAAGACCGCTTCAAACGCCATGCAAAATCTGTAGTTTTGTGGATAATCCCAGCCGCCTTCGGCTTGCACGGCGACGGTGTCATAGTGATATTGTGTGAATATATGATCGGGGCCTGACATGCCATGTGTCGTGCTTGAGGACACTGCTTGGGGCGCGCCGAAGAGGTGTAGCACAAAGTCTGTGTCGTGCACATGCATGTCGAATGCAGCGCCGCCACTGTGAGCTTCCTGATTCACCCAATGCTGCGGATTGCCACCGCCGGGACGTGCGGAACGACGTGTTAGTGAGAGTGATTTTAACGCGCCCAATTCGCCGGATTCAATCGTGCCTTTGAGCACCATGTATTCTGGCCAGAAACGAATGCAATGACCGACTTGTGCAAACACGCCGGCTTTATTAATCGCTGCTTCGATTTGTGCGCACCCATCCGCATCAAATGCGAGTGGTTTTTCAATGAACAGATGTTTGCCTGCTTCGGCTGCTTCAATCGCGAGTCCGACATGCTGGCCGGTCGGGCTACAAATGTCGACCGCCAGCACATCGCACTCGGCCAGCAGTTCTGAAAGCGTTGCGTAAACCGGAATGTCTAGACCTAACGATGAGAGCTTTTGCTTTGCGCCTTCAATATTGATATCCACCACTGCCGCCAGTTCGACACCAGGCAGTGCTTGATAGATTTGGGCGTGCATCTCGCCCATAAATCCAAAACCAATAATCGCAAATTTCATCGTATGTGAGCCTTCGGTTTAAAAGAAGGTGCTGACTTGATTGTGCACGTCTTGCTGGAACTCTGTAATGAAGCTCAAGATGTAAGCCTCCGGCGAGAGGTCGTCGTCTTCGATCAATGGTGTGAGGTCGATGCCGAAGGCCACGCTCTGTGAATCGTCCACGGAGTGGCTGTCGAAGAAGGTGGCGTTGGCACGACGGCGACCTTCGACGGCGAGGTCGTAGCGTTTGCCGCCGCTAATTTGTGAGACGAACAGACCGTTCAACTTGGTCGCGAGCTCAGGGCGTGAGCTTAAGTCCATCACGATTTTCTTGCGATCAGGCATCCAGTCGAGATCGCGCCAGACTTCGCAGCCGATCAATTTGCTCGGTCGTTGATCTTTCGGCAAGCGGCGGATCGCTTTGATGAGGGACGAAGCCACTGCGATGTGTGTGCTGTGCTTGTCGGCCAAGTTGTGCGTGTAAACGATCTCGGGGCGAGCTTCGGTGAGGATCTTGACCAAGTCGTTTTCCAAGTCGTCATTGGCAGGATCTTTGATTTTGGAGCTCGGCAGGTGGAGCTGTGCCATGAAGCTGAATTGGCCGACGCGTGATGCTTCGCGTTGTTCTTCGGCGCGAATCGCTTGCATTGCTTCGTCAGTCACGTTGGCGAACTCACCTGTGCGGGCACTACCTGCGCCGTTGGTGCAAGTCACGCCGCCAAACCACTGACTGCCATTTTCATAGCATTCGAGGATGCCGTGCATCGCCATAAATTCAAGGTCGTCCTGGTGTGCGCCGACGCCGAGGTGAGTCGTGCGAGGCAGTGCATCGGTCTGCGCGCCTGGGACGTATAGGTCAGAGCCGTTTTGAGAGAACTGTTGGGTGGTTGTCATGTTTTCTTGGAGTGATAAATATTTTTTCGTAGCCGAAGTCGTGAGACTTTGGACGATTTGGCTGAAAGGTGCTGAGCGTCCAAAGTCTCACGACTTCGGCTACACCTCACAACTTTCTAGATCTGACAAAAACATATTTGCTGGTTCATCAATCGAGCTTAGGCAACGTGGCCGCCGCGATTGCTTGACCATGACGCTTTGTCTTTTCGTCGGGCGTTTGAAAGGCGATGGTCTTTGAGAGCTCGGGAAACTCAAGCTCGAGCACGCGGCGGGCTTCTGCCATGATGATTTCGCCACCTTGACCGGAGCTGACGCGTCCGAGGAATAGGAGGTGACGGAATTCATAGAACTCAGCAAAGTGAGCGATGGTGTAACCGAAGCAGGTGCCAATCGTGCGATAGATCGCTGCGGCACGCTCGTCGCCTTGCGCCATCTTCTCTTGCACGACTTCGAGTTTTTCAGGCAGGCCAAGGCCTTCACTGACTTCGATGCCGGACAGTGGCAGCAAGCGGCCAACGCCTTGTTGCGAGAAGTATTGGACGCCGCAACCATCGTCGCCGCTCCATTCATCTGTTGCGACACCTTCGCGGTAGTCAACAGGCACGAACGCGAGCTCGTTGATCCAACCGGTGACTGAACCCTTGGGGGTGATGTAGCCACCTGCGAGGCTGGTGCCCATTGAGACTCCGAGCACTGCGCTATCATCGATTGCCATTGCCCCAGCCATGGCGGTGACATCGCCGTCGTTTGCCATTTCAAACGGAATGTCATTCCACTCAGTCTTTAACGCGTGGAAGAGGTTGCGAATCGACTTGTCGAAATCTTCTTGGCTGATGCCACGGAAGAGTGAGCTAACGCGTGGTTCATTGTTGATGAAGATACCAGCAGAGCTGCCGCCGATTGCATCAACAGTCGACAGGTGAGCTGCCGCACGCTTCAGGCTATCTTCGATGCCTGCGCGGTGGTAAGCTGGATCACTTTCGAAGTAGGGGCTCCATTTGATCTCTTCGGAGAAGATGACTTTGCCGTCCACCATCGCTGCGCACTTACGGTCACTGCCACCCAGGTCGAAGCCGAGGCGATTGCCTTTGAGTGAACCGACACCGCCAGTTGCTGGAGGTAGCACTTCCTTGAGATCGGCATCCGCTACATTCTCAATCGTAAAGTCTGTATCGAAGCACTTGTTGCCCATAAACTCGTAATCGAAGGCACGCTTGCCATCGGCAGCGTAAACGCCTTGGAGGTGTGCGACGACATCTGGCGCATTGGTGATGCGAACACTGCAACCACCCCATGACCACAGCAGGAATTTGACCGTGCGCTCGCAGTATTTAAATGTATCTGCAGATGTTTCGGCTGATTCCGGGAGCAACGTGGTTTCGTAGATCCAAGTGGTGCCTTCAGGGCGATCCACTCCGATACGAACCTTGCGGCCGTTCGGCGCTTCCGCAGCGAGCTTCAGATATTCACGATTCCAGAGCGCT
This sequence comes from uncultured Puniceicoccaceae bacterium, assembly GCA_905479975.1. Classification (GTDB taxonomy): domain Bacteria; phylum Verrucomicrobiota; class Verrucomicrobiia; order Opitutales; family Coraliomargaritaceae; genus Lentimonas. The sequence goes on along the minus strand of CAJQOS010000070.1, from coordinate 3,402 downwards.
GCCGGGACGAAGTCCGGGTCGAGTTGAGGCTTACAGAGGGGGGCTACATGAATCATGTGTCTATTTTGAAAGGCGTTTGAAACATTCAATGGCTTCGTATTCCGCGAGGCCTAGGCTGTCGTAGATCTCAGCTGTGCCACGGTTGATCTCGCGAGCGAGGTCCCATGTATTACTGCTCTTGTTGGTGGCGCGACTCGGAGTTTGACTACGTTGCGTCTGGTGCTGGTAGATGCCTTGAATCTTGTTCTCGAATTCATCTGGCGAGAGTGGCACGGCCATGTCGATCTCGTTGGCTTCCCACTCATCCGCAGGGCCCTTGTAGAGCCATATATTGCAGTCTTTCATCCACTCGGAACCGGTACATTTTTGGAGTGCCGCGCGCAAGACTTCGAAGCTAAGGGCTGGCACGGACAGTGGGTCGTGGCCATATCCAGTCGCGAAGATTTGATGCGGCTTCACGCTTTCGAGTAGTTCGCACATTTTTGTTACGTCAGCCTCGGTTGCAACAAATCGACGATAGCGCCCATCTTCGTAGAAGGGAAGGTCGAGGAATTCAAGTTTTGCAGTTTCGATGCCGAGCGTGCGAGCTGAGGAGCGCGCTTCACTGCGTCGGATCAATCCTTTCAAGTGCCGAATCTCAGCGGTATCAGCGCCGAAGGTGCCTTTTTCTTTTAGCTGCGTTTTGACTGTTTTCGCATAGGTAAGGTCAGCCTTGCCAGCACGGTCTTGGCCGAGCTCGATCATTAGCTCGATCGAAGCCTGCACTTCTGAGTCGGGCACTGCGAGATTACCAGAAGTTTGGTAAGCGATGGTCACATCGTTGCCGTGTTGCTTGAGGCGATTGATGGTGCCGCCGAGGCAATACACATCGTCGAGTGGCTCAGGGCTGAGGATGAGTGAGCGCTTCGGAAACGGTGTGGCACGCTCCGGGCGGTTTGAGTCGTCTGCGTTGGGCTTGCCGCCAGGCCAGCCGGTGATGGTGTGCTGGGTGACGTTGAACAGGTTGATGTTTATCTGATATGCGGAGCCTTGCTCGATCAGCAGGTCGGACATGCCGTTCTCGGTGTAGTCTTCGTCGACCAGCTTGAGGAGTGCTTTACCTGTTTTCTGTGCCAACCAAAGCACAGCCTTACGGGTTGTCGCTTCGGTCCACTTGATGCGGCCGACCAACCAAGGGTGACGTTCGCGGGTCAAGTGGCTCGCTGCGGATTGGTCGATGCAGAATGTGCAATCAGGGTGCTGCTGAAGGAAGGTCGCAGGGATGGTGTCCGTTTGCTTGCCTTCAACTGTCTTGGCCATGATCGAGGCCTTACCTTCACCCCAGCCCAGAAGGAAGATTTTATGCACAGCGAGGATGGTGCCCACACCCATGGTGATCGCGTGGCGCGGCACATTTGCTTCGCCGAGGAAGTCACGAGCCGCATCGCGGCGAGTCAAACTGTCGAGTGTGACGAGTCGGGTCAGAGTTTCAGGGCCAGAGCCGGGCTCATTGAAACCGATGTGGCCCGTGCGGCCGATGCCGAGGAGTTGGATGTCGATGCCACCAGCTGCTGCGATCGCATCTTCGTAGGCCTTGCAGGATTGAAACACCGCGTCGCTATCCACCATGCCGTCCGGCACGTAGGTGTTTTCCGGCTTGAGATCCACATGATCAAACAGCTGATCCTGCATGAATTTTCGGTAGCTCTCAGGGTGATCGCCTGCGAGGCCGTAGTATTCATCCAAGTTGAACGTGATGACATTGGCGAAGGACAGGCCTTCTTCTTTGTGGCGGCGGATCAGCTCACGGTAAAGGCGCACGGGAGTTGAGCCAGTCGCGAGTCCGAGCACGGTCGGCTTGTTCGCAGCATTGCGCTCGTTGATCAGATCGGTGATGGCGTCTGCAACGGTCTGGCAGGCGTCGTCGGCACTGTTGTAGATCTGGGTGGGGATACGTTCTAACTGGGTGAGCTCAGATGCAATGTGTGTCATGCTTACATCATACGCCTTTTTGCGTGTAAAATACTTGCTCAAATCGGAGTATTTCTTGATGATTTCGGAAATGGACGGCATTTTTCCATCATTTATCAAAGATCCGCAGAGTTATTACGATGGGGTGGACCAGCCGAGTCGTGTCATTTGCCGTAATGTGATCGTGTTTGATCGACTGAGTCGACAGACGCTTCAGCAGCAGCATTTAGCCAATCGGATGCACCACCGCTATGTGTTGATACGAGTGTTGAAGACCGCTGGTGTGATTAGTGTGGATGGTCAGAGCTTTCAGCTCCAGGAGGGCGATGCCGTGTTGGTGACGCCGTATCAATTTCACCACTTTATTGATTTAGAGTCGGCTCAATTACGGTGGCTCTTTATTACATTCGAATTGGAGCAGGGGGACGCGATCCTTGCTGGCTTGAGTGATCGCCGGTTGCAGCCTGATCCGGAAACACAGGCGCTCTGGGGCGAAATCGCGAGGTTGTGGGTGAGTGGTAATCAAACTCAGCAAGCAGAGTTACTGCCGATGTTGGATCGTATGTTGACGCGTCTGCATACGACGATGGGCACTCGGGTGTCGCCTGTAGATGATGCACGCCTAGATTCGGGCAATGAGTGGATCACTCAAATCGAGGGCTTGATTATTCGCTCTGTTCGGGAGGGCTGGACTTTTGAGGAGGTCGCGCACCGAGCCGGTTTTTCGGAGCGTCATTTGCGTGATCGATTTGAGCAACAGATGGGGCTGTCGTTGCGTGACTATCGCAGCAATTACCAATTTCACACGGCGATCTCCCTCATGCGTGATTCCGCCCGCAGTCTCTCGGATGTGGCGGAGCTCTGTGGCTTCAACTCACAGTCGGTGTTTACACGGTTTATTCGGCGCATGGCCGACCGCACTCCGCGCGAACTTTGCCGGCAAGTTAGGGAAGGGCGCTACGAGCCGAGTTGATTCGGTGCTCGGAATGCCGTCAAGCTCTGCAAGTTGCTTTCATTTAAAGCAGCCGCATGAACTGCCGCCCGTTGCGCACAACGACGGGGACGCGACCTATACCTGAGGTCTGGCCCAAATGGTTCGGTTCGTCGATGGGCTTCAGGTTTGTTTCCTTGGGGAGCATTTGAATCGTTCAAGATGGTTAGAAACTGGATCCGTTCAATATCCTTTCAACTGACGGAGGTCTTCCGGTGATGGCGACGCAATTTTTAACTACCCATTCCCTGCGGTCATTAGAGGACACAGAGAGCGCAGAGCGACTTATTTGTATTTCCTTCTCTGTGCTCTCGGTGTCCTCTAGCGCAGATAGGATGAGAAGGTTTGAGGTCGCGCCAGCGACCTGTGATCTTGTCTGCTTATGAAAACTACAAAAAAACAGCCTCAGAAGAAACAATTCAGAACGATAATCGGCGTCGACCTCGGCGATAAGAAACACC
>CAJQOS010000069.1 GCA_905479975.1 uncultured Puniceicoccaceae bacterium | reverse complement strand
GTTTCGGAAAAGCCAGGAGCGTCTACTGCGAGGGAGCCGTAGACTTCGTCGGTGGAGACGTGGAGGAAACGGAACGTTTCCTTAGTGGAAAGGTGGGAAGGTGGGCCAGCATTGCTGGCGTGCGAAGGGATGAAAGTATTAACGTCGGAACCGTCTCCTCGTTGATCCGCCGTGTCGAGAGGTTCATTTGCTTTCACACTTTCACACGTTTCTACTTTCGCACAACCTGCTTCAAGCGATCTCCAATACTGGAGACTCGCTTGAAGTAGGTTAAACGTGCCGATGATGTTGGTCTGGATGAATTCGCCGGGGCCGTCGATCGAGCGGTCGACGTGGCTCTCGGCGGCGAGGTGCATGACGGCGTCGGGCTGGTAGTGCTCGAAAATCTCCTTGAGTGATTTTTGAGAGGACAGAGGACTTTTATCAGATGACAGAGGACAGGGGCCAGAGGTCAGATCTTGGGGAGCTGCTGAACCACCCCGCCCTTCGGGCACCCCTCCTTGGAAAGGCGGGGAGTCTGAGGGAGAGTCGGAAGGTGGTGGGACAGCTTTGCTGTCGTGGGAAGGTGGGTAGGTCGGAAGGTTCGAATCGTCTCCTACTTTTCCGCTTTGTGCCTTCAGCGCCCCAAAGGCACCCTCTTCTACTGTCTCACTTGTTCCGGTTCGCTTCGCGCCCAGTCTTGTCGCTCCGCTCGGAACACACGTTCCCACATTCCCACTTTCACACTTTTTGAACGGATCGGCTGCCAAGTCGATCTGTTCAAAATGGTAATTCGGATGGTCTTCGAGATCAGCGAGCGACTCGGGGTTGCCAGCATAGGTGAGCGCATCGAGATTGATGACCGTGCAGCCTTTTTCTTCAATCAACAGGCGAACGAGATTGGATCCGATGAAGCCGGAGCCGCCTGTTAGCAAAATTTTCATTAAAATTTTAGTGACGGCGCAGCCGGAGTGACGGCGCAGCCGGAGTGAGAGTGGGAGTGATTCAGCCTGCGGCTGAGTTAAGTGGGAATGAGTGGCAGCAGAGCTGCGGTTGTTGAGCTTTGGGCTCTGCGCTTGGGCTCTGCTCGCGGGCTAAAGCACCGCGCTACATTTCAACTCACTACCACTCTCACTCCGGCGCAGCCGTCACTCGGCGTAGCCGTAGTGACGGCTGCGCCGCGCTAGTAGGTCGGGCGGTAAAGATTCCGGGCTTTTTGTTTCCGGTAGTCGGTGGCTTCTTTGGCGACGGAGTGGAAATCCATGGGGCTGCCATTGACATCCTTCCACTTCGCGCGGGCACTGGCCCATGCCTCGGCGGCAATATCGGCGGCCAATTCAAATTGGCTTTCGGAGAAGTTATCTCTCTCACCGTAAAGCGTCAGCTCCAGAGGAACCTCGCCTGCCGTAGTATGCGCCTCTTTCCACAGCAGCTCCAGCTCCTCATGCGGCGTGTGGGGCACATAGAAATCGCGCAGCTCCTCGCCCATTTTCAGCTCGGCTCGGCAAAAGCCCATCTTCTTCAATACAAACCGAAAGTCTGACCACAGGTGCGTGGCGCTATCGGCTCGTTCGGCTTCGACCACGAGCCAATTCTTCAAATACATCGCATTGCGTGTATCTTGGCGTGATTGCAGCGAATCGGTCAGCAAGACACGCACACTGGCTGCGGAGATTTTTTGTCCGCGCAGGGCAAACAATATGATCACAAAGGCGAATCCCAGAAAGATCGGTAAATAACGCCCACGATCCGCAAAGGCCAGCAAGCCACCGACCAGTGCGAACAAGGAAATCGCATACAACACTAGGACGGTATTACGGCGCGACAGCCCGGTCCGCATCAGACGGTGGTGAATATGTCCGCGATCCGGACGGAACAGCGGAAGGCCTTTAATTGCCCGGCGGAAGAGCGCAAATGCCACATCCACGATCGGCAAGGCCAACGCCAAGGCAGGCGTAATCAGTGCGGCAAGCACGGCACCTTTTTCAGAGTTCAACAATGACAAGGACGCAATGACATAGCCGATCATGTAAGCGCCGGAATCCCCCATATAACACTTCGCTGGCGGGAAATTATGAAAGAGGAACCCCAGAATCGCACCGATCATGCCAAGCGAAAGAATCGAGGAAAATGCAATCCCCCGCTGAATCCCTAAATAGACCAGCAAGGCCATGAGCATCAGCCCCACCCCACCGGCCAGGCCATCGAGGCCGTCGATCAGATTGATCAAATTCATGATCGCGACGAACCAAGCAACCGTCAGCAACAGGCTGATAAATTCGACATCCACCATCGTCTCGGTGAACGGAATCTTGAAGCGATCAATCGACAGTCCACATTTATACGCCACGACCGCGATCAGGATCTGCGCCAGTAACTTGAGCTTGGCACCGAGCGGACGAAAGTCGTCGATAAAGCCGAGCAGGAAGGCCCCAAAGGCACCGCCTGCCACTGCAAAGTGCTGCATCGTCTGATTGTCCGCAGTATTGAGCTGAAAGAAGCACAGCGCATAGGTCACCCCGAAGCCGGCCATGATCCCGACCCCACCGATGCGCGGGATCACTCCCACATGGGTATGATGGTGCTGCGGGTCAGCATCGCCGCCCTGGCCGAAGCCGGACGCAAGCAACAGATGGATGACGAGCCATGAGGCAAAGCAGCCGAGAAGGATAAAGAATAGAAGAGGGAAGAGCACTTTTTGAAAAGCTGGAGCGCCGAAGGCGCGGTGAGAGGCGAGGGTTGAGGGGTGAGGTTTTTTTAATTTAAAGACCTGGCTTTAATCAAGCCACGGAGCATCCGAGCCATTTGATCGCAGGTCGCTTTTAACTTGGCACTCGGGAGTCATATCTAATTCGTAAATGGATTCGGCGATTTCAATCTGGGTATACAGTTCTGCGGCTGAAGCTTTGGCAATATAGAAGAATCGTATGGTATCCTTATTTGTATTCCGCTCATCCCCTTCTGCAATGTTACTGGCAATCGACACCGCAGCTCGACGCATTTGATCCACTAGACCGAAGTCTGTTTTAATCTGCCCGTCTCTAGTAAACTGATAGGTTTCGACAGCGAGCTGCTTCGCTAACTTCCAAACTTCAAGTGACTTAAATCCTGTCATAATTGACGGCTCTTAGCCAGGCACCTCACCCCCCCCTCGCCTCTGAACCGCAACGTAGTTGCAACCTCTAAGCCTCATTTCAGCGCTCCGCGCTGAAATGCTACCGCCCTTGGTCGTTCGGGAAATTCCCGAGACTTTCGAGGTGGAGCGGCTGCGCCGCGATGACTGATGGGAAATAGCGAATGGCGGATGCGATTTGCTATGGAGGAGCCAGCGTTGCTGGCGTATTAAAGTAGAAAGGTATTAAGGTGGGAAAGTGAGAAGGGTGTATCGCGATACTCCGGGATATGAATTATTAGCAATCAGCCATTATTAATTATTCGTTCACGCGCAGCGTGATCAGATAATTTCCGAATTATCCTCTGTGGGCGGGTTGAAGAAGTTGGCACCGCCGAGGGCGGCCATGACAAGGGGCATGAGCTTTTGCATGCGCCCCTGCCAAGTGCGTAAGGTGTTGATTCGCTGCGCGGCGTGTGTGCGAAGGGCGGAGTCAGGTTCGGATTCGATCAGGGCGAAAATCTCGTCGAGGCGGGTGCCGCCAGACTCTAAATGCGGCGTAAATTGATCGCGCACAAAGCCATGCACCAAGCGTTTCATGGAAAGCTCGGGTTGATAATGATCCTTCCGACTGCCTGCCACGTAGTGCACTTTGACCGCGCCAAGTTGACGCAAGAACTTCAAGCCCTGACTGACCGAGCCCCGACTGATCCCGAGGCGTTGCGCCAAATCATCGAAAGTCTGCGGCGTCTGTGCGCAAAACAGGAGTCCATAAATTTCACCCACTGAACGCGGCAATCCGATCAAGCTGGCCGCACGAATAAAGACTTCGATCGTCGACGTTTCCCACGGCGATAGCGCGGCAGGCGTGGGAGTGAGGTCTGTAGGCAAGGCTTCCATTAGTGAGAATGGACGCGGATAGAATCACACGCAGCTCTTTTGTTCAAGTTTCTTTGAACAAAGCGAACGAGAGGTCTTTTAGGCGGAATACCTGAGCGGTCGCTGCGTGGTCGCGGTTGGGTGGTCGCGGTTGGGTGGCTGCGGTTGAGCTCGCGGGGGTTGGGTGGCTGCGGTTGAGCTCGCGGGCTAAAGCACCGCGCTACCGTTTTTGCACCGTGCTGCTCGGTCGTTGTGTGGTCGCTGCGTGTGTCATGCCCTTGGGGGGGCTTTAGCCGCAGTTTGCTTGGGTTGAGCTGCTTAGGTCCGGTGGCTGCGGTTGGGCTCGCGGGCTAAAGCACCGCGCTACCTAAGCGACTGGCGTCGTCTCAAACATCTCCCTGAATAATAGAAACCAAGTCAGCCCGATACTAATAAAAAGTAGTATCGTGCCTGATATATACAGAAAGCGGGCAAATTTCGGATATGGGATCGCGTTACTGACCCCAAACAGCTGATTGCACAAGGTGCTGCGCATATGCCGCTTGGTCTCCTCCGAACTGGCAATGAAGAAAATACCGAGCACGCCTGGCATCACACAGATTACGATTTTGATAAGAAGGATGGCGAAACCAACATTGAGAAGTTCCATAATGAAAAATAAAAAAATTCAGGGGTCTTTAACGCCTTGTGCGTCAAAGAAGTTGGACTGGCATGGCCTGTCTTTCAGCATTTGCCAATCTAAAAAAGACAGAGAGGACGGGAACGCTCAACGTTCAACGAACAACCTCCAACGAACAACGAACAACCTACAACGCTCAACGAACAACGTTCACCCCCCCCCGATTCCACGCCACGCAGTCTTCGTAGCGCACCTGGTTGCCGCCGAAGAGATCGAGTGCGCTGCCGATCGTTAAATCAACCTTACCTGCGCTGAGGTCTTGCACGGTCTGTAAATCTTCTAGGGCATGCACGCCCCCGGCATACGTCACTGGAATCGTCGCATGCGCACCGAGGAATTCGACCAATCGAGCATCAATCCCTTCGCATTTCCCTTCGACATCGGCGGCATGAATCAAAAATTCGTCACACGAATGCGCCAGTTCTCTCAGCGTCTCGGCATCCAACACGAGGTCTGTCGGAGTTTGCCAACGATTCATCGCCACAATCCAACCGGCACCGTCCGCACGACAACTCAAATCGAGCACCAAGCGCGCTTTGCCCACTTCCGCAACGAGTGCAGCCAAGCGTTCCGGCCGAAAATGACCGGTCTGGTCAAATAGCCACGAGGTCACAATTACATGGCTCGCGCCTGCCTGTAACCAACTGACTGCATTCTCGCGGTCAATCCCGCCGCCAATTTGCAATCCACGCGGATAGGCCGCCAGCGCCTCGCGCGCGGCCCGATCGTTATCCGGCCCCAGCTTGATCACATGCCCACCAGTCAACGCGTCTTTCTGATAGAGATGTCCATAGTAACCAGCAGGCCGATCACTCTCGAAATTCGTCTGTAGCCCGGCCCCATCGTCGCTCAAGGTGCCGCCAACGATTTGCTTCACCTTACCGGCATGGAGATCGATACATGGACGAAATAGAGTCATGTGGGGAGAAAAGTGGAAAAGTGGAAAGGTTGAAAGGTTGAAATGCGGTTGCGAGCGAAGCGACAAGACCGGACCAAACTGGAAAGCTGAGCGTATCACGCGACTCATACAGTGTATAAGGATATGCTTCTGAGCCCCGCCATCGGGGAATGCTGCAAGTCACGCCGAAGGGAAATGAAATGGACTGGAAAATAAAATCGAAAAAGCACCCGCCCCGATTGCTAAAAAGTTTTAAAATGGAGCGAAATTCTGGCCGAACCCATCGATCGCCGAATTCCAGTGGGAAAAAGCTTGAATAAAACGCGACAAAAAATAGGTTGAAGCAGTTAAACCATTTGTTCCCGTATCACTTTATTATGAAAAACTCCCGCTTCCACCTTGTGCTGCTTGCCCTCTTCGGCTTAAGCGCACTCACCATCAATGCCGCCCAACTCGCCAGCGCAAAAGTGCTCAGCGTGACTGGCACAGTCACTAGCTATGCTGAGAACGGCGACGAATCGCCACTCGCAGTGGGCGAGGTGCTCACCCAAGGCGACAGTGTCGTAACGACTGCATTGAGCAACGCGCTCCTTGTTTTTTCCAACGGCTCTGAAATCGTGGTCGAAGAAAACTCCAGCGTCACACTCGCTGAACTCGCGCAAGAAGCCTTTAGCGGCAAGAAAAGCTACGAGCAGCTTCAAGCGGACCCAAGCAAATCACAATCACTACTCGAACTGAACTACGGTAAAGTATCCGGACACGTCAAAAAGCTTCGCGCAGGCTCCGAATTCTTGATCGAAACACCACTCGGCACTGCAGCAATCCGCGGCACCAATTTCACAGTTGAGATCCGCTACAATGCAGAACGCGGCGAGTTTATCCTCTTCGTCCGCAATCTGAATGGCAAAGTGGATATCATCTCTCGCTACGCAGGCAGCTTCGAATACGGCCGCGGCAACGTGGGCGACAAGGGTTTCGACACTGGCATCTCAGACGATAAGAGCGATCCGATCCCACCGGCACACATCATCGTCATCCGCCTGTCGGAAGATGACCCACACTGTGACGACATCGTGGATCGCCTGAAGAACTACCCTCCATTCAAGAATGAGGGCACGCAGCCGGAAGTCTTCACAGACGACGACGACGACGACGACGTGGTCACCCCAGAGGATCAGGCAGTGGAAATCATCAGTCCAAATACTTAAAGCGAGCCCTGCTCTCAAAGTAATCTTTTCAAAACCCCGGTTCGCCGGGGTTTTTCTTTGGGCAAGTGCCTGGAATGAAGTGTGGCCGCAGGGGAATTGATCGCGTAACACGCTACGCGCACGCGGCAGGCGACGCTAGAGGCATATCCTTATACATAAGTCTGAGGGCAGTGGAGTTACCACTAAATGACTCCTTCCCTGCGAAGGGAAGGTGGATCGGTCTGCCGAGACGGAAGGGTTT
>CAJQOS010000068.1 GCA_905479975.1 uncultured Puniceicoccaceae bacterium | reverse complement strand
GGATAGCTTTTTTAAGGCAGATTCCAGTGGTGCTTGGAAAGGAGTGCCCTTGTAGGGCTCCAGTGCTTTTTGTGCGACCAACAGCGCAAAGAGTTCGCCTTCAGAGATCTGCACCATGGGAAAGGCATCGACATAGCTGGTATAGTGATAACCGTTGGACTGTGCGTCCCACTCCACGGGTAGCCCGAGCTGATCGCGCATATAGGTGATGTCGCGGTTGATCGTCTTGGTCGAGGTCTCCAGTAGTTTTGAGAGCGTGGTCGCATTCGGTAGCCGATTCTCCTGCAGTTCCTCATGGATGCGTAACATACGCGCAAGGGGTGGACGGGAACGAAGGACGACGGTTTTCTTTTTCGGCATCACGCATAGTCATTTCCTTTAGGTAGGACTGTCAATGTCCAAGGCGGGTGGTATGATAGATTGCATGTGGTTAGCAACAAAACATGGATTCTATAGCATCATTCAAAAAGAGCAGGGCGTTTATTATGTCCGGGCGAGGGTTCGGCGGGACCTTGAGAACTTGCTTCAAGTTTGCGGTCTGGACGCAGAAGTGCATGCCTGGCCCACTGCGGACTACCGCTATCGGATTATCATCGGACCGGAAGAATTACTCAAGGTGGTCGTGGCACTCACGGCGACGCTCGATTACTCGAACTTCAAGGGGTGCGTCGCTCAACAACCGGACCAGCGGGATAAGCTACGTGCTTACCACGAAATTTGGGCCACGATGTCTGATTTTCAGCGCGAAGAGGCAGTCAGATGAAGGCTGAATCACAATACCCCAGTCAGATCGTCACTCCCCAGGGAGTGCTTCATTTTGAACCACCGACACGTTCGACGCTATCGCGTCTCCATAACCTCCTGCCATTTGGGCTCCGTAAGATCAATGAGGCTGAGACCGGGGCACGATTTGGAATTGTGGTGCAATGGGGTGAGGACCGTCTTCAATTTGTGAAACAACAACCGCCGGAAGTTTCGATCGAAGACGCGCTCACAGTTTACCTGGCCAATAGTCTTTTGATCGCATCGACGATACCCGCATTTCTGGTGCGGGGGCATGAGGGATGTTTCTGGCCGTTAAACTACGTTCGAAGGAAAGCAGCAGGGGTGGAGTCAGGCATCGCTTATACCGGTATGGAGCGAGTGGGATATGGGGATGAGGCTCATACAGCTTCTAGAGCCTACGATGACGACATCGGCACGGGCTTCACGGATATGATGGTTGCCTTTATTGAGGAGCTAAAGCTGCAGTCGAAGAAGATCGGGATCACACTTCAGGACTGTATCGGACTCGATGTTCGTGATCGAAATCACCTTGAGAATATTTCCTTTAACTTCCTTGTCCTTGATCAAGAGGTGATTTGCCTGAAGACATCCATTCGAGAAGACGACCCTGTGTGGACCGTGCTACGTGCTAATGGTATTGATTCGGTGATTCATATGCCTGCGGTTCCAATTGAGCTAGAGGCTGGGTGATCGAGCGATTTTTACTGCACCCAGATTGTCTGCGGTGTATTGTATAGCCTGTCGCGCACAGATTGACTCTGGCTCCCTCAGTTAACCCACAAGCATCTATGAAACTACTCGTTGTTCCGGACATCCACGAAAACCTTGAGTTCTTGAAATACATCTTCGCCTACGAAGACACGGACAGTTTCGATCACGTCGTGCTGCTGGGCGATTACTTTGACCCATCTGGCGTGGTGAACCCTTGCGAGCAGCGCTTACAGCAAGTCGCTGGGACCTTGCTTGGATTGAAGGAACTGCTCGGGGAGCGTCTGCACATGCTCTGTGGTAACCACGACTTGCCCTATTATGCCCTGCGCCCGGCTTGTGCCGAGCGTGGTGGTCAGCCGAATACGACAATTGGCCAGTGGCTCGGCAATACCACACTGGAGCGGGCGGAGATCATTAATGAATTGTGGGACGAGGACTTCTGGAAAAGCCTCAAAGGTGCGGTCCTATTGGATGGTTGGCTGTTCTCGCATGCCGGCGTGCATCCCGACTGGTGGCCGGAGGACCTCGGTAGCACCGAGCGTCGCTGCCGTTGGTTACAAGATCAATGGGCCCAGGCCTTTGCTAATATCTACCAAGAGGAGGAGCACCCGATTTTCGGGGCAGGGCTCGCCCGCGGCGGGTTGCTGCCGTTCGGTGGTCCGCTATGGCAGGATTGGAATCTGGAGTTTGAGGACGCGCTCGAAGTTCCCCAGATCGTTGGGCATACACGCTGCGTGAAGCAGACGCAAAAAGGGCGTTCGTTCTGTCTCGATCTTGCTCAAGCCGCGTATGCCATCGTAGAGAATGGGGAGGTGCAGCTCAACATCTGGCCAGACTCCTGGCTGGGTGAGTCGATGCTGGATACAGTGTGATCAGATAAGCCTGCCGCGTCGGGGCTAGGATTCTTCAATGCGCGCTGCCAGTCGTTGCACCGCAAAGGCATGTTCCGCTAGGGCATGCGGGTGCTCGATGACTTTATTGTCGTCGACAAAGGCGGCCAATATATAGATCGAGTCATCAATGTGCACCGGTATGGTGAAGATGATCAAGTGCAGCGGATCTTTTTCTGCTTCGAGTGGTATGGTGCATCTCTGCATGGCGACTTTACCATCCAGGCTTTTGAGCACGGCATTCACCGCCCCGCAAGTTTGGCAGGCTTCCGCAGTCCCACAGCCACCTTCACCGCTGACAGCATGTATACAGCCTATATGTTCCCCAAAGCGGGCGCCGTAGACTTCGCCAGATCCCTGATTCTTAGCCATAGTCAGGTAGGAGGCATTGGCGTAGACGATCTGCCGCTGCGGATTGAGCAGCACTATATGCTCGGGTCTGTGTTGTGCCGACCCCTGTAACACAGCATTGCCTTGCAGCGATGTGATCTGCGCGTTCAGAACTTCGCTCGGGACTCGCTCAGGTGGAGCATACTCGGTGGGTAGTTTCATCGGAAGGATGTATGATTGAATGGAATTTCACATTTTATGCAAAATAGAACCTCTATATATTAGTTATTTTTTTGGAGGGATTTGGTAATAATCGCATCAGCCGTTCCCTGCGCATTCTGAAATACGTGGAACAGGCTGCGAACAGTCATGGATTAAGTCGTTGATTTGATGCATTCTTAGGCGGAATTCGACTATCTACTGATAGTAGTGCAATAGGTGGGACAATGATGGGGGGGCTGGATTCGGTTTAATCTAGGTAGGACTGTAATTGTCTGATGTGGTGGATTATAGTGAGCCCCGAATCTGGCTATGTCTCTAATATTTACCTTTGAACAATGCGGCTTCAGCGTGGAAGGCTGGGACGAGGGCAATCCGTATATAATTAATTCCAAGGGGAAGCGTGTTTACTGTTACCATCCCAGTCTTGAGACAGAGATGGAGCAGGTCGTAGTAGAGCTCCTCGGTCCGATCTACACCGAGCAGGCCCGTAACGAAGTATTGGCGACTCGGACGGGAAACGCCGCTGACCATGTTTGTATGCATTGTGGCAATATATTCAAACTGGATCCGAAGCATGATCCGATGCAATGCCCAAAGTGCCGGCAATGGGAGGCTGCGGATGCTGTGAAGGCTTTTGAAATGGGCGGGATGCCTTGTCCGAAATGTCACGGCACAATGTCTGAAGGCGCGATGGGCGCGATCTCGTGATATTAAAGAACTGATTTGTGCCTTGGGTAGGACTGTAGATGTCTGGGGTGGGGTGTAATCTATCGTCTAAGATGGACCCCATGGACCATGATCAATCGATACCAGAGCAGCTCAGCTTCTTTGACCTACCCGAAGGCCCCGGAGTCGCGCCTAATCACCAACTCTGGCCACTGACGTCTGTCATCTGACTACTGATTCCACCACCCGCTCACGTTGGTCGCTGGAGCACACAGAGTCACGGAGGGAAATCATGACAATGCTTTGCTGGTGCCGGCTTGTGCGCACTCTCACTCTCCACTCTCCCTCTCACTCGCCGGAGGCGCCACTGGGCACCCTACGGTCAGCGTAAAGGTGCTCCGCGTGTCTACGAGTTCCCTTGTGCGCATGAGCAGTTGCTCGCCGCGCCCTCAAAGTTGCCAATGTGTCCGTATTTCTACGCGACCCAAGAGGTGTTCGGAAATATGACGCCGGAGCTTGGTGGCGATGCCATCGGTCAATGGTGCTTCCATGGCGAAAAGCTTCCGTTTCCACCTTGCCGCTTCTGGGCCTTTTCAATGCACCGCACCGACTGGATCGGATCCGGTGGGATTCATTTGGAAGATGGGCTCACCATGGCCAGCCTCGATAAAGGTCTATTTCCAGACTTCATCCGCTATGAGAAAGATGCTCACGGGCTGATATTCGTGATCTTTACCCATCGAATGGTCCAGCGCGTATGAGACCTAATCATCAACTGAGACGAGACTGGCAATAAATCGACTCAGCGGGATGATGTCTTGATTCACGCTGGCAGCTTCGAGTGCGTTCATGTAGGACTGTTTTTTTCCTACCGGGATCACTGTCCAAGGGTAGCCCCCTGACGCGAGCATCACGTTCATCAAAAAACGCCCGATGCGTCCGTTGCCATCAAAGTATGGATGAATATACACAAAGATAAAATGCCCAAGGACAACGCGCACTGCGGCATTACTTTCCGATTCGAGTAGCTCGAAGAAAACCGGCATCACATCAGGCAGTGCTTCGGAATGAATAGGAACATGCATCGATCCACGTATAAATACCTGACCGTTGCGATAACCCGCAAGATCAGAACGACGAAGCAAACCAACATTCACACTGGGAGCGAATAATTCCCGATACCAGTTACCATGATCGCGGTCTGCGACTTCGCCCGCATGTTGTCCACGAAGCACAGATTCAATACTCTCATGCACTGCTTGAAAGCACTGCCAATACCCTCGGGCTGCCATTGCATCACGATGGGCGCGGTCGACTTCATTCTCGTCTGGATTCCAGTGCCCGCTGCGGACTCGTTCAATCAGCTCCGTTGTCACCTGGTACCCTTCAATCGAAAGTGAATTGTAAGCATCGGTTGTGTAAACATCGTCCACCTGCTTGAGGTAGCCTTTCACAGCTCTCGGGAGTCCGGGAGCTTCCGGGAAATGCTCGATCACCGATTCACGCATACTCTGCCATAGCAGTTTGATTCGGTTCACATGCGGTGACGTTGCACGCGACTCAAAAATGAGTGGTGAGCTTTCTGTAAACGGATCGCTCTCACGTACCTGATAGCCCGCAGCTTTCATTGAGGCCAGGATATCATCTGCGATGCGCTGTCGCCCAATATTCCGAAACGCACCGGCCAAACGACCTGCAATCGAACTGTGTTCTCCTTCCAAGAGCCGCGATAGAATTCCAGATGAATGCTTTACCATCGATAATGCGGCACGCGCATCCGTCGGAGACTGTCGGAAATAGCTTGGACTCGCTGCGATCAGGGCGGACTCCAATGAGAACAAATTCAACCCCTCAGACCTGAAAAGATCTTTTGTTTCAGGTAGCGAAGCCTGAAGGTCCAAAATCGAAGTGCCGTAAAGTAGCTGAACGAGATTGTTATTGGCCTTTGTCGCACGAACTAAGAGCTGTTTCGGGACGGATCGTTGACCTGCATAGAGTGTCAATGATTGCTCCGGTGATAGGCACCAATCCTCTCCAAACCGTTCATCCAAGTAGCCTGCGCAAAATGACCAGAAGCATGCATACCATGCAGTGCTCTCACCACGTGTTTCATCCGGGCGCGAAGGGATATACCACCCCTTCATGACTTCTTGAATGAAGCCATTTTTCAGTAATCGCTCGCGATCCGCTCGCAATAAATCCTTAGAACGAATCGCTGAAGCGCCTCGTTCTTCTTGAAGCTTCTGGAGCCGCTCTAAAGATTGAGCTAGTTTTTCAGTAGGAGATGCCATGTCGGTTCCTTAGTTTATCATGCTGTATTGTATTTAGTATAACAAGCTGCACTAATATTAGTATATTAAGCTTATCTATTATTAGTTTATTGTGTCAACCCATCAATAGGATGAGCCTGATGTGACCACTGCCTAAACTAGTTCTACCCACACGCCGTCGTGTTCTGAGTGTCGTTTTCCATTTGGCAGTGTCCCGGCTTCCTATGCGTCAACTTCCTTGACTCTTGAAGCAAGTCCTTAGCTCAGGCAGATGTGATCGACGATTGGCTTCCTGATTGTGGCGGACTTTGAGCCAAAGTAGAAGCGGCTTCCAGCCGCTTTCCTCTGCATGGAAGCACGCTTCGACTCTCGTTAATACCTCCTCAGTTTGTGCCATTCCCTGACCTTTTTGTCCCTTACCACAAAGGTAATGACATGACCCGAATGGCACGCTACTGTTTTTTACGCAGCGGATCGTGAGACGCGCGTGCGGCCTTTGATCACTGGGATCGGCTGCTTTCCTGATTTGAGCGTGCCGAAGCGTAGCTGCCGGCAGTGTTAGGGTCCACCACAGCTTTCATAGGATACCCTCATTCGAAGCCCCCTGACCGATATCTGCACTGGTTAAAGATGAGCGATTATAAGAATAGATTCTGCTGAAAAACCCCTGTCCTGTAGCAGATCGCATTTACCTGAGTAAATTTCTGGGCCAGTTACTTCTTCTTTGACGCTCGGGTCTTTTCAATCGCCGAGGGAAGCGTGGAACCCGAGCGTTCCATTTGGAGCGT
>CAJQOS010000067.1 GCA_905479975.1 uncultured Puniceicoccaceae bacterium | reverse complement strand
ATACTCGGTCTGGTGAACTTCCCAATCCTCTCCCAAACCAAGTATCTGACCAAACAAATCTTCTGATGATACGCTCATCTCTTTGGTTCATCAGAATCATCAAGATATGCAACCATCCACTGGAAATCTCGAAGAACCTCTACGCACAGTATCTAGCCCAGTCAGACCAATTGCAGGCTGCTGCGCGTATACAGCAAGACGCAATCGACCTGCTTCAACGCTTCCAGATGCAGCCACGGCTACCGTCTGCGCAGACATTCCTGAGTCAGCTAGACAAACAGCTCTCCTCTCAACAAGCCGACCTTTTCGACCTCCAGCCAGTCCGAATCACCTCAGCCCCGCTCCCTGGCCAAGGCAGCATTGCAGTGTTTAGCCTCTCAAATCTTGCGAGCAGCGAGAATCATTTTGAACTGAGTTTAAACGGGCAAGCCATTGAAATTACAACGCGAAGCCCTGACACTTCAATCGATCCAGAATTCACACACGAGCAGCAAGCATTGAAGTTTGATCTAAAAGCAGCTGCCACTGACCAAGGCTCAGCCTCTCAAACCGAGACGAGCCTCAGCGCACACGAGCAGGTTCTCATTGAAGTGCATGCTGCCCCAGAGCTATTTGAAAACGGCGACCAGAGCATCGACATCCAAGTGACTCTAGATGGTCAGCAGCAACAAGCAGAGCTATGCCTTCAAGCCGACGCTGGCGCTGCCAATATCGCAGTCATTGATGCCATCGAACTCATAGACAACCCCTACTACCTCGTCTCCATATTTCATTCCATCTCAAGCATCAACGACAGTCCTCAAACAATAGACCTGCGGGCCGTATCCTCTCAACCAACTCGGATCGAGGCCTACAACAGTCAGAACCAACTCTTGTTCATTGATGCCGAGGGCAATGGAGACTTCAACGATCCAGGTGATATGATTCACTGCGCACTCTCACCAGACCTAAGCCCAAGGATCTTAACTGAAGCCAACACGACTCAAATCGAATTTCGCTATCAGCCGCACACACCAACAGTCGAGCGTGTCGACATTCAAATTCAGACGCGCCAAGACACCACTGAAGCAAGCTGGAAAACTCAAGTCATTGACTGGATACAGCCCCAAGGCAACTAAGCCGTAGCTACTGAATCCCCCGGATTGGTCGCGCAAACGAACTTTAGCGACATCAACGTCACGTAAAGACCGAGCAGCACCATCGCCAGTGCGATACCGCCGAGCATGCTCAACGGCCCATGCTGAATCACCATCATGACCAAAGCCATTATCGGCATGATGCTCATCGCAATCGCAGGCACCAACGCAAAGGCAAATGCAATACGACGATGCTTTAGAAAAACCACAAAGGTGATCAACGCCAGCGCGGCCAACAACTGATTGGTCGCACCAAACAACGGCCAGATCGCCTTCCACACAGGAATCACCTGCCCCTCCGGGTTAGTAAAACTGCCAAACGCTGCCACCGCTGGAAGTGCCAACACCAGCAACGTCCCAAGGTAACGACTACCCGCACCGCGCCAGTCAAACAGCTCCTCCACCAAAAAGCGTGTCAAGCGCGTGCACGTATCCAGCGTCGTTAACAGAAAGGTGCTCACCGCCAAAGTAGCGAAAGTCAACCCGACCTCTTCAGGAATCCCCAGCCCGCCGAAAAACACCGCCGAGCCACGCGCAAATGCAGCCACTGGACCGCCTTCCAAGCCGCCCGACACTCCGACACAGGCCAACGCAAAGACCGCCAACAGACCTTCGACTAACATCGCTCCATACGACACTTTCTTCACATCGCGTTCCGTCTGAATCTGCTTCGACGTCGTGCCACTGCTCACGATACTGTGAAACCCGCTACACGCACCACACGCCACCGTGATAAACAAGAACGGCACCATATACGTCCAATCCTTCGGCGCGAAGCTGGTATACATCGGTAACTCAAAGCCACCATCATACGCACACACACCCACCACTCCGAGCAGCATGATCGCATACAAAAACGTCGCACTCAAAAAGTCACGCGGCTGCATCAACACACCCACTGGCAGAATCGCCGCACAGTAGCAATAGATCAACACCGCCGCCATCCACACATTCTTGCCCAGCGCTGGAGCGGGAAACTCCACACCGATCCACAAGCCCAAATAGGTCAAAGCCACAAAGACCGGGATCACGATTTTATAAGAGATGCCTGAACGCTTCGCGACCAAGCCGAACAAAAGCGCCACCAAAATAAACCACCCCGACGCCGTCGCCACTGCGGGTTGATTCACAAAGCCCACCACCGTCAGATCTAGAAACACCACGATCACATAGACCAGTGCGAGTAACACAAAGATCAGAAACAACTTACCCGTCGTCTCACCCACCAACTTGCGACAGGTCGATGTAATCGAACGACCCCCACTGCGCAGCGACATCAACGTGCTACCAAAGTCATGCACCCCGCCCACAAATATCGAGCCCACGATAATCCAGATCCAGGTCGGCAGCCAACCAAACACCGAAGCCGCAATGATCGGCCCCACGATCGGGCCCGCCCCCGCAATCGACGAGAAGTGGTGCCCGAACAGCACCGAAGCCCGCGTCGGCACATAGTCCACCCCATCATTCACCTCGCAAGCCGGCGTCTCCCGATCTGGATCAATCCGGCAATGTCGCTCCAAGAAAGCACCATAAAAACGATACGCCACCGCAAGCAGCAGCGCAGAAAGAATGAGTAAAGGTAGCAACATAATAAGTATCAGGAACGAGCTACCCAAAAAGAATTGCACCCAGCTGGCAATGCTTTTGATCGGCATCCGCCATGCCCAGTGCTCTCAGCTCTCAGCTCTCAGCTCTCATGAAAACATACCATTGACAGTATATACCACCCTGAGCATATCCTATCTCACATGGAAGCCTCCGACATCTACAAATGCATCGCTGATCCGCAGCGGCTACGCATCATCAACCTCTTGAACGAGGGGCCGCTCTGCGTGTGCCACCTGCAAGAGATCCTCGATGCCACACAGGTGAAGATGTCCAAGCAGCTCGCTAGCATGAAGCAATTGGGACTGATCCAATCGCAGCGCGAAGGCACTTGGATGATTTACAGCCTGATTCAGCCAATTAATGGACTGATCCAAGCCAACCTCGATCATTTACTCGGAGCGAGTTGCGCAGAGTGCAACCAGCTCCAGCAAGATCTCATCACCCGTCAAAAAATCGTCGACGCGCTAGCCAAGAGCGACAGCGATTGCCCTAAATCCGTCTGCGGCGACACTGCCTGCTGCTAATTACTACGTGATACAGACATTCCTGTCTGTTCTGCTCATTTAATGAAACTACAGACAGGAATGTCTGTGCCACTCTCAACTCTCAGCCCTCTCACCATCATGAACGAACAATCCGACAACAAACTCCAGCCGACCGACGCACCCAAACCTGGCTTCTTTCAACGCATCTTAACCAAGGTGGACACCGCCATGAAAACCAAGGCAGACGAGCAAGCCAAGAACAGCCAATGCTGCTCGGGTGACGACAAAGGCAAAGGCGGGAAGTGCTGCTAGCAGGGTAGTGACACAGGCATTTCTGCCTGTCCGACCTTCTAACGCAAACAGGCAAGAATGCCTGTGCCACTTATCCAGCGACTCTACGCCCGAAACAACATGCTCACCGAACTCATTAATCACTTGGTCTACGAATGGATCGGGATGGACGCCGAATCGAAATTCGCCGGCGCCGTTCACTTCTTTCTCTACGACACCGTCAAAATCTTCCTCCTACTCGCGGGTATGATCTTTGTCATCGGGGTGCTACGCACCTGGCTGCCCGAACATAAGCTGAAGCAATGGATGAGCCGCGGCGGAATTTGGGGCAACTTAGTCGCCGCTTTGTTTGGCGCCATCACCCCCTTTTGCTCCTGCTCTTCCATCCCCATTTTCATTAGCCTGCTCCGAGCGGGCGTGCCGCTCGGCGTGACCTTCTCTTTCCTCATCACCTCCCCCATCATCAACGAATACCTCGTGGTGCTCATGGCTGGGTCGTTCGGAGTGCCGATCACCGTGGCCTATGTCGGCAGTGGTCTATTCATCGGCACTGTGGCCGGAGCGCTGCTCGGTAAAATGCGCCTAGAAAAGCACTTGGAGCAAGACATCATCCATGCCGCAGACGGCGAAAACGGAATCACGGAATATACATTCGGGGGTCGCCTGCTCTATGGCAGGAATGAAGCGATCAGCGTGATCAAGCAAATTTGGATTTGGGTGCTCGTCGGCGTTGGCATCGGTGCCTTCATCCACAACTACGTGCCACAGGAAATGATCCACTCATTGATGGAAAAGACCGGCATCTTCTCGGTGCCCATCGCCACCACACTCGGCGTGCCGATGTATGGTAGTTGTGCTGCCATCGTGCCGATTGCCGTGGTGCTCTTCCAAAAAGGCATCCCCATCGGCACCGCCCTCGCCTTTATGATGGCCATGGCTGCTCTCAGTTTACCCGAAGCAATTATGCTGCGCCGGACCATGAACCTAAAGCTGATTGGTATTTACTTCGGCATCACCACGCTCGCCATCATCTTTACCGGCTACCTACTCAATGCGCTAGCTAACTATCTTTAATCAACCTTCACACTTTCAAACCTTCTAACCTTCACACTCAAATCATGAAACCAAAAGTCCTCATTCTCTGCACTGGCAACTCTTGCCGCAGTCACATGGCCGAAGCCATTTTACGCGCCGCCGCTGGCGACCTATTTGACGTCTTCAGCGCGGGCTCCAAACCAAAGGGCGAAGTTCATCCGCTCGCACTGCAAGCGATTGAAGAGCTCGGCATCAGCACCGAAGGTCACACTTCCGATCACCTCGATCAGTATCTAGATAAGGGCATCACGACGGTCATCACCGTGTGCGGCAATGCCGACCAAGTCTGCCCGACGTTCCCAGGGCAAGTGAACCGCTACCACTGGGGCTTCGAAGATCCCCCACACGCACAGCGCGAGGGCGAATCCGATATCGACGCCTTCCGCCGCATTCGTGACGAAATCAAACTCGTCTTCGAAGCCTACGCATTCGGCTACCGCGAAGCGACCAAAGCATAGCTGCGCCACCTAATCTGACTCATCATCCTACTTTTAATCTAATCTCTGATTAAGAGTAGGATGCACCTAAATCGAATCATAAGATGACCGAAGACAAACAAGACACAGGCATCAGCTTTTTTGAAAAGAACCTCACAGTATGGGTGGCTCTTTGCATGATCGCCGGAGTGCTCATCGGGAAGTTCCTGCCTGAGGTCCCCGACTTTCTATCCCGTTTTGAATACGCCAAGGTCTCGATTCCAATCGCGGTTCTAATCTGGCTGATGATTTACCCGATGATGATGAAGGTAGACTTCACCAGCCTGAAAAATGTTAGACAGGAGCCGACTGGGCTCTATGTCACCTGGGTGGTGAACTGGCTGATCAAGCCGTTTACGATGTTCGGCATCACTTGGCTATTCTTTCATGTCTTATTCAGTGCTTTCATCGATCCGGCGCAGGCTAAAGACTATGTCGCCGGAGCCGTCATTCTCGGCGCCGCACCCTGCACGGCGATGGTTTTTGTCTGGAGTCACCTCACACGTGGCAACCCTGCCTACACGGTGGTTCAAGTCGCCACAAACGACCTGATCATCCTCGTCGCATTCGTACCGATTGTGGTGTTTCTGTTAGGGATCACTGGAGTGAGCATTCCTTGGGATACGCTCTTCCTGTCGGTCTTACTGTTCGTCGTGATCCCGCTCGCAGGCGGCATTTGGACACGCCACCACGTCATCAAGAAACATGGCGACCGCTATTTTCACGAACGGTTCTTACCTAAATTCAACAACATCACCATTGCCGGGCTACTCCTCACCTTGGTGCTGATCTTTTCCTTCCAAGGCGGCATCATTCTAGAGAACCCGTTCCATATCTTACTCATCTCGATCCCGCTAATCCTTCAGACCGTCCTGATTTTCTTCATCGCCTATCTGGTCAGCCGCAAGCTCTGCCTGCGTCACGACGTTGCGGCGCCTGCGGGAATGATCGCTGCATCCAACTTTTTCGAATTGGCCGTCGCCGTCGCCATCACGATCTTTGGAGCGTCCTCACCGGTAGTGCTGGTGACAATTGTCGGAGTGCTCGTCGAGGTGCCAGTGATGTTGGCGCTCGTAAAAATCGCGAATAACACGAAGCATTGGTTCCCTGCAAAGTAGACACACTATGAAACTAATCCAGATCCTCGGCACAGGATGTGCCAAATGTAATCAGCTCACAGATGCCGCCAAGGCGGCTGCCAACGAACTCGGCCTCGATTACAAACTCGAGAAGGTCACTGATATGATGCGCTTCGCCGATTTTGGTGTGATGCTCACCCCAGCCATGGTAGTCGACGGCGAAGTAAAAGTCGCAGGTAAAGTGCCTTCCCTTGAAGCGCTGAAAACCATGCTCCAATAACCATGAAAACAGCCCTACAGAGTATCCTTATTATTTTCGCCGTTGGAGCCATTGCTTATTCGATTTGGAACCGCAGCGAGGAAACTTCACCACCACAGACAAGCACTGTTCAAGCCGCAACCGAACCAACTCCGAGCACTCCAATTTCCGAGCGATCCACCGCACCGACGATCCTCATCACTTACTTCACCACCGATGTGCGCTGCACTTCCTGCCTGAACATCGAGAAGCTAACACGTGCAGCCACCGAGGAGTCCTTCACGGAGGAAATCGCTTCGGGGCGCGTGCGTTTTCAGACGCTCAACTTGGATCGACCAGAGAACGAGCACTTCGCGAGCGACTACGAAATTGCGTTCAAAACCGTCGTCATCAGCGAAGAAACTTCTGAGAAAGTGCTCCGTTGGGAAAAGCGAGATGATGTCTGGAAACTACTCGACTCCCCAGAGGCATTCAAAGCTTACATCGCCGCACCCGTGCGGGAGTTCCTGACTCCTCAATCATGACGAGCGAACTAATCGCAACAATGACGGCACTGTGGTTAGGCATCCTCACATCCATCAGCCCCTGCCCCTTAGCGACTAATGTCGCAGCCGTCTCCTTACTGGCACGCAAAGCACACAACAAGCGCCGCGCTTGTGCCGGAGCGATCGCTTACACCCTAGGGCGCGTGGTGGTTTACATCGGGCTAGCCACCCTCCTGATGACTGGCCTCACATCGATGCCAACGCTCTCCAACTTTCTTCGTAATGAAATTGTTCCTCTTATCGGACCAATTCTCATTCTTGCAGGCATGGCGGTGGTCGGACTGCTACCAATCCCTGCAAATTTCAAACTCGGGAATGCTCAATTCGCCGATACATTGACCGGCTATGGGATGTTAGGCGAATTTTGCCTCGGCGGACTGTTCGCGCTGTCTTTTTGCCCCGTATCAGCGGCCTTGTTCTTTGGCTCACTTATGCCAATCGCAATGGCATCCAACTTTCCGCCTCTTCTAGTCGCCAGCTACGGACTGGGAACCGCACTCCCAGTCGGCGTCATCGCATTACTACTCGCACTGAGCGCAACCAAAGCAAGCAAGGTTCTCCAGCGGATTCAACGCTTACAAAAGATCGCAGTCAATCTAACCGGCTCCATCCTGATTGGAGTCGGTATCTGGCTAACACTCTCGGACACACTCCACATTTTCTAATCACTATTCAAAATCATATTCTTACTCCGCTTCCTCATTCGAAAATACAGTGGTGCAGATATTGAACAAAGTGAACTCACCAGTGACTAAGATGTGCTCAAGTCATTTCTGAATTTGCCATTAGAAAGACTTCACTTAACCTTCACTGTCATGAACCTAATTAAAGCCCTATTACTCATCACCACAGCACTCTTCCTCGGAGGCTGCGCTAGCACTCCGAAATCCATCGCCGGCAACTACGCGCTGCTCTCCCTGACAGACTCTAGCACCGCGATCGACGAGCCGATCATCATGCACGTGCGCGACACCAGTATCGCAGGCTCTGGCCCGGTCAACCAATGGCAGGCACCGATCACAGATGACACCATCGGCCAAATGATCTCCACGCGTCGCGCAGGCCCTCCCAATATGATGCAGGTCGAATCGGATCTGATCGCCGCCCTCGAAGGCTCCGAATTTGAACTCGATGGTCGCGGCAAGCTCACCTTCAAAAAGAAGCGTAAAGTAACCGCTGTCTTCCAATACGTCGATGTCGAGCCAGAAGCGTGGACGACTAAAGAACAGTAAGTCACCTCCCCCAGACCACATGCATTTATTAAAAATCGGCGTTCTCGTCATCGCCCTATCCTTGCTTAGCGGCTGTGCCAGCAACAAACACCTCGTTGACGGACTCTACGGACTCAAGTCGCTAACGAATTCAGGCATCCCGGTCGATGTAACCGTCACCTTAAAACTGAACGAGAAATACCTCTTGCTCGCTGGCCAACAAAATACGTTGAGCGCTCCGGTGGATAAAAACATCGTCGGATCATTCACTCTACTGAAACACTCAGGGGCACCACTCGATCAATTTGCACGAATACTGCTGCGCAGCCTAGAAGGCGCCACCCTCGCCAACGCCTCGAACGGCAATCTGTTATTCATTAAAAATGAGATGACAGCGGCGACTTTTGCTCCAATCCCTATGCCTAACAGCGCAACAACTCCCATAGGAAAATAAGAATCATCGCGCTACCCAACTGGCGCGAACAGCTTCTCCACATATTTCGCGATCAAATCGTATTCCAGATTCACACGATCTCCGACCTTCTTGGTATGCAAGTTCGTCACTTCCATCGTGTGAGGAATCAGCCAAATCGCGAAGCCTGTCTCGTCCACTTCAGAGACAGTCAGCGAAATACCATCCACGGTGATGCAGCCCTTGCTGACGATATATTTCAGCTTATCCGCATCGGGTTTAATCCGAAAAAAGAAATCCTTACCGCGCGGTTCGATCGCTTCGATCACACCCGTGCCATCGACATGACCGGATACAAAGTGCCCACCCATGCGGGTCGAAGGCAACAGTGCCCGCTCAAGGTTTACCTTCCCCCCGGGGCCGACGCCATCGATCGAGGTGAGACGCTTGGTCTCGCCGAGCAAATCAAACTCAATTCGCTCCGCATCAAACGCCACTGCGGTTAAGCAACAGCCATTCACTGCGACACTGTCGCCCATCTGCAAGTCCTTGGTCACGACTTCAGCGGCCAATACCAAGCGCCATGAGTTTTGCTGTTCTTCAAAGGACACCACGGTCCCTGTTTCTTCGATGATTCCTGTAAACATAAGCTTCAATAAACCGACTCCCTCGTATTTGTCGCCAAAAAAGCCGCGCTCGATGTAAAACACCAAGCGCGGCTAAGAAATCAGCTCAATTAGTTGTGAGTCGGCTGATTCAGCATCTGCTCCATCACTTGATCGAGCGAGAAACTCGCAGCCTTCTGGCGTGGCGGATATTCCTTGAAGGTCCCCAAGAACTCGCCGACATAAGACTGAGCTGGCACCAACAAATACGCGCGGTCAAGCAACCAGTCATAGTAGGTGTTCGATGTCAGCGGAGCACGCTCATAAGGGTCACGACGCACATTCAAGATCAATGGAATGCGAAGCGGCACGAATGGCTCCATCCATGCACGGAAGCCAGCTTCTGTTTTCTGCTCCATGAAGATCAATTTCCATTGATTGTAACGTAGCGCAGTCAAGTCGCCATCGTCCGAGAAATAAAAGATCTCCTTACGTGGACTTTCGACGCCTTGAGGATCTTTCAGGTGATCCATCAAGTTATAACCATCGAGGTGCACCTTATATTCACGCCCCATAGCGGAGGATTTATAGCTAGTTAACAGCTCTTGCTTAATATCGGCATCACCTGCAGCTGCGACAAAAGTCGGCAACCAGTCCATGTGATGCACCACACCATTACTGACAGAGCCAGGCTTCACGACTCCAGGCCATCGAACGGCACAAGGCACGCGCCAACCGCCCTCCCAGTTGGTGTTCTTCTCGCCACGGAACGGTGTCGCAGCCGCATCGGGCCATGTATTGTAGTGCGGGCCATTATCGGTCGAATAGTGGATAATCGTGTTGTCCGCGATACCCAGCTCGTCAATCACGGCGAGGAACTCACCGATATGCATATCATGCTCGATCATGCCGCAGGTGTATTCGTCAGCCAGCGGGTTCTTTGCCTTGATGGCTGCCAGCTTTTCGTCACTCACGTGCGTGCGGAAGTGCATACGTGTGCCGCTCCACCAAACAAACCATGGCTTGTCGGCTGCTTCTTGACGACGAATGAAGTCAATTGCTCGGGCGACGGTGTCATCGTCCACCGTCTCCATGCGTTTCTTGGTCAGCGGTCCAGTATCTTCGATTTTACCATCCGCAAACGAGTGAATCACCCCACGCGGACCGAATTTCTTACGAAACTCGGGATCTTTGGGGTAGTCCTCATTTTCCGGCTCTTCCTCGGCGTTCAGGTGGTAAAGATTACCATAGAATTCATCAAAACCATGATTGGTCGGTAGGTGCTCGTCGCGGTCACCGAGGTGATTTTTACCGAATTGACCCGTTGCATAGCCGTGATCCTTCAGGAGCCCGGCAATTGTTGGGTCGAGCTCGTTCATGCCCTGAGCCGCACCAGGAAGGCCGACTTTAGAGAGCCCGGTGCGGAACACACTCTGGCCCATGATAAAGGAAGAGCGACCTGCCGTGCAGGACTGCTCACCATAATAGTCTGTAAAGAGGATACCTTCATCGGCGATCCGATCGATGTTCGGCGTGTGGTAGCCCATCATGCCACGACTGTAGGCGCTAATGTTTGACTGGCCGACATCGTCGCCCCAGATCACCAAAATATTTGGCTTATCGGCAGCTTGAATAAAGGCCGCGAATGCGAGCCCCACTGCGAGTGTGAAGAGTGTTTTTTTCATAGGTTAATTGAGGATTTCACTGAAACGCGCAAGCTTGGCACGGCGATCGCAATGTCTGCACGTTATTACGAATCTAACTTGGTATGAATGCTCTTGGAATTTGCAATTGAAGAGAGCACAAATTACCCCAACTTATTAATCATGCAATCGGCCCCTAAACGAAGCAGAGGTGAGACTAATAGATCCGCGTCAAACAGCACCCTACGCCGATGGAGCGTGGTGCTTAAGCTTATCGCGATCTTATCCACAGCATCTGCTCAAACTCTGTTTGCAGCTGGCACCCCGGAATATATCGCAGCGACTTCGCCCGACGCGAACTTACTTGAAGATGCCAACAATGCCACCGACACCCTCGGCTTTAACAATGTCTTCAATGACCTACGCTCGCAACTCAAACAAATTGCGGATCTCACTCCCGAGACAGGCATCCCCTTTATCGACGACACCGAGTTCCAGCTCGCCTCACGCTCTTACTACCTACACCGTGAGTTTGGCGATGGTCAAACATCCGAGGCCTTTGCCACAGGCGGCTCACTCGGCCTAAAAACAGGCCGCTGGCACGACGTCGCTTCGATCGGTCTCACCACCTACACCTCGCAAAAGGTCCACGGCCCCGATGATCGTGATGGCACCGGCCTACTGAAGCCTGGGCAAAAGAGCTATACCTTAGTGGGTGAAGGCTACCTCGATCTCAAGTTCGAACCTGTGCAATTCGCCTTTGGCTATCAACGCATCGACCTGCCCTATCTCAATGGCCATGACATCCGCATGACGCCCAACACCTTCGAAGCCTACACCGCTGTCTACACCGTCAGTGAAGGCTTTGACATCGGCGTAGGCTACTTTGATAAAATCCGCACACGCACTAGCTATAATTATATATCCATGTCCGAACGCGCAGGTGCCATCGGCAGCGACGAAGGCGTCTACGCGATCGGTGCCCGCTATAAAATTTTCGAACGCTTCAATATCGGCTGGGTCGACCTCTACAACCCCGACACTTTTAACACCTTCTACATTGAGAGCAGCACCAACTTCGAGCTCTTCGATGTGATCGACGTCAAAACCGCGCTCCAATTTACTGACCAAAGCAGCGTCGGCGACGAACTCATCGGTGACTTCCACACGCAGCACTACGGCGCAAAATGGGCCAGCACCTACGAAAACCTGACCGTCGCGGCGATTTACACCTATACCGCCAACGACCGTGGTGCTCAAACGCCGTGGGGCGGCTCTCCCAGCTATAACTCGATCATGCTAGCTGACTTCGACCGCGCCGGTGAACGCGCCTATGGCACCAGCGTCAGCTACAATTTTAGCTCACCCTACCTGGAAGATTTCAGCACTTCGTTTCGCTGGGTTTATGGCGATACGCCCGACAGCAAGAGTGAGGATCAACGCGAGGTAAACCTCAACCTCGACTACCGCCCCGAAGCAATCGAAAACCTCTGGCTACGCCTACGCTACGGGCACAATAACAGTGTCGGCAACGACCGTGAGGACATCGACGACTTCCGCGTCATCATTAACTACGCACTCGCATTCTAACAAGCGTCACAATGCTTTCCAACTCTAGCCCCACAAAACTGTCCACTTAGTTGAGAATAGTCACAAACTCACCTAAGCTCGACAACCTACGCACGCCACTCACCTAACATTATGGAAATCGACCTTTTCGAACTCTACACGGGCAACGCAATATTGATGCTCTTCACCTTGATCGGAATCGGCCTACTCGTAGGGAAGATTCAGATCGGCCCGATCGAGCTGGGCTCGACCACTGGGGTGCTCCTCGTCGGCCTGCTGTTTGGGCACTTCGGCCTCACCGCCGATGCGTCGATCGGCTCGATCGGCTTTGCGATCTTTATCTTCGCAGTCGGCCTACAGGCAGGGCCCAGCTTCTTTAGCGTCTTCCTCACCGATGGCGTAAAGTATATTACGCTCGCGCTGTTTATCGCAGTCATCTCCTTTAGCTGTGCCTTTGGTATCTCGAAGGTTTTAGGCCTCGACTACGGGCTAAGTGCGGGCCTCCTCGCCGGCTCACTCACCAGCACACCGACACTTGCAGGGGCACAAGACGCAATCACCAGTGGCCTCGCAAACATTCCCGAAGGTATGACCGCCGAGATGGCGAACCAAAACATCAGTGTCGCCTACGCGATCACCTACCTGTTTGGCACAGTCGGACTCATCATCGTCATTCGCTACTTCCCTGTGCTACTTAAAGTCGACCTGCCACAAGAAGCCAAAAGCCTCACAGCCAAATTTGGCTTTGATAAAAAGAACAGCCTCAGCTCTAAAGCGGAAAAGATTCCAGTGATTCGTGCCTACGCGGCTCCATCCAAATCCGTGGGCCAAACAGTCAAACAAACCCAAGGTGACAAGCACAACGGCATCGTCGCGCTGCGTATACGTCGAAAAGGTAAAATAATCGAAGCCAAAGAAGACGACATAATTGAAGCCGGCGACGTCATCTCCATCATCGGTGCCCTTCAAGACCATGAAACACATCGCGAGACGTTGGGCCAAGAATTCTACGACCCCGAGCTATTGAACTTTGATATTTCGACCAAAGAAATCGTCGTCATCGACCCTAAAACCGCAGGTAAATCACTGGCAGAACTCACAGTGATCGATGACAACGGCTGCTTTATCCGCGGCATCAAACGCGCATCCATCCAGCTTGGCATCACCCCCGACATCAAACTGGCAAAAGGGGACCGCATCTATCTAACCGGAGAAAACAGCCGACTCAACAAAGTTGCCGAAATTATCGGCCGTATCGAAGCGGAAGATACACAAACCGATCTGCTCAGTTTCTCAATTGGCATCGCAGTCGGCTCACTGCTCGGCATGCTCATGGTCAAGCTCGGCAACGTCTCAATCGGCCTCGGCTCAGCAGGTGGCCTCTTGCTCATGGGCATCACGATCGGCTATGTGCGCTCCATGCGTCCGACTTTTGGTGGCGTCCCTCCCGCCGCACTTAAAATCTTAATGGAAGTCGGCCTCACCTTATTCATGGCTGGCGTGGGCCTACGTGCCGGAGCGGGCATTGTCGAAGGCTTCAAATCTGCCGGCCTCCCACTCTTGCTAGGTGGCGTCTGTGTCACACTCACGCCATTGATCTTTGGTTATTTCTTTGGCCGCAAGGTGCTGAAGATGAACCCCGCCCTTTTACTCGGCGCGATCACCGGTGGCATGACCAGCACCCCCGCACTCAACGTTGTCAACGAAGCGGCTAAAAGTGAAGCCCCTGCACTCGGCTATGCCGGCACCTACACGTTTGCCAATGTGCTACTCACCTTTGCCGGCACGATCATGATGACACTGTAACCCAATGAACCCGAATCAATGAGCAATAATGCCCTGCCACAAATCCAAGAGCTACGTGAGCGCATGCAGGCCTCGATCATCGGCCAGCCCGCCGTCGTCGAACGCCTACTACTCACCCTCCTCTGCAATGGTAATGTCCTAGTCGAAGGTCTCCCCGGCCTAGCCAAAACACGCGCAGTCAAAAGCCTCGCGCAAAACATGGAGGCCGCATTCAGCCGCATTCAGTTCACCCCCGACCTGCTGCCGTCCGACATCACAGGCTCCGAAGTCTATCTCGGCGAACAAGCCGCTGAGCGCTTCGCGTTTCAACAAGGCCCGATCTTCGCCAACATCGTGCTGGCGGACGAAATCAACCGCGCACCCGCGAAAGTCCAAGCCGCTCTACTTGAGGCGATGGAAGAGCGCCAAGTCACCGTAGCCAGCAATTCACACAAGCTGCCCGACCTCTTCATGGTCATGGCCACACAGAACCCGATCGAGCAAGAAGGCACCTACCCGCTCCCCGAGGCACAGATGGATCGCTTCCTAATGCATGTCTATATTGACCACCCCGATCCTGCCTCCGAGCTAGAAATTCTCCGCCTCGTGCGCAACGAAGGCGGCGGCCATAACAATAAAGCATCCGCAGAACCACTGCCCCAAGACGTCGTCTTCGCCGCCCGCGAAGCAATCGAACAGGTCAGCATCGCAGAATCGCTCGAGCGCTACATCGTCGACATCGTGTCTGCAACGCGCGGCCAGAACGCCGCCAGCGAATCGGCTGCAAAATACATTCAAGTCGGCGTCAGTCCGCGTGGTTCGATCGCGCTCGATAAATGCGCCCGAGGTCACGCTTGGTTGCAAGGCCGCGACCATGTCACCATCGAAGACATCCGCGCGGTTGCCCATGATTGCCTGCGCCACCGTCTCGTGCTCAGTTTCGAAGCCAATGCCGACGGCGTCACCACTGACGACGTCATCGAAACATTGCTCAAAAACGTCGCCATTGCGTAACCCTTCAACTCAACTCCTACGTAGGGGCTTTGCTCGCGAAGACCGCGCACAGCCCACAAGCACACGAAGTTTCGTAACGTCTCAAACGCTCGCGGGTGCCGCAAGCAGCACCCCTACAAAGCCCCCGGTCCTCTACCCTCTGTCCTCTGTCCTCTGCCCTCTGTCCTCTGCCCTCTGCCCTCTGCCCTCTGATAAATGAACTGGAACCTACTAAAGCGTAAAAAAGCTAAAGCCGAATCCACATCCGGTGCCTACGCCGAACTGGATCAGCTCATCCGCCTACGCTTCGAAACGCAGGATTTTTCCCTACGCCCCACCCAGCCAGTCACCAGTGTGCTCAGCGGACGCTACGGCTCCAAACTCCGTGGACGCGGCATGGACTTTGTCGAAATCCGACGCTACCTAGCAGGCGACGACACCCGCACGATGGACTGGAAAGTCACCGCCCGCACACGCCAGCCCCACGTGCGCGTCTGTGCCGAAGAAAAGGATCGCGCCGTGCTCATGATCGTCGACCAACGTCAAAACATGTTTTTCGGCACCAAGCGACAAATGAAGTCCGTCACTGCCGCCGAGTGTGGTGCCGTCGGCGTCTGGCGTGCCCTCGCATCCGGCGACCGCGCCGGAGCCATCATTTTCAACGACGACGAAACCGTCGCCGTGCGCCCGCAACGCAGCGAGGCCAATGCGATGACGATTCTCGGGCACATCGTGCGCATGAATCACGCGCTCAAAGTCGACACCGACCAGCAGCACAACCCCAACGCACTCAACAACGCCCTGCGCCGCGCCGCGCAGATCGCCAAACACGACGTGTTAATCGTCATCGTCTCCGACATGGCAGGCGTCGACGCCGACAGCGAACGCATCGTCGCACAAATGGCAGCCCACAACGACGTGCTCACCATCATGACGCACGACCAAGCTCGCCTCGATGCCTTCAGCGACTCGCTCAACGTATCCAACGGCACGCACCAAACCGAAGTCAACTTCACCGAAAAAACCACCCGCGACCACCTCAAAGCCGACTTTGACCAAGAACAGCAGAAACTAGAAAAGCACCTACGCCGCCTAGCCGCCCCCATGCTCATGATCAGCAACGGCGAAGACACCGTCACTCAACTACGCCGCCTCTTCGGCGTGCCGATTCGATAAATGTAACGCCAACGTCCCCAAGACGTAGGGGCTTTGCTCGCGAAGACCGCGACAACACAGCAACGCCCCAAACGACCAAAAACCTCTCGCCACCACCGCAAGCACCCACCCTCTCGAAGAACCGCAACCATCTGCACACGCGCGGTCTTCGCGAGTTATTATGCCCCATGGGTGCAAAGCCCCTACAAATAGAAACCTAACATTGGAACCCGAATCACAAAGCCTCAGCAATTTACAGGACATCGTCTTGCCAGCCGCGCCCAGCTTCTGGCCTCCGGCGAGCGGCTGTTGGATACTCGTAGCCCTCATTCTAATGCTACTGATCACCGTGACATGGTTCATCGCACAATCCCGTCAACGTAACGCCTACCGCCGCGCAGGACTCACACTACTGCAGTCAGCCAATACCGTTTACGATATCAACGTTGTGCTCAAACGCGTCGCGCTCGCCGTGTTTCCACGCGAGCAAGTCGCCGCACTCCATGGTGAACACTGGATACAGTTCATGCAGTCCACCTGCGAAGGCGAACAATTCGCAACGCTTAGCCAATCGGCCGAAGGCACGCCCGCCATCGAATCCATCCGTGCCAGCGCACGCACCTGGATCCGCAAACACCAAGCTCAAGCTGCCAAGTGATTCTTCTCGCATATCCTTGGCTACTCATCCTGCTACTTCTGCCGCTCATCGCGCGCATGTTGCTGCCAGCATACCAGCCACAAAAGCCTGCACTCTGGGCACCGTGGTATGCGCGCGTCGTCAACTTGCTCAAAGGCCACGCAGCACCTAAGACACACACAGCACCCCAATCTCGGAACCAACTCATAACAATTTGGGCAATCTGGGCCCTACTAGTGTTTGCACTCGCCCGCCCTCAATTCCTCGATGAGCCCATCACCTATGTCGTTCCGACCCGTGACTTGCTGCTCATCGTCGACCTATCGGGCTCCATGGAAGCCAACGATTTCACTGCACCCGACGGCGAAAAGATCGACCGCCTCACTGCCGTCAAATCAGTGCTCAATGAATTCCTCGAACGCCGCCAAGGCGACCGTGTCGGCCTCATCGTATTTGGCAATGCCCCGTTCGTGCAAGTGCCCTTCACGCAAGACCTCGATGCCTGCCGCATCCTACTAGACCAAACCACCGTGCGCATGGCGGGCCCGCGCACCGCATTTGGCGACGCCATCGGCCTAGGCATCACACTTTTCGAACGCAGCGAAGTCGAAGACCGCGTCATCATCGCACTCACCGATGGCAACGACACGGGCAGTAAGGTCCCACCTGCGGAAGCGGCCAAGATCGCAATAGACAAAGACGTTAAGATTCACGTCGTCGGCGTCGGTGATCCCACTACCACAGGTGAGGATGCCCTCGATGAAGAGGCGCTCACCACTGTCGCTGCGACCACTGGTGGACAGTATTTCCATGCCAATAACCGAGATGAGCTTGAATCCATTTATACCGAACTCGACCCCATCGACTCCCGCGAGGTCGAGTCTGAAAGCTATCGCCCGCGCCACGAGCTCTTCTATTGGCCACTCGCTGCAATGCTAGTGCTCAGTTGCACCCAAGTTCTGCTGCGCACAAATCGAAAGGAGGCGCAACATGGCTGACTTCCACTTTCTACGACCTTGGTGGCTACTCGCGATCCTGCCGTGCGCATTGCTTTGGCTGCGCGCATGGCAACAATCGACCTCACTCGGCAATCTGGCCAAAACCGTCGATCCGCACCTGCTCAAGCACCTAGTGATTGATGTGAACTCGACCAAATATTTCCGCCCGCCTCACTTACTCGCGGCCACACTCGTATTAACAATACTAGCACTCGCGGGACCCAGTTGGAAACAAACTCCTGCGCCCTTTGCCGATGCCCAAGCCGGCCTGTTCGTGATCCTGCGTGTCAGCCCGACGATGCTAGCCGCCGATGTGCAGCCGACTCGACTTGAGCGCGCGCGACACAAGCTTTCCGACCTGCTCGAAGCACGCGCTGGCACCGCCACGGGACTCATTGCCTACAATGGCAGTGCGCACCTCGTCATGCCACTGACAAAAGATGACCGCATCATTATCACCATGGCTGAAAGCCTCAGCCCCGAAATCATGCCCCGCGATGGCGACGCCTTGGCCGACGCGCTCAAGCTCGCTCACAGCTTTTTTGAACGCGCCAACATGGCTGGCTCAATTCTAGTCATCACCGACAGCGTCACTCAAAGCGACGGCCTCAGCAGTCCACTGCCCGTGCAGTTTTGGTCCATTCAGTCACCACAAGCCCCCGTCACCGCCGAGATTCAGACTGCCGCACGCCAACTAAACGCCTCCGTCACAAAACTCAGCATCGACGACACGGACGTGCAAAAAATCGCCGGACGCGCCCAATCAGACTTTGCCAACACCAGCAACGACGCACTCGGCAACCACTGGCAAGACGGCGGCTATACAGTGCTACCGCTACTCGCCCTCCTGTATTTGCTCAACTTCAGAAAGGGCTGGCAGCTATGATCACAAATATCATCAAGATTCTATGGTGCCTGATTATGCTGATACTCGCAGCGAGCATGTTCACCAATACCGGAAACGTTCGGCGCCCCGACGATCTAGGCTACAATCTGTATTCGAAAGGTAAATACAAGGAAGCCAGCCAAACCTTCACCAACAGCGAGTGGCAAGCCATCGCACTCTATCGTGCAGGCGACTTCAAAGCCGCCGCCAATATCTTTGCGGGCTACGACACGCCCGAAGGCTGCTTCAACCACGGCAACGCACTCGTCTTTCAAGGCAACTATACCGCGGCAGTCGATCGCTACAGCCGCGCCCTTGAATTACGCCCG
This sequence comes from uncultured Puniceicoccaceae bacterium, assembly GCA_905479975.1. GTDB lineage: Bacteria > Verrucomicrobiota > Verrucomicrobiia > Opitutales > Coraliomargaritaceae > Lentimonas. Next base: position 6,975 of record CAJQOS010000067.1, on the reverse strand, counting down.
AATTGGACAGCCGCCGCAACCAATCACGACATCGCACTCACCCGCGCCAAGTTACTCGAATTCCAAGGAGGTGAAGGCACCGGCGGCAAACTCGGCGCCGATGACACCATCATCTCCAACCAGCCCCCCACCGATACATCCAACGACCAGACAGAAATCGTCGAAGACACTGCACCGATCAGTGATGCCGATCTCCGCGCCGTCTGGCTACGACAAGTGCAAACCAATCCAGCCGATTTCTTAAAATCAAAATTCCGCTACCAAGCCAGTCAGGAGGCACAAAAATGAGTGCACAATTTATTTGTAGGGGCTTTGCTTGCCAAGACCGCGCCGCCACAGAAATATCCCAAACGCCTAAAGACCTCCGAAACCACTATAACGCTGCAAGCGCCAACAAACAACGCAACCACCTGCACATGGGCGGTCTTCGCGAGCAAAGCCCCTACGTCCTGTTCCCCTACGTCTTCTTCCTCCTTTTCTTTCTCGCATCCCTCGCCCACCTCCACGCCGCGGACGACATCGTCGTGCGCACCCACATCACCCCCGACTCCGTCTGGGTCGGCCAGCGCATGACGCTGCAAATCGACGTGCTCGGTAAAGATGGCTGGGCGCAAATCACCGACCTAGCGACTCTCGAAATCCCCAATTGCTACCTGCTCCCTTCCGGTAATAGTCGCGTGCGGCTCCAAGAACAAATCGATGGCGCGGACTATTCCGGTCAACGCTACGAACTCTCGCTCTACCCACAACGCAATGGTTCCATAATAATCCCAGCACTGTCACTCCCCGTAAAGATACAGACATGGGGAGCCGGAGCAGGCACCGAAGCGCAGATCGTCTCCACCAAGCCACGCACCATCGACGCGAAGCTCCCAGCCGGCGTGCCAAATGTGCAAAGCTTCGTCGCGGCCTCCAAATTCACAGTGACTCAGACATGGAGCTCCAACGCCGACGACTTCACCGTCGGTGATGCCCTCAAACGCAGCATTCAGCTATCAGCAGATAACTTACCGGCCATGCTACTGCCGACCATTGCGTATCCGGAAATCGAACATCTCAGCTGCTACCCCGAAACACCAGAGCTCCGCGATGCGACCAAGCAATCCACCCCGATCGGGCAACGCAACGAATCCATCACTTATATCTTTGAATCCAATGGCACCGCCGAATTGCCGACCTACAGCTTCCAATGGTGGAACCCCAGTAGCGAAACGCTACAGACGATCACACTCCCGGGGCGCAGCGTGCAACTCAGCGGCGGAGCAGTCGTGCCCCCCGAAACCGAAAATCATACCAAGGAATCCGCCCACAGACGCAGCTTAAAATATGCCTATACCCTTTTGACAATCATCATCGCCACACTAAGCTATTGGTGTTTGCAACGTCACAGAGCAAAGCAGCTCGACTCCCAACCCCGCGAAACAGTTCTGTTCAAACAGCTCAACGCCCTGCCACACACCAATCCAGAAATTCTACAACACACACTGGTATGGGTCGATTGCCTCACGGCTGGTCACCACACGCTCAGTGATTTTTTAAACACTTGCGCCGACACTGCCACTCAGGAAATCGCGGCCAACTTGCTACGCGACCCGACTCAAACAATCGACCTCACTGCATTCAAATCCGGACTATGCGCCGCCCGCCGCGATTACCTCAAAGCCCAAACCAAGCAACGTCGCACAGAGACAGCCGAACGTCTGCTACCTCCACTCAACGGATAACGACACACCTACTTTCGCACACATACAATACCAACCTAAAAAACTACCAATGAAGTATATCGATACCAACCGACTGACAAAAGTCGTCGGCCTAACCATCGCCGCGCTGAGTAGCACCTCGCTGTTTGCCGCGGACAAACCAAACATCCTCGTCATCTGGGGCGACGACATCGGCGTGCACAACATCAGCGCTTACAACCACGGCATCATGGGCTACCAAACGCCCAACATCGATCGCCTCGCCAAGGAAGGCGCACTGTTCACCGACTCGTATGCTCAACAAAGCTGCACAGCCGGTCGCGCATCCTTCATTCTAGGCCAACATCCGTTCCGCACAGGCCTACTCACCATCGGTATGCCAGGCTCCGACCATGGCATTCCTGACTGGGCACCGACCCTAGCCGACCTAGTCAAAGACCATGGCTACATGACCGCCCAATACGGCAAGAATCACCTTGGGGACCAAGACCAACACCTCCCGACTGCCCACGGGTTCGACGAGTTCTACGGTAACCTTTACCACCTCAATGCCGAGGAAGAGCCTGAAACGTATTACTACCCCAAAGACCCCGAGTTCGTTAAAAAATATGGACCACGCGGTGTCATCCGCTCGACCGCGGACGGCAAGATCGAAGATACCGGACCAATGACGCGTAAGCGCATGGAAACCGCGGACGAGGATTTCCTCGCCAATGGCCTGGACTTCATCGAACGTGCCGACAAAGCCGACAAGCCATTTTTCATGTGGTTCAGTAGCACGCGTATGCACGTGTGGACTCGCCTGAAGCCGGAGTCCCGCGGCGTCACTGGCATTGGCCTCTACCCCGACGGCATGGTCGAGCACGACGGTCACATCGGCCAAATCCTCGCGAAACTAGACGAGCTTGGCATCGCCGACAATACGATCATCATTTACAGCACCGACAACGGAGCGGAAACCATGACATGGCCCGACGGCGGCATCACCCCGTTTAAAGGCGAAAAAGGCACCACTTGGGAAGGTGGCTTCCGCGTGCCGATGATTGTTAAATGGCCCGGTGTCATCAAAGGCGGCACTAAGATCAACGAGATCATCTCGCAAGAGGACTGGATCCCAACACTGATGGCAGCCGTCGGTGAGCCCGAGATCAAAGAAAAGCTCAAAGAAGGCTACACTGCAAACGGCAAAGAATGGAAGGTGCATCTGGATGGCTACAACTTCATGCCCTACTTCACCGGCGAAGTCGACGAAGGCCCGCGTGAACAGATCTTCTACTTCGGACAAGGCGGAGAGCTCAACGCAATCCGCTGGAATGATTGGAAAGTGCACTTCGCCACGATTGAAGGTAATATCTTTGATGGCGTCCGCTTCGAAGGCGGTTGGCCCAAGGTCATACACCTGAAAGCCGACCCCTACGAGCACGCATGGGAACACTCTGAAATGTATCTGCGCTGGATGGGAGACAACATGTGGCTATTCGTTCCAGTTCAGGACGAAATCCAGAAATTCCTCGGATCTCTGAATGGCTACCCCTTCCAAGAGGGACAGAATCTGAATGCTGGAGATATTAATTATCAATCCCTCAAGGCACTTCAAATCCTGAAGCAGCTCAACGAAAAGGGACTGTTCGAACGCCCGGGTAATTAACGCAACCGCCCTCCCGAGTCATGTCTACGAGTGCGAGTCCCCTCCAGGGCTCGCACTTTTTTTGTGCCGATCGATACGAACCACCCAAACAAACTGACAGATCTCAACGAAGATTCCGAAGGCCATTCACGGTTTACAACACGACCAGTCAGGATAATCTATCAGGTATTCAATATAAACCATACAGTTGGGCAACCTGTTGCCTCTTGAGTCTAATTTTAGCGCCTTCATTACAGCCACTGGCTGCCGAGGAAGACACTGGATTTGACTTTGGTGGATTCGAACGCCGACAGGCCGCCCGAGAACAATATCCGGAACTCCCTCAGCGGCTCGAAAATCCCTTAGCACGCATTCATTTGCTCCCCATCAGTTTTAGTTATGTCGATGGCGGTGGCACTGACAGCAATGGCGAAGTCTACTCAACCGAGTTCGCGCCACGAATCCCGTTCACAATCAACGAGCGCTGGCACGTGCTCTTGAAATCTGACATTCGCTGGATCAAGCAGCGAAATGTATTCAATGACACCACCCAAGAAGGTTGGTCGGATATGAAGCTGAGCTTCTTCGCGACGCCTGAGCGTTCACTCGGCAAGAATATGTATTGGGGACTCGGACCAACGCTACTACTACCCACTGCCTCCGAGGATCTACTCGGAACAGATAAAGTCAGCGTCGGCCCCAGCATTGGCATCTATGGACAAGATGAAACATGGACCACGGGCATATTGATGAGTCACATCTGGTCGGTCGCAGGCGATAGCGACGCCCCAGACATCAGCCTGACACGCCTAGAACCACAACTCGCCTACACCGCAACGACTGCCACCACTTTCGCTCTCAGCTCAGAAACACTTTACGACCATGAAAACGACTACTGGTCTGTGCCGCTTGAGTTTCGCATCAGCCAGCTCACTTTATTTCGTAAACGGCCAATTCAGTTCGGGCTCGGCTTTAAATATTATCTAACAGACGAGCGTTACACCCCTGACTGGGGCATAGAGCTTCAAATTTCGATCCCGATCGAAACATCCCGCTTCAAACGACTGAAACGCGCACTCGGCATCTAGCTCCGAATTACTCCATCACCTCAGTCAACACAGCGCCCACACTCCCCGAAGGTGCCTGCAGCCCGAGGTAAGCCGACAGCGTCGGAGCCAAGTCCACCGTATGCACCTCGCGATGTATCGTCTGCGCCTCTAAATCTGCTCCAGCGAAAATGATCGGCACATAGGTATCATAGCGCCACGGCGAACCGTGCGTGCAGGCCACATGCAAGCCGTCGAAATCCGCGATGAACCACTGCGGCTCAAATACCACATAGACATCACCGGAGCGCTTGAGGTGATAATTATTCACCACCGCTCGATATACCGGCGTGTCCGAGGTTTCGCCGCGAGCGAGGGCTTTGCTAGAAACCGCGAGTGCCACGCCTGCAAATTTCGTCAACTCCTCCGCGACCGCCTGCTCCACTTCAGCCTGATCGATACCCTGCTCACTGAGCACGGACTGGTTCAAATACACGTAGGGGTGTTCATATGTTTCAATCAGTTCCTCACCTATTCCAAAGCGCTCTTTCAATCGTTCAAAAGCTGGCGCTTTATCCCACGTATCCGGCTCCACATAATTCACATCGAAGCCATACGGCTGCAACGAACCAGGCGCCTCCGGCCCACCATGATCGGCAGACAACACAATCAATGTGTCATCCAGACCCACCACATCATCCACATATTCGAGCAGCGCCGCGATCGTACGATCCAACTGAAGCAAGTTGTCTTCCGCCTCAAGGCTCGATGGGCCGAAAATATGCCCCACATAGTCGGTCGACGAAAAGCTGACTGCCAGATAATCCGTCACCTCATCCTGCCCAATCGACTCGTTCGCGATCAGCGCCTTGGCAAACTCCAGTGTAATCTGATCGCCCGCTGGGCTCAATGTCAGGTAGGTGGTAAACCCTCTACTATCGGCATCACCATATGAATGCGGAAACGTCCGCCCAAAGCCAGGCATCGCCGTCTCCCATGGCTGATCATCACGATCTCCGAACTGATACGTCTCAGGATCTTGCGACAGCGTCCATGCCTGCCCGGCGTAGCGAGCGAGCGGATCGGCCGCATTCCAAGCCGTCACCCATTCTGGATACGCATCATAGTAGTAAGTGCTGGTCACAAACTGCCCAGCTGCCTTGGAAAACCAAAATGCCTTGCCCGCATGCCCTGCCATTGAAACCGCACCACGATCCTTTACAGAAACGCCGAACACTTTGGACTGCCCCGCAGTGCGCAAAGCCAGCTCGTCCGAAAACGTCGACGACAACATCGCTCGCGGCGAACGACCATCCGTATTGGCCGCCCTCTGCGTCGGATCGATCTCATTCGCAGCATCCACATCTGCGCCCTCCGTCAGCAGCGCGTAGTTGGGATCCTCGATATTGTAAGTGGTTTGCCCCGTTTCACGATCGAACCACACATTGGCGACCATGCCATGCACCGAAGGAGTGGCGCCTGTCGCCAAGGTCGCGTGGCCGACAATCGTCTCCGTATTCGCATGCGAATGATGCGCGTTGGCATAGTTGATGCCCTCATCTAAAAAATACTGGAAGCCACCGTCCGGCATCCGGTCGGCAAAACGCGTGAGTTGATCGCCCCTCAATTGGTCCACCGTAATTTGCAACACCAACTTCGGCGGCTCGGCCGAAAGACCCGTTAATAGCGTGGAGAGGGCGAATACAAAACAGTGCGTGGTTTTCATAAAAGATTTCGTGTTAAAAATCCTTAGTAAGCAGCACACCACAACGAAGTCAAAGAAGCCCACCATTTTCCACTCGAGCAGAAGCACCCCCCATGTAACTGCGTGATGGTTGACAGCCGACGTAAAATCCAGTGGCTTCAATTCGTCGTCTGCAGCGCTCGTCCGTCACATGATCATTCGTTTTATAATCAGGCCATTCTTCGCTCTATTGATGCTGATCGCATGCATCGCGGCCACGCCCTACATGATCGACTGGGTCACACAACAAGTCAGCCCCGAGGGCACTGACGGCGAAGCGTTCAGCCAAGTGGAGGTCATCCAGAAGGTGCGCGCACTTTACGAAAGTAAGCCACTATCCGAAATGACGATGGACGACTTACTCTCGCTGATCGACAGCCCAGAGACAGCGAAACTCTCTGACGAGAAGAAAGCGGAGCTGCGCTACATGATCACCGAGGAACTAAAACTGAGCCCCGAAGAAATCAAAGGCCTCGGCGCGTTCTATCAAGAATACATCGGCAATCCAGAGCCGAAAGAAGACACGCCGAACACCGATACGCCAGAACCCGGGATTCGGAAATCCAGTGGTTTAAAACCAAGCAACGGGTTGTAGATCGATTCGATGAGCCTGCTCTCAAACCAGCGTTGCTAATCCCTAGGCGACCGAATGCCCCGCTAGAGCGCGAATCAATCGCCCCACCACAGCCCTCCGCCAACACATTTCATAGAAAATTCAAACAAACTCCTAAAACTGGCCTTGACAGAAACGGCAGGAGTCGGCTTTTTCTCGGCTTCCCGTTTTTTACGGGACGATCTTTTTCAAATGTATGCCAGAGTAGCTCAGTGGTAGAGCAGAGGACTCATAAGCCTTTG
>CAJQOS010000066.1 GCA_905479975.1 uncultured Puniceicoccaceae bacterium | reverse complement strand
ATGCACCGGCATTTGCTCGCCCGCACAGTTAAACGCGCCGTAGTCGTCGTAGCCATACTCACCCGGCACGGGCGAATCGGGAATCATGTTATTGGCGAGGTGCCACTTGCCGTAGTGCGCGGTGGCATAGCCGCCTGCTTGCAACATACGCGGCAGGAACGGTGCGTCCAAATCGAGCCAGTCAGGCATCCCGCGTTTGGCATTGCTCGGCACCCAGGCAAAGTGCCCGTCGATATTATAGCGGGCTGGAAAATGCCCCGTCACCACCGCAGCCCGACTGGGCGAACACACGCCACTAGCCACGGTGAAACGTTGAAAATCGGTACCCTCTGCCGCCAAGCGGTCAATGTTCGGCGTTTGAACATACGGGTGCCCGTGACAGCTCAAGTCTCCCCAGCCCCAGTCATCGGCAAAAATGAACAGTATGTTTGGGCGTTCTGGTATCGAGCGAAGCGCAGTAAAGCCCAACGCGTGCGAAGCGACTAGCAGAAGTATGAGTATGGCGGAGCTTTTCATGGGGCAGGTTTTCACAGGGAATAGGTGACTTTCACTGAGTATACTCGTTTTCATAGAGTGGTCTACCCTTCGTATAGATGGTGTGCAGCGAAACAGAGACATTCGGGTAGCATTCAGTGGTGAGTTAGTGATTCAACGCGTCATGCGGAACATATTCTGATACACAAACTGGAGAGCCATATTTATTGAGAAAATATTTAAGCTCCTCCCCTGCGAAGGGGAGGTGGCTCGGTCTGCCGAGACGGAGGGGTTTCCGCGATCATTAAGTCAAGTAGGCAAAAAACGCTTAGGCTCGGCTGAGAACCCTTCCGTCTCGCTTCGCGAGCCACCTTCCCTTGGTAAGGGAAGGAGCTTCATTGTCATCAATTCCCCCTCCTCAGACTAGTGCATAATATGCTGCGGAGATCCGGATGCGGAAGGAATATTTCAACCGAAATCCCTACCAATCTTTAAGGCGAAATTTGTTCAACTCGGGCAAGCTAGCCTCGACCACCACGCCTTTGAATGCGCGGATTTCTTTACGGATTCCACGAATCGCCGGCGCATACGATGCCTCAGCCACGTCGTGCTCAAGCGTCGTGCGGCCAACAGCCAAAGCATCGCTCAGTGCGCTCACATCCTGCTCGGCGACCAAGGCATGGCGCACGGCGGATTCGCCGCATTGGATCATCGCGACTAAGCCTGGACGGTAGGCGAACGCATTTCCAAAGGTCGGCGTGATGTTATAGACTTGCCCGACTTCGGTCTCTGCGGGCACGGGTGCCGAGGTGACCAAAAATCCGTTGGCATCGCGCAGGTAAAAGATCGCATGCGTCATGCCCGGAGGCGCGGTCGCGACCGCTTTGCCGCCGAAGACCTCGGCGGGTGCTTCAAACCACTCTTCATAATTGCGCGACTTACGCAGCAAATCGCTACCATTCAGTGTATAGATCAGTTTGGCATCGACGATCTTAGTCTTGCCCTCACCTGCTTCAAAATGAACCATCAATTGATCCCCCTCGCTATATTGACGAAGCACCGCAGGCACCTCATCGGCATGCGCATGGACACCGCCGGGATTGGCCGCATTTTTATAAGGCACCTCGACATCGTATTCCTCAAAATGGCCGAGTAGATCGTTGAGCAAATTATCTCGAATCTCAGGATACTGATCCGCCAAATTCGTCGCTTCGCCTAGATCCGCAAAACTGCCATCCTCGTGTTGCAAACGATACAGGCCAGTCTGCACGCCGCCGTTCGCCTCGGGAGCGTGATGCAGAATCAGCTTCCAATCCCCCTTGCGAATGGCACTGGCCATCGGGTTTTGAATGGGGTAGTGAAAATACAACGTATCGCGCACTTGACCATCCGCAAGGAGGGGGGCCTGCGCCTCGCCTTGAAACAGGGGCAACAGGTTGCAGCCATCCAGCTCGATCGCGGGCTGCACAGCCATACCGGCCATGTCCATGAAAGTTGGAAACAAATCGATCAGGCTAACCATACTGTCGTTCACCTCCCCGGCCTGAATCGTCGGCCCCTGCACGATAAATGGAATACGAATCCCCCCTTCCTGCGGCGTCTGCTTGCCACCACGAAGCGGCGCATTATCGGTCACTTGTTCATGCTCGCGCATACCCGCCGCATTCACGGCTGGCACTCCCGTCACTCCACCATTGTCCGAACTCAAAATGATATAGGTGTTGTCGATCAACTTATGCCCCGGATTGCGCGGATCGTCGGTTGTTTCCAAATAAGTCATCACCTCGCCGACCATCCAGTCCATCGAGTCGACCATCGCCGCATAATACGGATTTTTCTGCCCCGAGCGCGTCGTATTAGTCGAACCGGGGTCTTCCGGGAACGGAATGCCCAGCTTGTCACAATAATACTGCAGGCGCTTGCGATCACGCGTACCAATCGGGCCATGCACCATAAAGGTGGCATAGTTAAGAAAGAAAGGCTGCGCTTTGGATTTGTTCAACCACTTGAGCGCAAGGTCGACACCGCCATCAAATGGACGGTCGTCATCATCGGGATTCATGCGGTACGGATCCCCGGCATCGTAGGTCGGGAAATCCGCCAATCGATTGGGGCGCATGCTCGCCCAAATCCCGGCCAGATATTCACGTTTGTGCTTCGGATTCTCCGGTGGCCAGAGATCCGGGTCATTATACTCTCGATCGCCATCCCAGCCGAAATCAAATCCATAGTCGGCCGGCCCCGGATAGCCGGCACTACGCCCGCCACTATGCCACTTTTGTAAGTGCCCGGTCACATAACCGGCCTGCTTCAACACTTGAGCAATATTAGGCCGATCCTCCGGCAAGCGTGCGGCATAAAACGGCGGAATGCGTGGCGAGGAAGGATGATACGCACGGGCGGGCACACCGCCCTGCACATGATACACACCGGTGTGAGTGGGCCATTGACCGACCATGTAGGCGACGCGAGACGGCGCACAAGTCGGTGCGGGCGAATAGGCCTGAGTGAAGCGTATGCCATGCTGCGCAATGCGATCAATGTTCGGCGTCTCATACATCGCCTGCCCGTCCCGGTAACACGCGATGTCCTGCCAGCCCAGATCATCAATCAGGAAATGCACGATATTGGGTTGGGCAGGTACCGCCATGAGCGAAGACGCTCCCAGACAGGCACACACTGCAACTGTCATTGTAAACTGAATCATCCTTTTCATATCTTAGACCTCGTCTCTTTTAATAAAAATACCGCTGCTCCTATAAAAGCATCCAAGCAGTATATCACCGGATGGGATCTCACCTACCCTCTATATTGAGGGTAGGCGGACTGATGCCCCCCCAAAAAAATCAGGTCCACCCTAGAATTGACAGAGCGCATAAGAGATAAACACTTATGTTCATAACAAATCCGTTCATTAATCATGCTCAAGTCACCCACCAATCCGTTTCGCTCCGGCTCTGGCTACTGACAAAAGGCGACTGATGAGTGATACGGATTAAAATAACCATTCCGTCGGTTTCTATATATGAATATACGGAATGCCCCCTGCTGCTTCTCCATAAATAACCTTGCAAATATTCCACAAGATGGAAAATTTACAAGGATGCTTGAGAGGATCATCACAGAGAAAGTCAACCACGCCTTAACACGACAAGCGGCGGTTGCCCTAATTGGGCCACGCCAAGTAGGAAAGACCACCCTCGCACTGGCAATTGGTCAGCAACTCGGGGCACTGTATCTGGATCTGGAAAATAGAGATGACCGCGAACGGCTCAGAGACCCGGTATTGTTCCTCGAAAGCCAAGAAGATCGTTTGGTCATTTTAGACGAAATCCACCGGGTTCCAGAACTATTCGAAACCTTACGAGGAGTCATCGACCAGGGACGTCGAAACCAAAAAGGCCGATGCCGCTTTCTAATTTTAGGATCAGCCGCCATTGATCTACTGCGGCAATCCGGCGAATCACTCGCCGGACGGATCACCTACATCGACATGAATCCGCTATCCGTCCTGGAGATTAAAAATACGCGCAAAGCTCGCGAGCAACTATGGCTGCGCGGTGGATTTCCCGATGCCTATCTAGCCGAAAGTGACAGGGAAAGCATGCTTTTGAGGAAAGATTTCATACGCACCTACCTGGAACGCGATGTTCCCATGTTTGGGCCACGCATCCCGTCGACCACTCTGGAACGTCTATGGTCGATGCTGGCAAATCGCCAAGGCTCGATCTTAAACGCCTCTCAATTGGCTCGCTCACTCGATGTCAGCACACAATCGGTCGGACGCTATATAGACTTACTAGCGGATCTCTTGCTAGTAAGACGACTCCCCCCCTACCACGCCAACGTGGGAAAACGCCTGGTTAAATCTCCCAAAGTCTATATACGCGACAGTGGGATGCTGCATACACTCCTAGGACTGGAAACGATCGAGCAAATTGCCGGCCATCCGATCTATGGAGCAAGTTGGGAGGGCTTTGCACTCGAAACACTGCTCGCGCAATTACCATGGCCAGCGACTGCCCACTTCTATCGCACGTCCGCAGGTGCGGAAATCGATCTTGTAATCGAAAGACCAGACAGAAGCATCTGGGCAATCGAAATCAAACGGGGTCTTTCGGCAAAATTGGAGCGTGGGTTTTACAACGCACGCGAAGACCTCAAGCCAGCCAGATCTTTTGTCGTTCATTCCGGAGAAGATCGCTATCCGATCACAAAAGAAATTGAGGCAATCGGATTGAGGGAACTTGCAGAACTATTGAGCTCAGAAGCTTAGAGCATTTCCATGAATTATAGGCACGTATTTCAAAAGGGAATCGAGGACAGCCATAATTTGAAGCGCTGCAAAGATGACATCCCCCAAGACAGGCAGGCAAACTCCTGATAGAAATCGCTCACACAGAGCCTCCGAATTCAGGATTAAAGCGTCACAGTGCTCAGCGCTGGATCACATGGATCGGCACATCTCGAACAAAGAACTGGCACTCCAGCCAGGGGTCGCCTGCGCTGTTCTGATTGTTGATCCGAATATCGGAACGGCCTGCAGGCACTTGCGCGTTGTTCTCCACAACTGGGAGCTCTTGCAGCTTGTTCCAGTTCAGATCAAATACCTCCACGGAATCGCCCCCCCGATACCAGAGATAGTGATCCGATGGAATCGTGCCCTGAATCGAAATCGTGCCACTGCCGCATTCGACCACGGGATTGATCAGCGCGGACGGCTTCTCGGGCAGGAAGCGAATCTCTTCGACCACCACCGAGGCTTTCGTCTTGGGCGGAACCATACCGAAGCCGGTCGCGATGCCGCGCACCGTTGGGCCCGCCCATCGTTTCCATGCGCTCGTGATGGGCCACCGCGCGTCCGACCACGACACCTGCGGGTCGGCAATCTCGATGTAGCGCTTGCCGGTGAAGTCGATGGGGATCAGGTAATCCCGACTACCGAGGATGCGTACAACGAACAATGCGCCGCTGCCGTCGCCAGTAATCACGACGCCGAGCCCTTTCGCGTTTTTAATGCTGGAGCTGACAGGATACGAGATCAAGCCACCCGCTCTCTCATCACCACGGACGAGATCAACGGTCTTGCCAGACTTGTTCTCATAAGTAATCCGCGCACCGCGAGACTCCATGCTCAACTCCATCTTGCCGGGGTTTACTGTAGTTTTTTTCTTCTTCCCGCCTTCAGCACTGGCCGATGGAATCATGATACGGTAGTTCACCGAACCAGCCTCCTCTACGCTGCCAGTCAGCATCTCTCGGTCGAAGTCTTGCATCACTCGAATAATGAATTCAGGAACTTGTGCATCATAAGGGTTTTCGGCTTGCACGAGGCCTTCACTATTCGGGCGAAGATACTGATAAGTATACACCGGCCCATGCTCTTGAATGTAGCCCCAACCGCGATCAATGCCTGCTCGACGCATGGGGCGGAAGGGAACCACATCTAGATCGTCACCATTTGCTTCAAAGCGAAAGTGCTCCACCTGAAGCGGATATCTAGGAGCTCGATCATACGCTCCGAAGATTCGTTCTTTCACCGATTCCGGTAGACCTGGACCATACTGACGCCAACGCTGAATCGACTCGGCAGGTTGATCAAACATGCCGAAGTTCTGAAAGGTATTCAGATTAAAATCATGCAAGCCGTTCTGGTTCTGCACGCTGCACCACATAAACCCCGCCACCGCGTTGGGGACAATGGCATAGGTGTAGCCATACGGGCTCGGTGCGGGCCAGGTGTCTTGATGTAAGCCCAACATCAGCGTCATACGCTTTGGGATCGAACTTGTTTTATTTAGCCCCAGCGCGCTTCGAACCGAATTGAAATCTTTCTCAAACCACCCCCATTGCGGCTGCCCGCCAGAGGTGGTGCAAAACGTGGGATGGTCCAGCTTGCTATACACCGCTCCAGGGAATTTGGTTTTCCCATATTCCGTGTTGATATGGTAGATCATCAACCCGTCAAAGCTACAGGTAATCAGCTGCATCTTGTTATTGAATTCGGCATACTCCGCGGCAATGACATCCAGTAGCGATGAGTCATGATCGGGTGTCACCTTATCAGAGACAGCCCCCATCAGAATCTTGACCCGCGCTCCCTCAGGGTGCGCAACCGCGCGTGTCAAACCATGCCCCCTCAAGGTCGCACTGCCTTTGGTGGCGACCGTTAACGTGAGCGAACCGTCTGCATTTTCTTTGACGCTTTTGAATCTGAAAATTTCATCGTCGATATGGACGAAGTCATAAAACCCCCGCTCCATCTTCGTATTGAAACTGGTTGGCAGCGTTTGATCGGAGCGGATGATCAACTCCTTGGAATTGGCGTCGATGGCCTTGACCAACGTGCCACGCCAGAAGTGCGAAAGACGTTTGTCAGGGGTTGCAGTGACATAATCCGGGTTCTGCAAACTGATGCCGTTGCTCAAGGTGCGCAGGCCAACCCTGATCCCTTTGGATGCGGCATAATCCACCAACTCTTTGAAATCCGCATGCCCATTGGGAAAGAGCTTTGCATTCAGATCGTAGAGGCTCTGATTAACAGGCCAATACCGCCCGGACCAAGTCATGAGGTGCATATAAACACACTTCATCTTCAATCTTTCGGCGTGATCGACGCATTGCTTGAGCTCCTGAAGCGTCTCGCCGGTGATATACATCTCGCTGTAATTTTTGAATGTCTCAATGTAGTCGACCACCCACTGCTTTGCTCGATCAACCGTCCACTCCCCTTCAATTGCGGGGTGCGGCAGTCCTTCGTTGGCCCAGAGACGATATAGAATCTCATCATCCTGCTCGGCATCGCCCGCCGGCCAAAACGCAACGGCTCCTAATTGAGTCTCTGGACTGCGCTTAAGCAAACCGGCGAATACCACAGACTCGCCCCGATCTCGAAGCACCTCCGCATTCAGCGGAAAGAGTCGCAAGTCCGCATTCGCTTTCAACTTTAGGCGGGTGGCATGCACCCCAGGAAATGCCACCACTTTCTTCAGCCTCAGAACCTGATAGCCCTGCTTATCCTCAAGCTGAAAAAGCACACGTAGATCCGGGTAAGCCTCACTTGAAAAGCCCAACCAGTCGCCCTGCTGCTTGACTCGGTCCAGCGCAAATTCAAGCCGCTCACCATCCTCTAGCCCATACACACTCTTCTGTAGCTCCAGCGTGAGCGCAAAGCGGCCCTCCAATGTCGCCGCAAAGCTGCGCAACGGGAGCACCGCGGTGATCGTCAATAGTAGGAGCAGCAAGGCATTCCTCATGTGCGTATTAGTCAGAACCACCGTAATACGAAAGCGTTGATCAGCGTAACACAGGTCTGTGAAACGTCGGAAGGTGGTTTCATTATTGAATCACTCCTTGTTCTTTAAGCCATTCAGCCGCAGCAGAAAACCAGTCGCATCCGCCCATACCGTGGCCGGCCTTCTCAAAGAGCTTCAATTCAATAGAGCCACCAGCATCGGTGAGCCTTTTGGCGTATTCTTCGCCACCTTTACAAAACTTATCGTCCTTGGAATAGGTCAGGAAGGTCGGCGCGACTTTGGCTTTCATATGAAAGAGTGCCGCATCGAACTCTTTATCCATTTTTCTGCCCTGGAAATAGGCGGCACATTGTAGCACCGCAAAGTCGGGTTCGCAGCTGACCTGATCCGCCGCGTCGATGGGCTCATACACCTTCTGGTCATAGTTCTGGGTCAACCGGGCGGCCAGATGTCCACCCGCAGAATTGCCGATTACCCCGATGTTATCGGGATCAACATTCCACTGCTTGGCCTGATGACGCACTAAACGCATCGCCCGCTGAATATCCTCAAAGGCCGCGTCGGGTTGATCCGGAATGGTGTATTTGAGCATGAAGACGGTGATCCCCTGCGCATTCAGCCACTCGACCAGTGGACGTTGTGGGTCCAGAATCTTATACGCGCCGCCCGGGCAATAAACCACTGCAGGCGTCGGCTGTCGGCTGTTCGCTTTAAAGACAGTCAGGTAGGGATCCTTGATGCCACATAGCTGCTTGATGCCTCTTGGGTTCGTCCGGAACTCCTCTTTCAAGCGATTCGGCTCACCACCAACGCGCTCAATCGGCCAGAGGCGGATGATGGAAGCGCTTGACGCGGACTGAGTGAGCCCCGCTTCGATGGCTTGAGCCACTTGCTTGGCTTGCAGCGCCTTGCCTGCGTCGTTGTAGTGAACGTTGTTAGCACCCAACTGATACTGCGCCCGTTTCCCCGCAATCGGCGTGTAGAGGTCATTGAGCGCAATGCCGTGCTTTTGCATCACCGCAAGGGCCGCATCGTTGAACTCTTTAGCGCGCGCCTCCGAGACGCTGATTTTCACCTTTCGTTCCGGCCCAATGCAGGGCGGCGTGGTCACCGCGAAAATCAACTCCGCCCCTGTGGCCTTGAGCTTTGTGGCAATCGCATCGAGATTCGCGGCATACGATTCGGGAGTGGCTCTCTGATCCTGCGACCAGCCATACCAATCCCAGAGACCAAAGTTAAAATGGATCACATCCCAGTCCCCCTCACCGAGCCACGTGTCGATGTGCTGCACACCGAACGCAGAGTAGCGGCAATTCCCCTTTACCCGGTGGACATTGGCTTTGCCAGCAAGCAGCTGCCGCACCCCCGTCGTATAGCCAATCGAAATGGAGTCCCCGATGATCAACACACGGGGAAGACTGGGATCATCGGCAGGATTCGCAAACGGATCCTTGAACGGGTCTGCGTGACGCACCTTCGCTTCTCTAAATGGTTCTACAGACGGTGACTTTGTAACTGCGGCCGATGCCTCTGGTGCCAGCATAGACACCTTGACACCAGATTCGTTTAGCAACGGTTTGAGTGCCTCATACCAAACATCGTAGCCTTTATTGCTCAGATGCAGCAGGTCACGACCATAGAGTTCAGCTCTCGGTTGCCCATTCTCATCAAGAAAATGTCGGTTGATATCAACGTGAAAGACCCGCTTGTTGTCCGCAATGCTCGGCAGCAGTTGGTTGATCGCTTTGACCTGCTCGAAATCGCCCGCAGTCCTCGGATTACTCCGAGGAAAAACAGACAGCACCACAATCTTCGACTCCGGCAGGCGCTGACGTAGTTCAGCGACGATGGCCTGAATGCCTGCAGTAATCGCCTCCGGCGTATCTCGACTTGTATTGTTGGTGCCGATCATGAGGGTCACCAGCTTTGGCGCGATGCCGTCCACTTCCCCATGCTGAAGACGCCACAATACATTCTGCGTGCGATCGCCGCCGAAGCCGAGGTTCAGTGTGTGATAAGGTCCAAAGCGCTCGGCATAGCTTGGCTGCTTTTCCCAGTAGTGAGTGATCGAGTCGCCAATCATTACCAGCTCCGCCTTGCCGGTCTTGGCCTGCGCCACCTTCTCTGCATGGCGTGGCATCCACCAGTCCCTGCCCTGCTTGGCTTCCGGCACGGCCGTGGACGGCAATTCTGCCTGCGCCGCAGTTGGCATCAGCATGCTCAATAAAACGGCAATGATGGGGAGGATGTTCTTAATTTTATTCATATCTGAGCGCACAGAACGGTTCGATGATTCAACACCGACTATAGAGATATTTGAACGGGCGAACACCCTCTATATAGAGGGCACGCTGAATGCGTTACAGACCTGTCTAAGTGTGAAAACGCGCCCTCTTCGAGAGCCACGTCCTACAACGCCTCACCCAGTGTGGGACGCGGTTCTTTGCGACAGCAAAGGCCGTGTTGGAGTTGCCACTCATCCGACACGATCACTTTCACATAAATTTAGAACGCAGTTTTAGCCACCTGCGGCATTAGCTATCCTGCATCTCCCATTAGCAATTGTTCCCCAAACTGGTGTAAAAGGACCAATCTAAAGGCTCCCAATCATGTCCATCTGCCCCTAAGAATGCTTAGATCTTCGCGATTTCAGCATCGTGTCAGCACAAACTATTTTTCAACCCCACTAAGCCTTGCCCACCAACACGTCTTCTAACGGAATGCTGACCATACCGTCTGCCCCCAAGGATTCTACTCGAGAAATCAGTGACGACATCGTCGCGCTCAAAAAAAAGACCGTAGGTATTCTCAACGAAATTGTAGCACCACTGGTGCGACAATTGCCATGGTCGCACAATCTGATCATTTTGAGTGCCAGCAAGCGCGATGAAGAGCGCGAGTTTTACATACGCCTCGCGATCCACGAAAAATGGACCAAACGCGAGCTAAAACGCCCAATATTCCAGCGAAAAAGCCACCAAGGTTTTCGCTGTTTCAAAGGAATCCGTGAAGGCGAACAAGAGCAATTGCAAACATAACGGAATGACCCGAATGGCACGAACTTAAGCATCACATTGAAATCACTGGGACCGGCTGCTTTAGCTGCCGTTTTTCTATAATTATCTACCACGAAATGACTGGGGTTCTGCGGGCAGCAAAGGCCGTGTTTTCAGTGCGACCGACCAACAAACGAGGTGATTCACCCCTCACTTCACACCAATCGCATAGCTAGAGACTTTCATCTTTTTTTTGCGTGCGGTATCCATGTCGTCGATCTCGGGATAGGAAACTAGGAAGTTGTTCTCATCGATCAGGTTGAACAGGTAGTGTGTCGTGCCCTCCGGCAGTTCAGCAGTCAACGTCCCGTTACCGTGCAGAGTCGCCTCTTTGCGGAACCACTCTTCATAGCGCGCATCCCCACCGTTCATCGTCACCATCAGATAGCCTTTGACTACTTTGGCACCGTTTTCCTGAAAAGAGACAGACACGGTGTTGCCATCGCGAGTTGCTTTAAGCGGCTGACAGACCTTCTCTTGATTCGGCAACCACAGCGAGGTGTTCGGATTTAAATAAGGCAGGGACGCATCCATCGCAGCCAGCTCCGCAAACAGCGCTGCCTTCATCGCCTGCGATTTCTCGGGCATGGCTGCAGCTAGGTTCTGGGCCTCTTCAATATCCGCTCGTGCGCCTCCATCGCCGTAGAGTTGGTAGAGTTCCAATTCGGGACGTGGCGCGGGGCGGGAATCTGCCTCACCCACATGGTCGTAGTTGTAGATCAACTTGTAATCGCCAATGCGGAGGCTGGACTGCATCGCCCCTCCGTGCGGAAAATGTTGCACGACGCGTTCACGAACCGTCCCGTCAGCGGTTTGAACCAACGTTGAATCGCTTGGATCGGTCACCAGCATCGGCGACAGGTCGCAGCCGTCCAGTTGCAGCCCTTGCGGTTTCTCGGTATTCGTCCACGACAAAATCGTCGGATAAAAATCAAGTCCGTTGGCGATCACATTGCTGTCGACTCCCTCTTTGATAGCGGGACCGGCGATGATCATCGGCACTCGTATACCGCCCTCTTTGGCACTGCTCTTGCCTTTGTCCAACGGCGCGTTGCTCGTATAAATCTCCTTGCCGCTTCCCAGTGCGCCGCCGTTGTCCGATGAGAATATGACATAGGTATTTTCGATCAACTTATGTCCTGGCCAGCGCGGGTCATCGGTCGTTTCCAAATATTCAAGCAGGTGGCCCACATAGGCGTCGAGCATCTCCACCATGGCGCAGTAATAGGGATTTTTCTGCCCCTCCAACTTCCAGCCATTTGGCTCGGTCGGAAAATCAACGCCCAGCTTTTCGCAGTATTTTTCCAGCAACTCCTTGCTACGACTTTGCACCGGGCCATGCACTAGCCAGGTCGCATAGTAGAGGAAGAACGGCTCTGCCTTTGACTCATTGATAAAGTGGATCGCATTCTCCGTCACTTCATCTTTAGGCACCCCGTTCGCATCGAGGCGGTATGGATCCTGTGCGTTATTGGTGGCGAACCCCGTCAAACGATGTGGGCTCATTTTCGACTGCACACCACGACCACCATGGGCGACATCAAATCCCTGTTGCTGCGGCTGCGGCTCAGCTCCATGCACCATCACCATATGCCACTTGCCACTGTGCCCGGTCCGGTAGCCATTGGCTTGCAGCGCTTCGGCAAGCGTCACCTCATCCAGTGCGAGCCGTCCGCTATACCAAGGTGTGATCACACGTTCAAAGGACGATCTGTTGGGTGCTGGCGGCTGCCCGCCCAACACATGTGTTTTTTGAATGCGCGCGGGATGTTGACCACTCATAATCGCGCAGCGGCTCGGCGCGCAGGTCGGCGCAGGGGAATAGGCCTGACGAAATAGCACGCCCCGCTTGGCCAGGGCATCAATATTCGGGCTCTCATAAGGCGTCGGATCATCAATGTCGTAGCATTTCAAATCCTGCCAGCCGAGGTCGTCGGCCAGCATCAGGATGACGTTCGGTTTTTCAGGGCGTTCCGCACCCTGCACAGAGGACACCGCAAATGCTGACATGAAAGCAAGACAAACTATCCAATCATTTTTCATTATCTATATTTCTTCATCAGGCGTTATTGCCCATTGAATTGAGCCGATACTATGCCCTTTATTTTTCGCACTGCCTACCCTCTTTTTCGGGGGTGGTCATGCAATTTTCATACAGCGCAAAAGGCCGGAATGCCCCCACCCCGATAGCATGCTTCGTTTTATTTCTTCGGAAGCGGACGGTGCGCTTTTTTCATGATACGCTGAATGCGATCGACAATCTCCGGATGACTGGCGGCTACATCCTTCTGTTCGCTGGGATCTACTTCCAGATTAAAAAGTTCCAGCTTTGCGGGTTTACGGCCCTTCTTGCTGGCTCTCTGAACCACGGCTTTCCACTTGCCCATGCGCACCGCTCGATCAGGACTTTTCGCTCGATGTTCCCAGTAGAGATACGCATGTTTTTTCTGCCGCTTCGCCTCTCCTAACAATGTCGGCAGAAACGAAATCCCGTCGGACTGTTTGGGAATCGGTTGATCGATTAACTCAGCCATCGTCGGCACCACATCCCAGAAGGCGCTGATGTGGCTTGTCGTCGATTGAGGTTTGATCATACTGGGCCAACGCGCCATAAACGGCGTAAGAATACCACCATCATACATATCACGTTTGATACCACGCAGCGGACCGTTCGAGTCCCAGAAATCCGGATCGTGCCCTCCCTCGCGATGCGCGCCGTTATCACTGCTGAATGTTACTATTGTGTTTTCGTCAACCCCCAGCTCCTGCAAGAGCTCGAGTAATTCCCCCACCTCGTTATCCAGATTTTCCATCATCGCAGCAAAGCCAGCAATCGGGTTGATTACCGGCGGGCAGGCTTCATCCTGCCCGGCACCGTATTTACCAATCAGGTTGTCGAACTGGGGATAGACCTTGCGCCACTTCTCGTGCAGCTCCTTGGGAGCATGCATCGCTGCATGCGGAACAGCTGTGGGGATGTAGCAGAAAAACGGCTTACCTTCCTTCACACTGCGGCGGATGAAGGCAAAGGCGTCGTCGATAATCAGATCATGGATAAACTCATCCTTCTCAAGCGGAACTTCCTTTCCATCACGAACGATACTCGTCGGGTAATAGGTGTGGGCAATGACCTGACTTTTCCAACCACTGAAGGTATCAAACCCATGGGTCAGTGGATTGGGCGCACCGACGTCACAGGTCACCCCAAGCCCCCATTTACCAAACGCCCCGGTATTATAACCCGCATTTTTAAAAAGGCGCGGGAGAGTCGTCATTTCAGGGTCAAGCACCATGCTATTTTCACCGGCCCGCCCTGCATTTCCGCGGCAGTGGACATGCCCCGGATGCTGCCCCGTCATCAGAACCGCGCGCGAAGGCGAGCAGACCGTATTGCCAGAATAATGATTGGTAAACTTGATTCCTTCAGCCGCGATCCTATCAATGTTAGGTGTTTTAAGTTTCTGCTGCCCGTAACAACCTAAATCACCGATACCGAGATCGTCGGCAAGAATATACACCACATTGGGTTTTGGGGATCGTTCAGCAGACAGAGCGGATAGCGCAGACAGCGGTGTTAGTATACTCAGGCCAATGATCAGATATCTATTCACTTTAATTTTCGTGTTGTATTTATTAATGACCGGTTCGCTACTCTGGACTAATTCGCGGTAAAGCCGATCGCGCGCAAGGCAGTGCCGCCGGGCTTGCTGCGGCCGGGGCGGTTTTCCAAAACTTCCAACTCCAGTGTATGTGGCCCCTCTGCCAGTTCGTTGAAAAACATCACCGTCATCGGGTAGTTAAAATTGTAGCGAAACAAGGTATCGATCTCCTTGGTCTGTTGCCCATCGATCGTGCAGCGAATGATACCCGCGTCGGGCCCCGCAAGCAGATAGGCGCCGATGGCGGTGCCGGTAAAGTCGATGCTCAACTTCGCTCCTGCCGTATTGGTATAAATAAACGGCAGGTTCAAAAATCCGCTACGCACTATGGCTTTACTTTCCTGTTTCCAATCCGGCACGCCGACCTGCCAATGACTGTCCACCTTGACCGCTTCGAACGGCAGTAAGCGTCCGCGCACATAACTCTTGTCGTCGACCAAGGGCACGACGGCATGCGCCTGCGGCATGGCATCGGCAGCCAAGGGGTTCGACCACGCTTGCAACAAGGCGTTGCCGATCATCGTCGCACACATGGTATTGCCGAAATCATTTGGGTGCACCCCGCCGAACTGCTTCCAATCCATCTTGCCCGCGCCAATCAGATCCGCCAATTCCTGCGCGAGATGATTCACTGAGACACCGTAGTCTGCCGCCACCTTGCTGTGGGCCGCAATCGAGGGTGTCGTCTCACCTTGCTGCAATTTGCCGAGAATATTCTGATTCACAAAAAAGGTCATCACAATGTCGACCTTCGGGTTGTGACGCCGAGCCTGGGCGATGATGCCTTCCATGCCGCGTAGCGCATCGTTGTAATTACGGGCAGCGTCTTGATCATCGTTCACCGCGAACTCGACAAACAGCAGGTCCAATGGCCCTTGGCTCAAGACATCTTGCGTGAATCGAAACGCGCCGGTATCGGAACAGGTCGAGCTAATGCCTGCTTGTGTAAAGGTGAACGCGGTCTTCGGAAAACGTGTTTCGAGCATCGCACATACTTTGGGCCGATACCCATCCATCTCGGTGATCGAAC
>CAJQOS010000065.1 GCA_905479975.1 uncultured Puniceicoccaceae bacterium | reverse complement strand
ATATCGTGATCGGTAGCGATGCTGTCGTGAACCTCACCGTTTATGGTCATAATCAGTTGAATGCGGGCACCGATGGGGATGGCGGCATTCAGAATGATGGTGAAGTGAACATCTTTGCTTACGCCGGTCTTGCCGCTAGTGTCACTTATGATGCGGTTACAGTAGGTAGCACCACTGGTGCGATCGCTGGTTCCGGGGATTACAATGCTTTTGGTGGCACCTTCAATGTGGAGGATGGGAAATTTACCGTAAGCGAGTTGGTTGATTGAAGTGCCGGCCTGGTCAATGCCGACCTAGATGGTGCGCGTGCTCAATTTGATGGTGGCGACTTGGTGGTTGGTTTCGCAGAAGGTGCCGACGGTGATGCGAGCTTTAGCGTTGCTGAGATCACTGATGTGGCATCGGTCGGTGGATTTTCCACGCTTCAAGTGTATGGGTTCACCACAGACATGGAGCTTGGCGTGGATGAGTCGGTGCTGCTTTCATTCAATGTTGGCGAGGGCTTGGATGCGGAGAGTTTCGAATTCTGGCATCGCGATTATGCTGTTAGCCCATGGACGCTGATTGATCCAGATCTTGCCAGTTATGCGGATGGTTGGGTGAACTTCACGGTGACTGGCTTTAGCGATTACGCACTGACGGTTCCAGAGCCAGAGACTTACGCATTGGTCTTTGGAGTACTGGCATTGACAGCTGTTTTCAGTCGTCGTCGCCGTTAAGCGATTGGCAGAGATCTTTTCCGTTTCGGCCGGCCGACACGGAAGGGGATTGCTCATGCGCAAGTTATATTAGAAATAGTATTACTGACCTGCGCCAGTTGTTGGTCGAAACGGAATGAAGCGTGTCAGTCCATGCACTTTGAGTTCCATATGTGTGGGGTCCTGCGGTATGAACCACTGGCCATCGGCGCGCTTTTTCAAGAGCCCTCGGTAGCGCTTTCCCCAAGTCGCAAGGGTGATGTAGCCTGCTCGATCTGCGCGTATGAGGGTGGCGGCGTGGTCGTTGAGTAGTTTCCCTGTGTTGCGGTCTTTGGGCGTTACGATTAAGTAGCCGGATCGAAAATTCGGCATAGTCTCGAGACAGTCACTTAGCTTGAGCGGTGCGGCAATTGCATCGGTGTGGATGTGCACTTCGCCTTTGGAGCGCTGGCGAACGATGGCGTCCATCACCATGGCAGCGTCCATATTATTGATGCCGGTCTCTTCGGTTCGGATCATCCCGGCTTGCTTGGCTAGACGGCGGTCAATCTCTCGAAATAGTTTATATTTATAGAGGCTGAGCTCGGCGTCACGGTAGTAAGGTTCGACCAGCCCATACTTTTCATACCAAACCAAAATGTTGAGCATCGCGGTGGGGCCGCAGCCACTTTCAGGGGAGGGGTAGTTCTGCTGATCTTCGGACAACATGCTGAGCCGATTCAGCGAGTTATTGGCGCATTCAGTGCCGCGTAAGGTGCGGAGGTAGAATCTCATTTCCCCGCTCTGTTTGTGCTTTCCTTGCTCGACGACCTGAAAGTCACGTTCCACCAGTGCTCTACCAGCGGAGGCAATCGAGGGGGGCGTTGTCAGTGCAAAGGCTAAGAGGGTGACGAGGAGCAGAAATTTCATTCACAGTCCGTATTATTTGTAAATGGAGTAAAGGTAAAGGGTTTGCTTAATTAAACACCAATTAGTATTTAATTGGGGTTGCTATGTGGCTGCGGTGTCATCATAAGAACTCGCTGATTCAACTACATACTACTTATGAACTACACCAAACTATCACTCGTCTCTCTCGGCCTTGCTGCCATGGGACCTTTTGTTAACGCGCAAGAAGAGGGCTTCGTTCTTTTCGGCGATAATGTCGCAAAACCTGCGGCTGAAGAAAAAGCGGTGCGCCCGATCTCCGCGCCTTTCTACCATGAAGACTCCTTCGTGACGACTGACTTGCGCGCATGGTATCTCAACCATCAGCTAGGTGAAATCAATGGTAGCGTGGATGTGGCTGCGCTTCAGGTGCGTGTTGCACTGACCGAGCGCCTGCAGTTGGTCGCTTACAAGGATGGTTACACGAACTTTAAGGATACTGATCTCGATAAAAATAAAGGTGGCCTACTGAGTGATGGTTGGAACGACGTGGGTGCGGGTATCAAGTGGGCTTTCCTTCAAGACTGGGAAAGGCAGTTCCACATGGCGGCCGGTGTCGGTTATGAGTTTGGCTGGGGTGATGAGGACGTATTGCAAGATACAGAGGAGTATCGCTTCTGGCTGTCTGCAAATAAGGGCTTTGATAAGCTGCACCTCGGTGCGACGGTGAACTACCTGATCGCTGATGATACTGAAGCGAATGTGCTTGGTAGCTCAGATATGCTCACAGTGCACTTGCACGCGGACTACTACTTGACTGAATGGCTCAGCCCAGTCGTAGAAGTGAACGGTTACTTTGTGCAGGATGAAGGTAAAGTCGGTGCAGGACTGTCTGGTGTTGACGCGGTCAGCATCGGCGGTGGTGAAGACGAAGACACCATTACAGGCGTGCTTGGTTTCGAACTCCGTCCGCTTGGTGAGGATTTCGGCCTGCGCGCTGCTTATGAAACACAGTTGAATGATGATGACAGCCTCTTCGGCTATCGCTGGACGTTCTCTGCGGTTTACGAATTCTAAGCGCTGCTGAATTTAGATTTTTAACTCATAGAGTTTTGTTTGGGGCGACTTCGCGTGAGCGGGGTCGCCCTTTTGTTTGGCGATGTGACGCGAGTCACGTCGGCGTATACAATGGCTGCAGCAGTGGCGATGTAAACCTCGTTGGCACGAGTTTTCTACGTGGTGTGGAAGTCGTAGCGATGTGACGCGAGTCACGTCGGCGTATGCAATGGCTGCAGCAGTGGCAGCCGATTTGGCTCGGCTACTGGGCTAAAGCTGCTCGATCGTATAGCCTTGGGCTTTCAAGAGTGCGAGGATGCCATCCTCACCAGCCGCATGTGCGGCGCCGACGAGCACGAACTCAATTTCGGGTGTCTTCAGGTAGGCTTCGATCTGTGGAATCCAGCGCTGGTTGCGATCGACCAACAGCTTAGAGTAGAGCTCTGGATAATCGACCATGTCTGCAATAAAGAGTGCCTCGATTTGATCCACGTCCCCAGAGCGCCATGCACCAATCAGCTCGTTAAACAGCTCCTTCATGTGACTGAGGTCTTCGAGTCCGTAGAGCACCAGTTCATTTTCGATGCCCTCGCCCATGGACGTGACGAGGTCGATTTGAAATTCGGGTGTTTCAAGGGAGCGCACGGATTTGCCGTCCTTTACCCCGCGTGCGTGATAATGCATGTCGACGCCTTCTTCAGAGACGCCCGCCTTGGTGAGCTCTTGCATGGTGAGCATCATCATGACCATACCTGGCTTGAGGGTATTGAGTAATTCGATTGGCAGGCCGCTTTGTGTGCCCTGTGCGGCCAGTGCTGCGTAAGCCTCGGGCGAGAGCACGGTCTTGAGCGTGCGGCCGTCAGTGTAGCTCGCTTTGGCCAGCAGTTGCATCGCAAAATTGGGGTCTTGCGCTGCGGCCGGGTCGATCTCAAAGACCAAGGTGTCGGCGGCCGCATAGGCGCGATCGAATTCGGTTGGCAGTGGATAGTCGGTGCTGCGCAACACATGGCACGTGCCACCGATGTAGAGTGATTGCTCGCCTTTAGAGACTTTCCAGACGGAGCTCTGAGCTAGAAGGAGAGAAGGGAGTAGGGCGACAAGTAGAGTGAGTGATTTGAGCATGGGAGAGTGTTGAGTGTTGAGTGTTGATGGTAGAGCGTTGTTAGTTTGCAGGGGAATGACAAAGTGTCATAGCGCAGCTTTAGTCAAGCCTGAAGCCATTGCCACCGTTTTCTAGGCTCGTATGATTAGCGCACCTGCTTCGGGAAAGCGTTCCGCGTAGCGAGCAATATAGGAGCACTGCGGGATGATTTGCAGACCCTCCTTGCGTGCGGTGTCAAAAGCTGCCTTGGCGAGGATCCCCGCTATGTTTTGACCGCGTAGTTCCACGGGCACGAACGTGTGGTGGATCGTCATTACTTTCCCGGCTAAGTGATAGTCAAGCACTGCCGTGGCAGCGCCGATCCTGATTTCGAAGCGGGTATGATCTGCGGAATGGCGGACTGTTGACATGGTGGAGAATTAGGACGGAGGTGCTGCGGCACGACTGAGCTCGCCGAAGTCCGGAGATGGCGATGCAATTAGGGAGAAGCAGTGAATCTCAAGTTTCCTCTCTCAGGTTTCAAGCCTCCTCCCTCAGTTTTTAGGTCTCAAATCTCAGGTTTCAGGTCTCCCCTCTCAGGTCTCAGGTTTCAGGTTTCCCCTCTCAGGTCTCACTGAACGGGGCGTTCATACCAAAACCCGCAAAGCTTACGTGAGCGCACCGCGATCGGCACCAGCAGCATAAATAAGATCCAACCGAGCATTTTCGGCCCGCTATACCACTGCAGCTTTCTGGCCGAAGTGTGGGCGGGTGCGCTGGTGATGATGTCGAAGTGCATGCCGCGCTCGCGTCCCCATTTGCGCAGGAGTCGTGAGAGGCGCACTTCCTCACTGGCGTAGAGTTTTTGATCAAACCCACCGATGGCCTCAAAGGCATCGCGGCGGCAAAACAAAAAGCTGCCCGCGGCGGTGCGTGTGAGTTGTGAAATACGTTTCCAGACCGCGATCCCGATCCGACCGATGCGGCCCACTTCGCTCATACCGTCAAATTCGATGATGGCTCCGCCGGCGACACAGTTGCCCGTGGCGAGCTGCTGCAGTGCTTCGGTCAACAGCTCCACGGAGATGCGTGTGTCGGCATCGACGAAAACGAGGTGCTGTCCTTGGCTCACTGCGACGCCGGCATTGCGAGCGCGGGCGATTTGATTGATCGGCTCGAACACAACTTGGTCGGCTCCCGCTGCGGTGGCGATGGCGGTCGTGTCGTCGGTTGAATTGTTATCGACTACGATACATTCCCCGTCGAGGGATTGCGATTCCATTGCCGTGCGAATGGCTGCCAGCGTGGCAGGCAGTTCTGCTGCTTCGTTGAAGGCAGGAATGATGATTGAGTAGTCGGTTGGCATGCGTTGGGAGAGGCCGAAGTGGCACAGGCATTCCTGCCTGTGGTTCGATTTGAAAACAGGCAGGAATGCCTGTGTCACTTCACTTAGCGTCGGCCTGCTGCACGTGCGGGCAGTGGCGCGGCGTTGCTCATCGAGGTGTTGACCATGATTTTGTGTTTCGCGGCCACGGCTTCGTAGGCGGATTGCAGGGCTGGCCAAACAACTGCGGCCTCGCCCCACACGACCGTCGACATGGTGCCGGTGTCGCGATCAATGCCGGTCGAGTCCAGCGCATTCAGGTAGCAGTGCACCGCTTCGCGGACTTGGCCGTCGAGGGCGTAAACGGAAACTTGCACGGAGATCAGTGGATCGGTTTTGGGCAGAGGCAGTGGGTTGTGAGTCATGAGGGTGAGTCTAGTCGAGGTTGGCAGGGATGTCGATCATCCTACTCGTAATCTCACTCTTAATGGTTAGAGGGCGGAGCAGGTGATTAGGAGTATGATGAAGAGTCAGGGGCGGGCCGTGAGCTCGTGGAACAATTCGCGTGGAACGTGATCATGTGAGTGTTTTAGAGCCATAGGTGAGGTTGTGCTGATTCTTTGGTTCGTGGAGCATTCTTCGTGGAACAATGGCTGGGGCGTTGCTCGCGAAGACCGCGCATACTTGTGTCCGTTGCTACGCCACCCTCCGAGCTCCAGTAAAACTGCGGCTTAAGCACGCAGCGACTGTTAGATGTAGCGCGGTGCTTTAGCCCGCGTGCAGAGCCTGGGCCACGGAGCCTGAGCTAAACTGCGGCTTATGCTCCCCAAGGGCATGACACACGCAGCGACGGCCCCTACGGTTGTCGGGGCACAAAAAAGCCCGCGATCACTCGCGGGCTTTTGTTCAATATCTGGCCTCTGAACTCTGTCTTCTGACCTAAACCAGCATGGTTGCCGGCGCTTCAAGGATTTCCTTGAGGGCTTGCAGATACTGTGCGCCCACTGCGCCGTCGATGGTGCGGTGGTCGCCAGAAAGGCCGATCTTCATGACTTGGCCGACGACGATTTCGTCGTTCTCGTTGACGACCGGCTTCTTGATCGTCGCACCGATGCTGAGAATCGCAGCATTGTTCGGGTTGATGATGCCGTAGAAGTCGGAGATGCCAAACATGCCGAGGTTAGTCACGGTCAATGTGGAGCCGCTCATCTCGTTGGGAGTGAGCTTCTTGCCGCGTGCCTTCTTGATCAATACCTTCGCTTCTGCGCCGATTTCGCGCAGACCCTTGGTCTCTGCGGCACGGATCACTGGAGTGACGAGGCCGTCATCAATCGCGACGCCGAATGCGAGATGCACGTTGGCGTGTTGCTTGATGGTGTCACCTTCCCATGAGCGATTGATCGCTGGGACGCGGCGCACGGCTTCAGCCGCTGCCTTCAGGGTGAGGTCGTTGACGGAGAACTTCGCGCCACCTTGTTCAGGTGCGAGGTCTGCAAGATTACCGTTGAGCTCTGCGCGGAGCTTCGCGAGTGGTGCGCCGTTGACTTCGATCTGTAGGTAGAAGTGTGGTGCCTGTGTCTTGGATGCGACGAGTGCCTTGCCGATGCTCTTACGCATGTTGGTGACAGGAATCACCAGTTCTTCAAGTGTCGCTGCAGGTGCGGCGGCTGGAGCGCTGGCGGCTGCAGGAGCGGCTGCGCCTGGCTTTGCGTTGAGCACGTCATCCTTGAGGATGCGTCCACCAGGGCCAGAGCCTTGGATGGTGGCGAGATCGAGACCCTTTTCGGCTGCGATCTTCTTGGCAAGTGGAGAGGCTTTGATGCGTCCGCCAGTGCTTGCTGCCGGAGTGGCGACTGGTGCAGGTGCTTCAACCACTGCTGGTGCCGGAGTCGCGGCTACTGGTGCTTCGACAACGGGTGCAGGTGCAGGTGCTGCGGGCGCTTCTTTGATGGCGGGTGCAGAGCTTGTGCCTGCTGGTGCTTCTTCGCCAGATTCGCCGACGGCTGCGATCGGATCACCCACGGCGACTTCGTCACCTTCGCCACAGTAGCGCTTGATCAGAATGCCTTCGTCGAAACATTCGACTTCCATGGTCGCTTTGTCGGTTTCGACTTCTGCGATCATGTCACCATTGGTGACTGCGTCACCTTCGTTTTTGAGCCAGCGAACCAGCGTGCCCACCGTCATGGTGTCGCTGAGTTTGGGCATATCAATGAGTGTAGCCATTTGTATTAAATTAAGAGTTAAGAATTAAGAATTAAGAATTAAGAATTTAGAATTGGAATGTGGTTTGGTTTTAGGGATGACGTTAGTAACAAGATGAATTTCTTAATTCCTAATTCGTAATTCCTAATTCCGCCGTGCATTGAAGCTTATTGCATAAGCTTCAATGCACCGGCGATGATGCGCTCTTCGTTGGGGATCTGCCAGTCTTCGAGCGGCTTGGCGTAGATCGTGGGTGCATCGATGGAAGAGACGCGGTGCACGGGTGCATCGAGATAGTCGAACGCTTTGAGCTGGATCAAGTGCGAGATCTGCGCGTCCACACCACAGTATGGCTTGTTCTCTTCGACGAGTAGTGCGCGGCCAGTCTTCTTGACGGAGTTGAGGATCGTCTCTTCGTCCAGTGGACGGATAGAGCGGAGATCCACGACTTCGACGCTGATGCCGTGCTCTGCTTCCATTTTTTTGGCAGCCTGGAGTGAGAGCATCGCGCAACGACCGTGCGAAACGATGGTCATGTCGGTGCCTTCTTTGAGGATGTTCGCTACGCCGAGCTCGACGATGTATTCTTCTTCCGGAACTTCCCATTTCTCTCCGTAGAGCAGGGTGTTTTCCATGACGAAGACAGGGTCATTGTCGCGGATGGCCGCTTTCATGAGTCCCTTGGCATCGTAGGCATTGGATGGGCAGACCACCTTCAAACCAGGGTGGTTGGCCACCATGTATTCGATCGTGTGCGAGTGCGTTGCGCCGACGTTGGTGCCGCCGTTGGCAGGGCCACGGACGACGATGGGCACATTCATCAAACCACCAGACATGTAGCGGCAGAAGGATGCATTATTAAAGAGTTGGTCGATCGCAACGTAGCTGAACGACATGAACATCATCTCGATGACCGGGCGGATGCCGAGCATGGAGGCGCCGATGGCCAGACCCGAGAAGGCGGCTTCGGAGATCGGTGTGTCGATCACGCGCTTGTCGCCGTGCTTGGCCCAGAGTCCTTCGGTGACCTTGTAGGCACCGTTGTATTGAGCGACTTCTTCGCCCATGATGCAGACGTTGTCGTCGCGTTGGATCTCTTCGTCGAGTGCTTGCTTAATAGCTTCGCGGTAAGTGATAAGTGGCATTGTATCGTAAAATTAAGAATTAGGAATTAAGAATTAGGAATGAGAGCTGGGAATTGGAAATAGTGCGTTGGCTTATTTCGTAATTCCTAATTCTCAATTCGTAATTGGCATCTAGTCGTTAAAGAAATGAGTGCCCTTGAGCTTGTTGTCGGTGTCGTTGTCCACTTCCCAATAAACATCGGTCTGGATTTCTTCACGCGGTGCGTAAGGGCTCTCTTCGGCGAACTTGGCAGAGGCTTCGGCTTCGTCCTTCTTTTCTTGATCGATCTTCTTCGCTAGATCGTCCGTTAAAGTGCCGTCGGCGAGGAGTTGAGATTTGATCAGGTTGATCGGGTCTTTGGTGCGCTTGTATTCCTCGATCTCTTCCTTGGTGCGGTATTTCTCGTGATTCGCATCCGCGACTGAGTGTCCGCGGTAGCGATACGTGCGGATTTCAAGGAGGAAGGGCTTCATTTCTTCGCGGGCACGCGTCATCGCACGGTTGGCGACTTCGCGCACTTCAAATACGTCGTGGCCGTCGCACACTTCCCATTCGATGTCGAAGCCATCCGCGCGGTGCGCGAGGTTTTCTTCGGCAGACGAACGCTTGAGGCTGGTGCCCATGGAGTAGCCGTTGTTTTCGATGACGAAGACAACGGGGATGTTCCAGAGCGACACGAGATTGAGGGTCTCCATGAAGGAGCCTTGATTCACCGCACCATCTCCGAGGAACGCCATCGCACAGCCCTTGAGGCCTTTATATTTCAGCGCAAACGCGAGGCCGGCACCGAGTGGTGTCTGACCAGCGACGATTCCGTGACCACCCCAGTAGTTTTTGTCCGGAGCGAAGAAGTGCATCGAGCCACCCTTGCCCTTCGAGCAACCGGTGTATTTGCCATACATTTCAGCCATACACTCATTCATCGACATCCCGACGGACAGCGCGTGGCCGTGGTCCCGATATGCGGTGATGATGTGGTCGTTCTCTTCCATCAGAGAGACGATGCCGGAGGCAACCGCTTCCTGACCAATGTAGAGGTGGAGGAAGCCTCCGATCTTACCTTGGTTATAGGCGCGTAGTGAGCGTTCCTCGAAGCGTCGAATCCCTACAATCGTGCGGTAGAGGTCGAGCTTTTCTTCTTTGGAAAGCTTTTTGTTAATCGGTGCATCTAGGAAGTTTTGAGGCTTCTTAGTGGCCTGAGCAGTTTTTTTCTTGGTAGTAGCCATAATAGCGAAGCCACCGAAATTTGCATAATTCCCTTCGATGACAAGAAAATTGAGGGTTTCCGCTTATGGGACTGATTAATTGCATCGATTAGTAGAATTGCTGTTTTGAGTCTGACGGGTGTGGCAGCGCGATGAGATTTGTTGTGTGAGTGTAGTAAATGGATGCTCTTATCAACGTGTAGCGAAGTCCGCGAAGCGGTTTCGACTGCGGTGCCGCTACAGATTCTCTGCGGTCGAAATGGCTTCGCCAGTTCGCTACAAAGTGAGGTGAGCGCGCGTGTCTTTCTCCGTGTGTAGCGAAGTCCGCGAAGCGGTTTCGACTTTCGATTACCTCGCGGCTCAATCGGCTTGTTGATTATAGCCCTTCCAGAAATTCTCCCAAAAGTAGTCATTCCTCACATCTAGATGGGGGTATCCTGGCAAAATCGTGCCTGAATCAGGCCATTCTTGCCACTGAGCCACCAGCTCTTTGCGAACAGGATTCTGCAATATGTAATGGATCAAATCGGGGAAGCCATGATTAGCTCGATCATCTTCCCTGAGCACATTGTCGTAGGCTTGCATTGCCAGTTGGACTGGATGTAGCAGCTTATTCCACTCGCGACTAAACTCGCGAATGAGTGGTAGTTGATCCGCGTGGCTATTCAATCCGATGAATACGAAATGAGCATGATCGGGCATTAAGCAATAAACGGGGCAGCATTGGTGATAACGCACCAACCATTGCTGTAGCATATTACGAACCGCGGCATGATGTTCGTCAGTTAGCCAACCAGTTGCTCGATCTTGTATCGTGAATGTCCAATGCACGTAGCATTTGTCTTGGTAGAATACAGGATGGAGCCGTTTGAGTCTGCCTTTGTATTTGTCTGGCATGGTTTGGCAGTTAAATGCGTTTCGAAGGGGCGATCCAGACTGAAATGCTCTGTGGTCGAAATGGCATCGCCAGTTCGCTACCAAGGATGGGGTGTATCAAGTGTAGCGAAGTCCGCGAAGCGGTTTCGATCTGTTTTGTGGGCGTGGTGCTCTGTGGTCGAAATGGCTTCGCCAGTCCGCTACCAAGGATGGGGTGTATCAATGTGTAGCGAAGTCCGCGAAGCGGTTTCGATTGGTTTTGTGGGCGTGGTGCTCTGTGGTCGAAATGGCTTCGCCAGTCCGCTACCAAGGATGGGGTGTATCAAGTGTAGCGAAGTCCGCGAAGCGATTTCGATCTGTTTTGTGGGCGTGGTGCTCTGTGGTCGAAATGGCTTCGCCAGTTCGCTACCAAGGATGGGGTGTATCAAGTGTAGCGAAGTCCGCGAAGCGGTTTCGATCTGTTTTGTGGGCGTGGTGCTCTGTGGTCGAAATGGCTTCGCCAGTTCGCTACCAAGGATGGGGTGTATCAAGTGTAGCGAAGTCCGCGAAGCGGTTTCGATCTGTGTATCTGCTTCTGACTACCCTTCCTACCTTAATACACTTCGCACTTTCCCACTCGATTCCCTCACCAGCAAAGCTGGTTCTCTACTTTCTAGCTTGAAAGCCTGCGGCAGACACACACCTTTGGCTCCTTTCCAATTTTTCCTGTCATGTCTGAAATCGCAAAAGCCTACGAACCCAAAGAAGTCGAACAACGCTGGTATGCTAACTGGCTCGAAGCCGGATGCTTCAAGGCTGTCGCCGATAGCTCGAAAGAGCCGTATGCGATCATGATCCCGCCGCCCAACGTTACCGGTATGCTGCACATGGGCCATGTGCTGGATAATACGTTGCAGGACATCTTCGTGCGCCGCGCCCGCCTCGAGGGCAAGGCCGTGCTCTGGCAACCAGGCACCGACCACGCCGGCATTGCCACACAAACCAAGGTCGAGAAGCAGCTCCGCGAGTCCACGGGACAAACAAAATACGACCTCGGTCGCGAGGGCTTCCTCGAAAAGGTCTGGGACTTTCGCGAAGAATCCGGCGGCGTGATTCTCAATCAATTGCAGAAACTCGGCGCGTCCTGTGACTGGGATCGCACTAGCTTTACGCTCGACGAAGACTACTCCAAAGCAGTGATGGAGGCATTCGTCTCTTTCTATAAGCGCGGATATATCTACCGCGGCAAGCGCATGGTCAACTGGTGTCCTGCGACCCACACCGCGATTTCCGACGAAGAGGTGAACATGAAGCCGCAGAGCGGCCTCTTCTATAAAATGCGCTACGAGCTGGTGCAGCCAGACGGTGAACGCACACACCTTGAAATTTCGACCACCCGCCCGGAGACACTGATGGGCGACACCGCCGTGGCCGTGCATCCTGAGGATGAGCGCTACAAGCACTTGATCGGTAAAACCGTCTGGCGTCCGTTCCCAAAGGCAGAAATCCCCATCATCGGCGACGAATATGTCGACCGCGAGTTCGGCACCGGTTGCCTGAAGGTCACACCCGCGCACGATAAGAATGACTTCGAGATCGGCCAGCGCCACAACCTCGAAGTGATCGAAGTGATCGACCACGAAGGTAAGCTCAACCACCTTGCAGGTGAAGAGTTCGACGGCATGGATCGCTTCCATGCACGCAAAGTGGCGACTCAAAAGCTCGAAGAGATGGGCCTGCTGATCGAGCGCGAGCCTTACGAAAACACCGTCGGCTTCTCGGAGCGTGGTGATGTGCCAATCGAGCCGCGCCTCTCTGAGCAATGGTTCCTCAAATACCCGAAGGTCGAAGAGGCCAAGCGTGCCGTCGAAAACGGCACCATCAAATTTCATCCGGATCGTTGGAAAAAGACCTACCTGCACTGGCTCAACGGTATTCAGGACTGGTGCATCAGCCGCCAGCTCTGGTGGGGGCACCGCATTCCGGTCTGGTATCGGAAGGATATTCCGCACACTGAACTCGATTTCGGAAATCCTGACCACGTGCACGTCTCGGTCGAAGGCCCTTCCGACCCCGAAAACTGGGAGCAGGAAGAAGACGTGCTCGACACCTGGGCGTCGTCCTATCTCTGGCCAATGGCGAATCTCGGCTGGCCCGAGCCGACCGCCGAGCAACAGAAGGAGCTCGATTTCTGGTATCCGACCTCTGTGTTGGTCACAGGGTTCGACATTATCTTCTTCTGGGTCGCTCGTATGATCATGGCTGGCATCGAGCTGTATGGTGACGATACCAAGGAGATGTCCGACGAAGAGTTGGCCAAGCGTATCCCGTTCAAAAACGTCTTCATTCACGGCCTGATTCGTGACGAAAAGGGCCGCAAAATGTCCAAATCGCTCGGCAACTCGCCGGATCCGCTCGATTTGATCGAGAAATACGGCGCCGACGGCCTGCGCTTCGGTATCTGTAATATCGCACCTTCCGGGTCCGATATTCTGTTCACCGAAGAGCGCATTCAGATTGGGCGCAATTTCTCCAACAAGCTGTGGAATGCGTCGCGCTTCCGCCAAATGTCTGGCCCAATGGCAGATAACTCCAGCCTCGACGCGATTCTGAGCCGGATCGATACCAGTCTCTGCGACGACTACGATCACTGGATTCTGTGCCGCTTGATCGAAGTGACTGCTGAGATTGAGAAATGCTTTAAGAACTACGAAATCGCACCGCTCACGCACCTGATCTACGCCTTCTTCTGGGGCGACTTCTGTGACTGGTATGTCGAAGCATCCAAGGGCAAACTTCGTGGGGACGAAGCGCTGCGTGATAACTGCCTGGCAATTCAGGATCTGGTGATTCGCCAAGTGCTACAGCTGGCCAATCCGGTCATGCCGCACATTACCGAGGAACTCTGGAAGGGGCTCGGTTATGATGCCTCTGTCGCATTCATTCAAAACACGGTGGTCACCAGTGCTGCCGACTTGGAAGCCGCGCTCACTGCCGATAAGTCGGCTGCCGCGCGTGTCGTCAGCCTGCAGGAATTGATTTCGCAAGCGCGTGCGCTCAAGTCGCAGTATAATTTGGCGAACAAGCGTGACGTCGCTGTGCTCTACGCTGCCGAAGGGGATGCCGTCAAAGTGATCGCCGACAATGCCAGCCTCGTGCAAACCCTTGCCGGTATCGTGTTGACCGCAGTCGATGGCGCTCAGCCGGATGGCTTGCCAGCCGCCGTCACACCACTCGGCACCTTGTATCTCGATTTGAGCAGTTCGATCGATGTCGAAGCCGAAAAGGCACGCCTCACGAAGGAGTTGGAAAAGTTGAACAAGCTCGTTGCGGCGGGTGAGGGCAAGCTGAAGAACTCGAAGTTTGTCGATAGTGCGCCCGCGAAGATCGTCGAAGGCGCGCGTAAGCAGCTCGCCGAGACCACTGAGAAGCGCGACGAAACCAAGCGCATCTTAGAGAGTTTGTAAGGGAGTCTTTTCGTGGCCTGCGCGTTTGCGCGTCACCTCGGAGCCTTTTTTAACCTAAATGAGCTCTTAAGCTGAACTGATGTCGTGTTTGTGGGCACAGACTGTGACTTCTGCCACTGGGGCTCAGTGCGGCAGCTGAAGCAGCCGGTCCTTGGGTGCGTTGAATCGGCTGTCTTTAGCTGCCGTTCTT
The DNA here is from genome assembly GCA_905479975.1 of uncultured Puniceicoccaceae bacterium. Taxonomy (GTDB): domain Bacteria; phylum Verrucomicrobiota; class Verrucomicrobiia; order Opitutales; family Coraliomargaritaceae; genus Lentimonas. The sequence goes on along the minus strand of CAJQOS010000065.1, from coordinate 8,163 downwards.
TTTTGCAGTGACTGGGGTCGCGCCGCACTCAAGGATCAACTAGGCCTTGTGCGCTCCCCCCCCCTCTAGCCATATCCTTATACATATCTTTGTCTATTTAAGTTGACGCTATGAATGGCCTATTTAGAGCTCCTCCCCTGCGAAGGGGAGGTGGCCCCGTCTGCCGAGACGGAGGGGTTTTCACGGTTATTTGTGCCAAGCTGCTAAATATCGCTCAGGCTCTGCGGAGAACCCTTCCGTCTCGCTTCGCGATCCACCTTCCCTTGGTAAGGGAAGGAGCTGATTGGTGCGAACTTCACGCTCCTCCGACTTATGTAGAAGGATATGCTGCGAAGGGGAGGTGCCCCCGTCTGCGGGGTCGGAGGGGTTTTTACAGTTATTTGAGCCAGACGGAGCAAAAATATCCCTAGGTTCGGCCCGAAACCCTTCCGTCTCGCTTCGCGAGGCACCTTCCCTTCGCAGGGAAGGAGTTTTTTACTGGTGATAGTTCGGAGGTTACGTGCCTCGGCGTAGCTTTAGCGAAGACTGTGCCTCCCGCTTCATCATGAACCACCCAAAAAAGGCGCGGTGCATTTCGCACCGCGCCTTGGGAGAATCATTATCGCTGGCTTACAGCAGCGTGGTTTTGAAGATCGGCCAGTCGCCCAGACGTGGTTCGCCGTCGTCGACGGTGACGCGTGGGCTGTCATCCAGTGTGCCGTTCACTTCGATGGCGAAGCTGTAGCAGTTTTCACCGGGGAGTGTGTCCGGGAATTGTAGTGTCAGACCTTCGGCAGTTTGCGACCACTGGATCGTGGCATCGGTGCCAAGCATGCGCACGGATTGGATGCCCTTGCCGTGCTTCTCGACGTTGCCCTTGGCGAGCGTCTTGATAGTGATGCTGCCGCTTTTCGGCTCACCCATGACTGTGGCATACAGGGTATTACCATTTTTAGTGAAGCGCACCGCGTCGCCTTGGGCTTTTAAGAGTTTTTCATACAACCATGTGTGGCCCGGCTTGCCCGTCATCTTTTTCTTTTCGACGCGCAGGACTTCCGGGCCGTAACCTTCGCCGGCGATCTTCCAAGGACGTGTGTTGTAAATTGCATCTCCGTTGATGCGTAACCAGCGCCCCATGCCTGCCATGATGTCTTTTTCTGCCTGTGGGATGGAACCGTCGCCCTTCGGTGTGAGGGAGAGTAGGAAACTGCCGCCGCGGGACACGATGTCGATCAAGCTGCGAATGTGATGGTTGTGGTCGAACTTGTATTTCTTGTTTTCAACGTAGGTCCATGGGTAGCCGATGGCACGGTCGATATTCCAGTCGCCGCGCGGATCGAGTTCCATATCACGGGCGTTTTCGTAGGTGCGGTAGCCGAACCCAACCGGGAAGTTCCACTTAAGGGAGGAGGGGAGCTTGTTAAAAATAAAAGGCTCATCGGTGTAGTCGGTGCCCTGATTATAATAATCTGCGAAGCAGCGCAGCAGGCGATCCTCGTCCATGATGCCCTTTTGTTTGGCTGCATTGAGGCCGTCGAACCAGATGAGGTCCGGCTGATATTTTTCAATGACTTCTTCGATTTTACTGTGCCACTCGTTGCCAAACTCCTCGATGGTGACGGTTTCCGGGTTGCGATACATGTAGTCGAGCTCGGGATCAAAGATGTCGAGCTTGGCACGTTCTTCCGGTGAGTAGCTGTCGGCATCGTCAAAGCCGAATCCGTAGGTGCGGGCATGGTGGAAGGTCGCGACCAGATTGATGTCGGCCTTGCGCACCTCGGCGGCGATTTCGCCGAAGATGTCACGCTTCGGGCCGGTGTCCATACTGTCGAATTTGGTGTAGGCACTGTCCCACAGGCAGTAACCATCGTGGTGCACGACGTGAATGCCGGCATATTTGACACCGCCGTCTTTCATGACGCGCACCCATTCCGCCGCGTCAAATTTCGGCGTGGTAAACATTGGTAGGAAGTCCTTGTAGCCGAACTCTTCGATCGGGCCGTAGGTCTTTTCATGATACGCGCGGATTTGCTTATCTTTGGCATCGTGCTCTTTGCTGAAATACATATCCGCGCCGTAAGTGTTGGTCTTGTAGGCGGGCACGGAGTAGAGACCCCAGTGCGTGTAGATGCCGAACTTGGCGTCTTTGAGCCACTCGGGGACGGGCGCTTGGTTGAGCGATTCCCATGTGGGCTCGTAGTGGGGCTTGGCGTCAATGGCATGCGTGGCACAGAGTAGGGCAGACGCGAACATCAACGAAGAGGTGTATTGCAGTGTCTTCATAGATTTTGGTGTTGCGTGTTAATATCAAATGCACGCGTTTTCTGCCACGTGTGATTGAGCTTACTCGCTTGGCGGATAGACGACGCGGAAGAAGCGCTGATCGAAGCCATCCATCGCGTCATCGATGGTGTAAGCGTTGCTGCCGGTATCAGAACCGGGAATCGTGATGATGGGATCCCATGTGCCCGCGAGGTTGTCGGTCGCTTCGATGCCGTAGGAGAGCCCTTCAACAGAAGGCCATTGCAGTGTGAAGTCGGTGGCGCCTGGACCATTGTAGGCCTCTGCCATTACGAGTGGCACCATTTGAACCTCAAGTTCGATGGCGCCTTCACCGGAGGGTTGGATGCCAAGGCCGTTGCTGATGCTATGATCTGAGAGCTGCAAGAGTAGGCCGTGGTTGGGCCAGGTGCCGTCTGTCCAGTTTTGCACGATGGTGGTGATGTCGAGGCTGTAGTCTTTGGTGCCTGATGCATCGCGGTCAGCGGAAATATCGCCGCCATCAATGACGCTGCCGACGGTGGCATGGCCATAAGTGGGGGCGGGGGAACCACTCTCTGTCCAATCTGCTGCGAGTGCGAGAATCTGCAAATTGACGTCGCTGCTACCCAAGCTGTAACCATTGAAAGAGAGCGTCGCTGCATCCACTGGCTGGCCGGCCAGGCTGGATAAATCGAAGCGTAGAAAGGCGTGCACTTTACGTGCTGAATTACCTCCTCCTCGGATATAGGTGGTCGATGTGTAGGGGGCACCTTCGGTCGGGCTGAACTTGTCGAGATTGTTGGAGCCGTCGCCCGGCACGTTACCATCACTATCCACCGTTTGTGCCGCTGCAGTGGTGAGTGTGGCTTCGGTGGCTGGAGGGCTGTTGTCACCGCCACCGCCATCTGAAGTATAGTTGGTAACTAGTGCGTTGGATATCGTGTTACCTTGGCTATCATCTGGGGTGCTTGCCGAGTTGGCCGGTAGTGTCACAGTGACATCGCCTGCTGCGGTCGGCGCGATGAGCACTGAGTAGCTGGCACCGCTGCCGGATAGGTTTGAGGCAGCGCCATTGCTTACAGAGAAGTCCGTTGCGTTGAGTCCGGTCACGGTTTCGCTAAATGCGATGGAGACCGAGTAAGAGCCGGAGGTTGTGGAGACACCTGAAAGGGTGGCTGTCGGTGCAGGACCGCTTTGGTAAAGAATGTCGAGTGAATTGGAGGCGTTGTTGCCGTTGGTGTCGCCGTCTTCTGCGACGTCTGAAGGGAGCGAGACTAATACGTTACCAGCCGCGGTTGGATTGATCGTGACGGTGTAGATTTCAGGGCCGCCGCTGAGGCCGGTGGCCGTGCCGTTGGTCACATTAAAGTCATCCGCAATCAAGCCGGTGACGTCTTCGTTGAACGTCGCGGTGACAACGAAACTGGAGCTGACGGGGTCGCTGGGTGTGGTGAGTGTCACGTTCGGATTCGTGGGCGTGTAGGTCACGCTCAGTTGATTCGAGGATGGGTTGATGTTGCCATCCACATCAATGGCCGCAGCTGCGGGCAGATCGACGGTTACTGTGCCACTGGCATCTGGAGTCACGAGGACGGTCCATGTGGTGCCGCTTCCGGAGAGGTTTGTCGGCGTGCCGTTGGTCACGACAAACTCGTGCGCATGTAGTTGGCTGACACTCTCGCTGAAGGTGGCGGTGACGGTGAAAGGCGCGTTTACGGAATGACTCGGAGTGCTAAGTGTGACGGTCGGTTGGGAGCTGTGGATGTAGTTTGTGTCATTGTTGACCGATGCGAGCAGAGCATCATGCTCGGCTTTTAATGAAGTGTAGAGGTCTTGAATGGCTTGTGATTTCGTGGTGTAATTCGAGGCGGTGGCGAGTGGAGTTTGCTCGGGTTCTTCGCCAGCGGCAATGTTGACCATATCATAGAGGCGCAGCTCTCCAGGCACATGTTGTGGATGGTCATTGTTGCGGATATTCTGGTTGACCAATTTATATTGATTGGTCGTTAGTGCGGTGTCGCCACCTAGCCTGAAAATAATGGGTTTGGAGCGTGTGTTACTGGTGCCTTCAATTGCTGGGCGTAGTGAGATGCCGTCGAGTGTTCTTTGATTTGGGACGGTTAGCTGGAGATAGTCGAGGATCGTTGGATAATAGTCGGTGGTGACGGCTGGCATGCTGGTTGAGCTGCCGCTGGTGATGACGTCAGGCCACTCCAAGATGCCGGGCACGATGATGCCACCTTCGTAGAGGGAACCCTTGCGGTCCAGATAGCGACCGGAGCGGAGGGGACGTGGGTAAGTGTTGTCAGCTTCATTGTTCGATTCATCCGTAGGGGAATCGATTCCATTTTCGGGGCCGTTGTCACTGGTCACCCAGAGCATCGTGTCGCCGCGCACGCCGAGCGTGTCGAGTTCGGTCCGCAGGCGGCCAATGGCTGCATCCATATCTTGAATCGAATTCTTGAGGCCATTCTGTGAGTTGGCGGAAGCGTTGGGATCGTCTTTATCTTTGACCGGCTTATGTGGGGTGTGGAACCAAAGAACCAGAAAGAAAGGTTGGTTATTCGCGACCGCATCCTGCATGAAAGGAATGGCTCGATTGACGAGTATCTGTGAATCATCGCCGTCATAATCTTCGGCGAGGTTTGTATAATTTGTGGCGATCTCGAATAGAGTATCTGGGACGACTGGGGTGCCTTCACCTGAAATTAGATCGCCAGTGTAGGGGAGTTCCCAGTAGCGCGTGCCGTGATCATTATATAGGTTGGGATTACTGAAATCCATTTCGCCGTCATAGTCGAAATTGCCATACGGATTGTAGGTCGGCACTTTGGACTCAGTGGCAAATACAGTATCGTAGCTATGGTGCCATGGGCCGCTGTAGCGATCAAAATGATCCTCTAGGCCGCCCTTGTTTCCGTCGAGCCGTTCAGTGGTGAGAATGCCAAGGTGCCATTTTCCCAAGTGAGCGGTGGCATAGCCCTCCGCAGAAAGAACTTCGGAGAGTGCGGTCTCGTCAAAGTCGAGGCGCCCTGTATTCGCACCGCCGATGCCCCCACGAACTGGGTGGCGTCCGGTCAGGCAGCTGAAGCGCGTGGGTGAGCAGACCGCAGAGGCTGAGTAAAATCGATCAAAGCGCACGCCGTTGTCAGCCATGTTGTCCATAACTGGGGTTTGGATCCAACCTCTGTCCAGGTGAGGCGTGCCGTCGGCGTAGGTCACGGTCTTACTGTTATAGCCCACATCGCCCCAGCCCATGTCGTCGGCCATAACGAGAATGATGTTGGGCCGCGGAGCCGTCGCTGTTGCGATGGTCGTGGTGAGTGAAAGTGCACTGGCGGCGATTAGGACGCACGCGAAGCGGGTAAATTGGTAGAATGGGTTCATGGTCTTAGTCCTTGAGGGGATACACCATTCTACAGCTTTTAGTGACGGTAGGCCATAGATGAAATAAACGAACTAATGGACAAAAGATGCTTTCTCGCCGTCAGGGGGGGATGACGAGACGGAAGGGTTCTCTGCCGAGCCTAAGCGTTTTTTGCCTACTTGGCTCAAATAACAGCGGAAACCCCTCCGTCTCGGCAGACCGAGCCACCTCCCCTTCGCAGGGGAGGAGTTTTGAAAAGATCATCCATAACGTTAACTTAAACAGATAAAAATATGTATAAGGTTCGCTCTTCAAGCTATGGCGGACAGGTCGCGAGCCACCTTCCCTTCGCAGGGAAGGGGCATTTGACCGCTAACTTTAGATGCTCAGACCTATGTATGAGGATGTGCAGGAGGGAGTTGCATTTCAGGCCTGAAATGCCTCAGTCCCGAAAGGGCATCAGTGCTTCTTCGGGCTCAACGCGAGTGCTTTGATGTCGAGTTTCATGGAGCGGTAGGTGGGGTCCTGCTGCTTGAAGGCGTCCAGTGTGGCGTGGAACTCGAATTCTTGTCCTTGGCGGAGGGTGAGCGTCTGCGGGGCGACGTCGCCAACTGTGATCTGGCCGACGGTCACGCGTTGCCAGTTGCCCTTGGTGGTCTGCGAGATTTCCGAGAGCTCTTCGTTGCCATCCATGATGAAGGATTCTTCCTTGTCCGCTTTGCCTTTGAGGGCGAAGTCGAGGGTTTGACCGGCGATCTCGAGTTTGAAATCTTTTTCTTTGGCACGTAGTTGATAGACTAAAGAGACGTCGTAAGTGCCGGCTTCGAGTGCGCCGACATCCCATGTGCGGTAGTAGTCGGGAAGAATGGAGCGATAGCTTTCGCGGCCGTATTTGCCGTGGTGAATCGCGTCGCTGCCGCGGAGTAACAGCGTGCCATTTGACTTCGTTTCGGTGCGCACGGGTTGCACGTCGAGCTCGCCCTTATATTCGAGCACGATCACAGTGTCGTTGGGATCCTGCCGGACTCCGTCGAGTGTGAGGTTGCCGTTGCGGTAGGCGAGTTGCGTGTCGGGCTGAGTGAGCGGGTAGGCGGCGGTCACTTTGTTCTGCAGGCCGGGCACGGAGAGTTGGCCGTCTTTGGGCCACTCAAACACGTGCAAGTAGAGTTTGTTGTCGCCGGTGGTGCACTCGCCCCAGCTGAGCTTTGCAAAGGGGGTGACGCCGGTGCCAAACACGGAGTCGCCGTTTTGTGCGGTCCATGCGGCGATGCCTTCGAGCACGTCGGCCTCGTAGGGCACCACGCTGCCGTCCGCCATCGGGCCGATGTTAAGCAGGAAGTTGCCACCGCGTGCGGCGATGGTGACGAGCTTCTTGATTTGTGCCGGCACTTGCTCTTCGAGCGGTGCGCCTTTGACCCAGGACTTGTAGCCCCATGTGTGGTAAAAAGTGCCCGGTGATTCCCATGGCAATTGCGTGAGTGGCACGTCGGGCATGTGGTTGTCCGGCATCGTAATAAAGTCGCCTTGGTTGTTCATGACACGGCCGTTGATCATGCAGTCTGGTTGCAGTGCGTGCACGGTGTCGGCAAAGCGCTTACTCTGCGCGGGGGTCGGCTCGCCCATGTCGAAAAACAGCTCTACGATGTCGCCGTAGTTGCTCATCAATTCTTTGAGCTGCGCGACTTGGTAGTCTTCATTGGCTTGCGAGACTTTGCTGAACACCGAGATCTTGCCGTCGTGCGGATTGATTTCCGGGTTCGGGCCGTTGAAGCGCCAGTCGGGAGTGGAGTAGTAAACACCCAGCTTCAGGCCGTGGGTGCGGCAGGCATCGGCGAGTTGTTTGAGAATGTCCTGCTTGTAGGGAGTGGCATCGATGATATCGAAGTCGGTGTGCTCGGACTCGAACATGCAAAAGCCGTCGTGATGCTTTGCGGTGAGCACGACGTAGCGCATGCCGGCCTTTTTTGCCAGTGCGACGATGGCGTCGGCATCAAACTTGACCGGGTTGAATTGCTCCGCGAGCGCCGCATACTCGTCGTGCGGAATCATTGCATGTCGCTGGATCTGCTCGCCGAGTTTTTCGATTTGTTTGCCGTCCCAGACGCCGGCTGGCACCGAGTAGATGCCCCAGTGGATGAAGAGGCCGAACTTCATGGCGCTCCATTCCTGAAGGGCTTGTTGACGCTCCTGCGCGTGGGCTAAAGTTCCGGAGTAGAGCGAGGCGAGTAGTGTGCAGGCAATGAGGATGCGTTTCATAGAAAGACTTGTGTGTGGGGGAGTGGTTATTTTGAAAGGTGCCAGTAGATAGTTCAACGGGGCGAATCTGCCTCAGAATCTGTGCGTATTGTAGGTCATCGATTGGGCGACTCCGGGGGCGTGTCGCTGATGACGCATTACGACAAGGGCTATAGTAATTAGAGCCCGTCCCACGTTGCGTGTGATCAGTCATGACGCGGGCTAGGCGTTAAAAATAAAGGAGCATAAGAGGCAAATTTGCCTCCCATGCTCCAAATTCGTAGGCTATAAATATTGGTGCAGCCAATATCCCACCTCGA
>CAJQOS010000064.1 GCA_905479975.1 uncultured Puniceicoccaceae bacterium | reverse complement strand
CTGCGCTCCCGCCATCAAGTCACGGACATTTGTATGCAGCGAGCCTTCGCTCATTTGCGTATACAACATTCGCGCCGCTTCAGGCCAATTGTGAGGTTGTTGAGAGTTCGACATAAACTCCCTCTAATTGGCTACACTTTCGAACAGACCGCAAGCTTGCAGGGACTTTGCCTGGGAGGTAAGCAGCAGGAGATTTGATTGCGAAGACTGCGACAAACACCAACGCGTTGAGCGCCTGTTTCTGCGTCGACGAAGAGACCTCCCGCTCCATCCTAAATAATCCAAGCACGACCTCACGTAACGCCCATTATACAGCTGGATTAACTCCAGCTTCGTCCATGTTTTCTTCATGACTAACGGAGATAGTGCAAAACCATCGTCATACACATACAGCCCAAATCCTTCGCCACTCTGGTCAATCGCGTCGTAAGAACTATTCACCTTCAATTCAAATTGACTGAGTTACTTTGCCAAACTCTGCGCCGTTCCCGCGATCACATGACCATCCAAATTAATGATCACCGGCAATTTCGGTTTTCTTAAAATGTATTTAACACTCATAACATTAACTCTGATTGAAAGCCCCTACCCACGCTTATCATTCGGATAGCTGCCGAGCCACTTGACGAAGTCGCAGTGCTCTTCGAGCTCGGCGATGGCCTCCTGCACGTGCGGCTCGTCGTAGTGGCCGATGAAGTCGATGAAGAAGAGATACGCCCAAGCCTGCTTACGGGTGGGCCGCGATTCGATCTTGCTGAGGTTGATTCCGCGTGAGCCGAAGGGGCGGAGTGTTTTTTCCAACGCGCCGGGCTCGTCTTTGAGCGAGATCACTAAACTGGTTTTGTCGCGGCCCTCGCCGAGCGGTTTGGCGCGGGTCTTACCGATCACGAGAAAACGGGTCACGTTGTCGTCGCGATCCTGAATGCTGCGCGCTTGAATCGGCACTGCATAGCGTTGCGCGGAGAGTGAACTGGCGACGGCGCCGACGGCGGCATCTTTCTTTGCGGTGCATACGGCCTCCCCAGTGCTAACGACATCCAGCAATGTTGCATTCGGCACATTGCCGCGCAGCCAATCACGGCATTGCCCGAGCGCTTGATCCTTAGAGCGCACTTCCTTGATCTGGTCGAGCGGTGATTGCGAGATCAGGCAATGCTCAATCGGCAAATAGACTTGCGAGCAAATATGCAGATCGGACTCGACCAGCATATCCATCGAGTGAAATACCGCGCCTTCGGTGGAGTTTTCAATCGGCACCACCCCGTAATCAGCACTGCCACTTTCGACTTCGGCAAAGACATCGGGGATCGTTTTGATGGCACGATAGTCGAGGCTCACTCCGAAATTACGGATCGCAGCTTGATGCGTATAGGTCGCCTCGGGCCCGAGGTAGCCGATGACCAGCTTCTTTTCTAGAGCGATGGAGCCCGAAATGACTTCGCGGTAAACCGATTGCAGCGTGCTGTTGTTGATCGGCCCTGGGTTGAGCGAAGCGACCTTTGCCATCACCTGCGCTTCACGGGTCGGGTCATAGTAGTCGGCTCCGTTGGCGTGTTTAATTTTTCCAATCTCGCCAGCGTGCTTCACACGCTGATTGAGGAGTTGCACGATTTTAAGATCAAGCGCATCGACGACTTCCTTGTCGATCTGCTGCGCATCAGGGGCAAGTCCCGCGAGCATCATGGCGCGATAAATCGCCTGCAAAGTCGCATCCGACAGCGGGCCGGGATTGAAAGCGGCCACCTTATCGAGCACCTGCGCTTCGCTGAGGCCCCCATCTTGGCGCGTGCGCTCATTGAGCAGTTGCACGACTTCTTTATCGATCGCGTCGATCGCATTGCGATTACGCAGTAATTTGGCGTTAATATCTTCAGACATTCGGTGATTCCTCTTCTGGAGCAGCATCGCTCTCGGCATTCTCTTTTTGCCAGTCCATTTCTACAAATTTTTCATCGAGCGGTAGCTCGTCAGGATTCCGTTCCTTGGCGAGTCCCATATCTTCATCAGTGATTGATTCTTCCGGCTCTTCGCTGCGGCGCATCCAATCGTCGATCTGATGGTTGCTCAGCACATCCGAAGCAGGCAACTCGTCGAGCTCCTTGATGCCAGTGAATTCTAAAAACTTCTCAGTGGTGCCGTATTGAATCGGGCGGCCCGGCAACTCGGCGCGGCCAGTGACCAGCACCAGTTCTAGCTCGATCAAGCGATTCAGCGGCCCATCGACCGAAACACCACGAATCGCCTCCATCTCCGCACGGGTCACTGGCTGGCGGTAGGCGACGATCGACATCGTCTCCAGCGCGGCGGGGCTGAGCTTCATCGGGCGCGGCTCCCCACGTAATAAACGCACAAACTCGGCAAACTGCGGCGCGGTGACGATTTGATAGCCACTGGGGCCCTCGATCAGGCGATATGCCTTGTCCTCGACCTCGGCGGCGTCCGTCAACTCAGTGATCGCCTGTTGAATTTGAGCAGGAGTGACACGCGCCGGGATCGGCTCAATCGCGTCTTCCTCCCCTTCAGCGGCCTTGTCATGCTCGGCGGCTTCCACCAATTCGGAGTGATACCGCGCAAAGATTTTAGCCAAACTTTTCAAGTCAATCGGCTCTGCTGTTGAGAGCAAAAGTGCCTCAAGCGTCTTATTGAGATCAAATTCCATGATTAATAGTTAGCAGTAAAATGGTGAATTAAGGCCTTGAAGAGTAAAAAGGGTATTGTCGAAGTTCCCGCTATTCATTGTTATCTGCGCCTTTCTGCAACGAGAATCCTATTTTTCGACTATTTAATCCGTCTCAATTTTATTATCATGCCACCCAAGAACACACGTCCACACTCCTCTATCGTCGTTGACGGCGACGACCGCGCACCTGCCCGCTCAATGCTGCGCGCAGTCGGCTTCGAAGATGCCGATTTCAAAAAGCCACAGATCGGCGTTGCCAGCTCTCCCAGTGATCTGACCCCTTGCAATATGCACCTCGGCGATCTCGCCGCGCATGCCACCAACGGCATCAACAATGCCAACGGTAAAGCCGTCAACTTCAGCACCATCACCGTCTCCGACGGCATCAGCATGGGCACCGCAGGCATGCGCTACAGCCTCGTCTCGCGCGATGTGATTGCCGACTCGATCGAAACCGTCGTCGCGGCGGAAGGCTTCGACGGCCTCGTCGCCATCGGCGGTTGCGACAAAAACATGCCTGGTTGCATGATCGCCCTCGCCCGCCTTAACCGCCCAGCGGTCTTCGTCTATGGCGGCACCATCCTCCCAGGCTTCCTGCCCAAGGATAAAGACGAAGAGTGCAACGCGATGGACATCGTCTCCGTCTTCGAAGCGGTCGGCAAGCACGCCAAAGGCGAACTGACCGACGAAGAGCTCAAAGAAGTCGAGAAATACGCAATTCCTGGCGCTGGCTCCTGTGGTGGCATGTATACCGCCAACACGATGGCCAGCGCGATCGAAGCACTCGGCATGAGTCTGCCAGGCAGCAGTGCTCAAGTCGCGATCGGCGAAGCCAAGCGTAAGGACTGCGAAAATGCCGGCGCAGCAGTGCTCAAGCTACTCGAACTCGACCTCAAGCCACGCGACATCATGACGCGCAAGGCCTTTGAAAATGCGATCACCACGTGCCTCGCACTCGGCGGTTCCACCAATTTGATCCTGCATCTGCTCGCCATTGCGCACTCTGCAGATGTCGATCTCAGCATCGACGACTTCAAGGAAATCGGCGAACGCATCCCGCTCCTCGCGGATGTGAAGCCATTCGGCAAATACAACATGAGCCACCTCATTCGCGTCGGCGGCATCCGCCCGATGATGAAAATCTTGCTCGACCGCGGCCTCCTCCACGGCGACTGCATGACAGTCACCGGCGAGACGCTGGCCGAATCGCTCAAAGACGAAAAGCCTTACCCTTCCTATCCCGACGAGCAGGACATCATCCGCCCTTGGGATCAGCCAATCAAGGCAACCACTCACCTGCGCATCCTCCGCGGCAACCTCGCTCCAGAAGGCGCGGTTGGTAAGATCACAGGCAACGAAGGTCTCCACTTCAAGGGCACAGCCAAAGTTTACGAGTGCGAAGAAGAAGCCCTCGTTGGCATTCTTCGCGGCGACGTCGTCGCAGGCGATGTAGTCGTCATCCGTAACGAAGGCCCCGTTGGTGGCCCCGGCATGCGTGAAATGCTTTCACCCACCAGCGCGGTAGCAGGTCGCGGCTTGATTCAAGACGTCGCCCTCATCACAGACGGCCGCTTCTCAGGTGGCAGTCACGGTTTCGACGTCGGCCACATTACACCGGAAGCAGCGAAGGGCGGCCCAATCGGCATCGTCAAGAGCGGCGACCAAATCGAGATCGACGCCGTCGCAAACAGCATCAACGTATTGATCGACGACGACGAATACGCCGCCCGCATGGCCGCCTTCAAACCAACTGGCGCAGGCGCCAAACGCGGCGTGCTCGGCAAATACGCCGCCACCGTCGCCACCGCCTCCGAAGGCGCTGTCACCGATAAATTTGAAAACCTGAACAGCTGAAACTTCTGAAAAGCTAAAATCACCTTCACTCTCACTTTCACTCTGCGCGTAGCGCAGCCTCACTTATTATGTCCTGGAACCGCTTCAAACAATACTATCTCAATCTTAACGAGCTCGATTTCGCGATCGACACTAGCCGCATCGACTTCGGCGACAACTTCCTCGCAGAGATGGAGCCACGCATGCAAGCAGCGTTCACAGCGATGCAAGAGCTCGAAGCGGGCGCAATCGCCAACCCAGACGAAGGCCGCATGGTCGGTCACTACTGGTTACGTAACGCCGCACTGGCACCCAACGCCGAAATTGGTGCCGAAATCGAAGCCTGCCTTGGCAAAATCAAGCTGATCGCGTCTGATCTGCACAACGGCGTCGTGAAGGGTGCCAACGGTGCATTCAAGAACCTACTCGTGATCGGCATCGGCGGTTCCGCCCTCGGCCCTCAGTTCGTGGCCGACGCCCTCGGCGGCCCGAAGACCGACAAGATCAAGCTCTTCTTCTTCGACAACACCGACCCCAACGGCCTCGACCGCACACTCGACGCACTCGACGGTCAACTTGGTCAAACACTCGCCGTCGTTATCTCCAAGTCCGGTGGCACACCAGAGACTCGCAACGGCATGCTCGAAGCCGAGACCGCCTACAAGGTCGCCGGCCTGAGCTTCGCAGAGCACGCCATCGCCATCACCGGCGAAGGCAGCAAACTCCACGAAGTATCCAAAGAAAACAACTGGCTCGATTTCCTCCCAATGTGGGACTGGGTCGGTGGCCGCACCTCCGAGCTCGCAGCCGTGGGACTCTTCCCTGCCGCTATCCAAGGCCTTGACATCGACCGCATGCTCGCCGGCGCGAAAGCAATGGACGATGCCACACGTTCGACCGACACCGCACAAAACCCCGCAGCGCTCCTCGCGTTGATGTGGTATTTCGCAACCGACGGTAAGGGCGCGAAGGACATGGTCGTCCTCCCTTATAAGGATCGCCTGATGCTGTTCTCCAAATACCTGCAACAGTTGGTTATGGAGTCGATCGGCAAAGAAAAAGACCTCGACGGCAATGTCGTCCACCAAGGCATCGCCGTTTACGGCAACAAGGGCTCGACTGACCAACACGCTTACGTGCAGCAACTCCGTGAAGGTGTGCATAACTTCTTCGCCACATTCATCGAAGTGCTCAAGGACCGCGAAGGCGACTCCATCGAAGTCGAACCCGGCTTCACCAGCGGCGACTTCCTACAAGGCTTCTTCCTCGGCACCCGTGATGCGCTGTATGATAACGGTCGCCAGTCGATCACCATCACGATCAAAGAGGTCACTCCAGAAGCAGTCGGTCAACTGATCGCCCTCTTCGAGCGTGCCGTCGGACTCTACGCGAGCCTCGTCAACATCAACGCCTATCACCAACCAGGCGTGGAAGCAGGCAAGGCCGCCGCAGCGACCGTTCTTGATATCGAGCAGAAGATTGTTGCCGACATCCATGCAAGCGCAGGCACCCCTCAAACAGCAGATGCAATTGCTGCGAAGTTGGGTCTTGAATCGCAAAGTGAATTGATCTTTAAATTGCTGCTTCGATTGGCAGCTAACAACCGTGGAGTCAGCGCAAACGCCAAAAACCCCATTCACGAAACAGAGTTTTTCTCAGCATAGTCCTTCCATTGAGGACCCCAAAAACATCATAAATGAAAAGTCTATCACTTATTCTTCGAATTGTCGCCATCTTGGCAGCAGCCGCAGCAGTCGCCTTGTTCTTCATGTCCAAGGGCAAACTGGCTGAAAAGCAAGCAGAACTAGAACAGTCCCAAGGCATGACCCAAGCCACTCAAGTCGAGCTTGAGACGGCCAATGGCCAAATCACCTCTCTGGGAGCACAGCTCTCCACTGAGCGCAAGTCACTGGCCGACACCAAGGGTAAGCTAGAGTCGACTCGCTCCGAGATGTATACTGCCAAGCAGGAAGTTACCCGCACACAGCAACAGCTCAAAGAAACAAAGAGCACCATCACTGAGCTGGAAGATGCAGCGACTCGCCTACGCGCGGATCTAGTCAAGACAGAGAAGAGTTTGGCCGAAGCCAGCAAGGAGGCTGAGATCGCTCAACTCAACGAGCGCATCGAGGAGCTCGCGAAATCAAACGATACACTCAAGCAAGACCTGAATGCAGCGGAATCACTCAGGCGCAGCAGCAGCAGCAGCAGTAGTAGCCGCAATGGGAGCGCCAACGGAGACTCAGGCAGCAAGAAAGCGGGTTTCTCTCCAAACATGGCACCTGCTGCACAACCCGCATCCATTGGCACAGAGACCACAGTGGCCTCGATCAGCACAGCAAACGGCATCATCATCCTCAATTCCACTCCAGCGTTGGGTCTGACAGTCGGCTCGGAAATCACACTGATCCAAGACTTGAAGGCATTGGGTAAAGTTCAGATCACAAAGGTCACTGAGACGCTCGCCATCGCAAATATCCTGCCTGGCACAAAGCTACGCCTCTCCAAAGGCGACACTGTCAAGATCCTGCACTAATCGCTTCGCGCTCACACAACTATTATGATTCCTCGTCTCCTACTCGTTTTAGCACTCTCGCTCTGCGCACTCGCAACCAGCGGTTGCTTCGACACCAACCCTGATGATCAAGAATTACCTTGGTCTCGCCCAGCTGACTGGGAAGGCGGCGCCCCTGGATTCGGCGGTTAAGTCGAGCCATTCATTTTAATATCAGCGCCTGTATGAGCTTCATACAGGCGCTTTTTTTGTGACATTTGCTCCAACTCACCTAAAGTCCCACACTATGTCAGACACGCCAGCCTCCGGAACCCTTACGCTCGTCGCCGCACCCATCGGCAATCTCTCTGATGCCACTGCGCGCGCCATCGAAGTGCTCAGCGCAGGCACCGCGATCGCCTGCGAAGACACCCGCGTCACTGGCAAACTCCTGAGCAAGCTCGGCATCGAAGCGCACGGAAAACTCATATCCTACCGCGAACAGAACGAAAGCTTCATGGCTGGCGAAATCGCCGACCGCATGGAAGCCGGCGAAGACATCGCCCTGATTGCCGATGCTGGCACCCCTGCCATTAGCGACCCTGGCTTCCGCCTCGTGCGCGAGTGCCGCAAGCGCGGGCTCAAAGTCACCACCGCGCCCGGCGTCAGCGCAGTGATCACCGCCCTCTCCCTGTCCGGACTGCCGAGCGACTCCTTTTACTACGTCGGCTTCCTCGCACCAAAGAGCGCCGCCCGCAAACGCTTCTTCGAAGCCCAAAAAGACTTCGAAAGCACCATCATCCTTTACGAATCCTGCCACCGTATCGGCAAATTCCTCAACGACCTAGTCGATACCCTCGGCCCGGATCGCTGCATCAGCGTCTGCCGCGAGCTCACGAAGCTCCATGAGACCGTGCACACCGGCACCGCCGGCGAAGTGCGCGACCGCGTCGCCAAAGGCAGTCAAAAAGGTGAGTTCGTCGTGCTGATCGCAAAGGCCGGATTTGAATTGTAAAGGTAGAGGTTATTGCGGATCCGGAAAGGCCACTAGCCCCACAGAATAAGCATCTCTTATACCAAATGTCGATCCATCGAATGAACCTGCGCTACGGTTGCATGCCAATTGACTAACAACGTAGCACTCAGCAAAATCGCCTGATGAATAATACATTATACATAGGCTGGACGACTTGCCGCAATCAAGATGTGGCAGAGCGCCTCGCCAACGATCTTGTCGAGCGAAAGCTAGCAGCCTGCGTCCAAATCGAATCCATCCAGTCGATTTACACCGAAGACGAAAGAGTCGTAAACCAAGTAGGCCTGCGCCTCACAGTGAAATTCCTGGGCGTCCATCTGCAGCAAATCAAAGCGTATATTTTGGCCAACCACCCGGACGCCAAAGCTGAATGGATCACAGTCAAAGCTGAGAATGTGAACACTAAATACCTCCAGTGGGTGCAACGTTTGTCATAACAAACAGATTCTAAACAAAAAAGCCCTGCTCGTTACCGAGCAGGGCTTTTTTGTTTAGAATCTGTTTGAATCGAGCTTAGCTTGCGCTGGCAGCGATCATTTCTTCGCGAGCCTTTTCAGCCAGTGGCGTGCTGAGGTAGCGCTCACCGAAGCTGCAACCGACAGTCACGATTGTTTTGCCAGCCATTTCAGGGCGCTTTGCAAGTTCCAGCGCAGCCCAGACATTCGCACCCGTGGAGATACCACCGAGGATGCCATCCTTCTCTGCCAGTGCTTGCGCAGTGGCAAACGCGTTTTCGTTGGATACCTTGATCACGTCATCGATCAGGTCGGTGTTGCAGTTCTTCGGAATGAAGCCTGCGCCAATGCCTTGAATCTTGTGTGGCCCCGGCTTGCCGCCAGAAATGACCGGGCTCGCTTCAGGTTCAACCGCGACCGTGTAAAGCTCAGTGCGCGACTTGATGACCTCAGACACACCGGAGATCGTGCCACCCGTGCCAACACCTGCGACAAAGGCATCAATGTTACCATCCGTTGCTTCCCAAATCTCTTCTGCAGTAGTCAAGCGGTGTGCTTCAGGATTTGCAGGATTCTCAAATTGCTGCGGCATGTAAGCCTTTTCGCCGTATTCTTCGACGAGCTCGCCTGCACGTGCGATGGCTCCACCCATACCCTTCGGCCCAGGAGTCAACACGATCTCAGCACCCAACATACGCAACAACACTCGGCGCTCAACCGACATTGTCTCAGGCATGGTGAGGATCAGCTTGTAGCCCTTGGCCGCACAAACAAACGCCAATGCGATACCAGTGTTACCGGAAGTCGGCTCGATAATGATGCTCCCCTCGCCGATCTTACCATCGCGCTCGGCGGCCTCGATCATCGCCTTACCGATACGATCCTTCACGCTGGCGAGTGGATTAAAGAACTCACACTTTAGGTAGATATTGGCATTCACGCCCTCAGCGGTGTTGTTGATTTTAACAAGCGGCGTATTGCCGACGGTTTCGATGATAGAGTTGTATAGTTTGCTGCTCATAATTGGTAGGTAAGAGTTTAAATGAAAGAGTCACTAGCAGACCCCAAATTTAAAACGAAGCAAGCTTTGATCGCTGATCACTTGATTCTCATCGAAAACTGATCAACATCTCGCCCCATGGATACTACTACTGCTATACACCAACGCCGCTCCGTAAAACATTTCGATCCCGATCACAAGATGACTGAAGTCGAGATTCAATCCCTACTCGAATTGGCGCTACTCTCCCCCACTTCCTTTAATATGCAGAACTGGCGCTTCGTCGTAGTCACCGACCAAGCAAAGAAAGAGGCACTCCGCGCCGCCGCATGGGATCAGGCACAAATCAGCGAGGCCTCGATCTTAATCGTGCTCTGCGCCGACCTACACGCCTACAAAGACGGCGGTCGCTACTGGGTGAATGCCCCACAGCCCGTGCAAGACATGCTCGTGCCGATGATGGATCCCTTTTACAAGGACAACGAAGGCCTGCAACGCGACGAAGCCATGCGCTCGATCGGCATTGCCGCCCAAACACTCATGCTCACCGCCAAATCCATGGGCTACGACTCCTGCCCCATGATCGGCTTCGACCCCGCCAAAGTCGCCGAAATCATTAACCTGCCCGAGCATCACATCATCGGCATGATGCTGCCAATCGGCAAATCCCTCAAAGATGCCAACGCCCGCGGCGGTCAGTTGGACTACGACGAAGTCGTGTTTACGGACGGTTTTTAGGAGCGCGACCCAAGCCCAACGTAGAAGCGACACTCTTGTCGCTTTCCCACACAACCCAAGCCCAACGTAGAAGCGACACTCTTGTCGCTTTCCCACACAACCCAAGCCCAACGTAGAAGCGACACTCTTGTCGCTTTCCC